>NZ_JBEXQW010000084.1:0-18228 GCF_040612775.1 Streptomyces sp. NPDC006339
TTTCGAGGACGAGCATCATCGCCATCGACACGCTCTCGGCCAGCTCGACGTCCTCGGCCACGTCCGGCGCGGTCAGCAGCGGCTCGGGCAGCCACTGCCCGACGTACGCCTCGCGGCGCCGCTTCATCGTGCGCAACCGGTTGAGCGCCTGCCGGGTCGTGATCCTGACCAGATACGCCCGTCGGTCCCCGACCTGCTCCAGATCGACCTTCATCCACCGCAGCCAGGTCTCCTGCACCACGTCCTCGGCGTCGGCCGCCGACCCGAGCATCTCGTAGGCGACCGTGAAGAGCAGCTTCCGGTGCGCGACAAACACCTCGGTCGCCGGATCAGTCGTGGTGCAGCCGACGGAACCGCCGTCGTTCATGCCGGGAACCTCCGGGGACGCCTCGGTCGCTCTCTCCGCGAGAACTGTCGGAGAACGGCGGCCCGTTGCTCCGGCACGCCGCTGCCCCACGGGTGAGGCAGCGCCCACTGTAGGTTCTCACTACGGTGGCGGATCCCCCAGGGCTGGGCTCGTCACTCGCCTTCGTCGTCGCAGTCGTAGGGCGGGATGGTCCACCGCATCACCATCTCTCCCGTCTCGTCGGCTTCGAGTGTGACCGGATAGACCTGGCCGGCGTCACGCTCACCGCGGTGCCTGATCGAGTGGTCGCCCGGGTCCCATTCGATCCCGAGCACCGGACAGCCGCCGACCTCGATCGCACCGACGCGGAGCGGATGGTGCCACCCGGCCCGCCGGGAGCGGTGGAAGTCGGTGTGCTTGTCGACCGAGACCATGAGGCCCCTGCCATGGAGACGGTCGCACCACGCGGTGAGTTCGGCCGCGCGGGCGGCTGCTTCGGCCAGCGGGAGGTCGAGCCACCCGTGCGGGCCGTCGACGCCGTACTGCGCGATCCGCTCACCACCGAACCGTGCCTGCGCGTCGTCCGCGTACCGGCCCCAGTAGAAGACATCGGCGAGGCCGTCGGCCGGCTCGTCGTCCATTCCCGTTCACGCGTCCAGCCCCGCGGCGTCGCCGACGACCATGCCGCACCGGTCGACGGGAAGGTCCCCGAGCCGGACGGGCACCGATCGGTCCGCGGTCTCGGGCCACGGGAGTCCGCGATGATCAGGTCTGTGCCATGTCGACGAAGCGCGAGTAGTGACCCTGGAAGGCCACGGTGATGGTCGCCGTCGGGCCGTTACGGTGCTTGCCGACGATGATGTCGGCCTCGCCGGCGCGGGGGGACTCCTTCTCGTAGGCGTCCTCGCGGTGCAGGAGGATGACCATGTCCGCGTCCTGCTCGATGGAGCCGGACTCACGGAGGTCGGAGACCATCGGCTTCTTGTCGGTGCGCTGCTCCGGGCCACGGTTCAACTGGGAGAGCGCGATCACCGGGAGCTCCAGCTCCTTGGCGAGGAGCTTGAGGTTTCGCGACATGTCGGAGACCTCCTGCTGGCGGCTCTCGGCGCGCTTGGAGCCGCCGGACTGCATGAGCTGGAGGTAGTCGATGATGACGAGCTTGAGCCCGCTGCGCTGCTTGAGGCGGCGGCACTTGGCGCGGATCTCCATCATCGACAGGTTCGGCGAGTCGTCGATGTAGAGGGGGGCCTGCGAGACGTCGGGCATCCGGCGGGCGAGCCGGGTCCAGTCCTCGTCGGTCATGGTGCCGGAGCGCATGTGGTGCAGCGCCACCCGGGCCTCGGCCGAGAGCAGACGCATCGCGATCTCGTTGCGCCCCATCTCGAGGGAGAAGATGACGCTGGGCAGGTTGTGCTTGATGGAGGCCGCCCGGGCGAAGTCCAGCGCCAGCGTGGACTTACCCATGGCGGGACGGGCCGCGATGATGATCATCTGGCCCGGGTGCAGACCGTTGGTGAGCGCGTCGAGGTCGGTGAAGCCCGTGGGCACACCGGTCATCTCGCCGCTGCGGGAGCCGATCGCCTCGATCTCGTCGAGGGCGCCCTCCATGATGTCGCCGAGCGGCAGATAGTCCTCGGTGGTGCGCTGCTCGGTGACCTGGTAGATCTCGGCCTGGGCGCGGTTGACGATCTCGTCGACGTCGCCGTCGGCCGCGTATCCCATCTGCGTGATCTTGGTACCGGCCTCCACGAGCCGGCGCAGCACGGCCCGCTCGTGGACGATCTCCGCGTAGTACGAGGCGTTGGCGGCGGTGGGCACCGACTGGACGAGCGTGTGGAGGTACGAGGCGCCGCCGACCCGGGTGATCTCACCGCGCTTGGTGAGCTCGGCGCCGACCGTGATGGGGTCGGCCGGCTCGCCCTTCGCGTACAGGTCGAGAATCGCCGCGTAGATCGTCTCGTGGGCCGGCTTGTAGAAGTCGTGACCCTTGATGATCTCGACGACATCGGCGATGGCGTCCTTGGAGAGCAGCATGCCGCCGAGGACGGACTGCTCGGCGTCGAGGTCCTGGGGAGGGACCCGCTCGAAGCCGGAGATCCCCGCGTCCCAGCCGCCTTCGCTGCCGCGCTCGTGCTGGTCCTCCCGGCCCCTGCCCCGCCCGCGGGCCTCACCGCGGGTACGGGTGGGCAGCCGGTCACCGGGTCCGCTGTCGGCCCAGGGATCGTCCAAGGGCTCGGGAATGCTCACCCAAGCCACCTCCTCCCGTCCGCTCCGCGGACCTCACCGTGCCACTCTTTCTTACGCCACGGCTCGGACAAACAAGAGGCTTTGACTCCGCTTCTGGCGCGTCGGGCGCCGGACCACGGTAGGCCCCTCCGCACCGTCAGCCAATCTGGTTATCCACAGGGCCTGTGGGTGAAGACCCAGAAGCTGTGGAGAACTCCCCGGATCCTGTGCACGGACCGGGGGACAGCCGTGTGGACAAACTCATAACCCACCCCACGGAAGGGCTCTGACCTGCTGCTTTTCCATCCACGGGCTGTGGGGGAGAAAAACTTTCGCGCCCACCTCAAGATCAGAACAAACGGCGCACACCCGAAGGCCCTGTCGCGCCGAAAGTAATGGTCACAGGCGCATTGCGTCGCTTACCTGTGGAAGATTACATTGGGCGTGTGCACCAGGCTCCCGCGACCCCCAAGGCCGTTCGACGGCAACACGACCGCGAGATCGTCTCCCTCGCCGTCCCCGCCTTCGGCGCTCTCGTCGCCGAGCCCCTGTTCCTCATGGTCGACAGCGCCATTATCGGCCACCTCGGCACCCCCCAACTCGCCGGCCTCGCCATCGCCTCGACACTGCTCTCCACCGCGGTGAGCGTCTTCGTCTTCCTCGCCTACGCCACCACCGCCGCCGTCGCCCGCCGCGTCGGCGCCGGCGATCTCCCGTCCGCCATCCGCCAGGGCATCGACGGCATCTGGCTCGCCCTCCTCCTGGCCGCCGGCGTCGTCGCCCTCACCCTCCCCACCGCACCCTGGCTCGTCGACGTCTTCGGCGCCTCCGACACGGCCGCGCCCCACGCCCTCACCTATCTGCGGATCTCCATCCTCGGCATCCCCGCCATGCTCGTCGTCCTGGCCGCCACCGGCGTCCTGCGCGGCCTCCAGAACACCCGGACCCCGCTCTACGTCGCCATCGCCGGCTTCGCCGCCAACGCCGCCCTGAACGTGGGTCTGGTCTACGGCGCCGGGCTCGGCATCGCGGGCTCCGCCTGGGGCACGGTCATCGCCCAGATCGGCATGGCCGCCGCCTATCTCTTCGTGGTCGTCCGGGGCGCCCGGCGCCACGGAGTCTCCCTGCGCCCCGATGTCGCCGGCATCAGAGCCGGAGCCCAGGCCGGCGTCCCGCTCCTGGTCCGTACGCTCTCGCTCCGGGCCGTCCTGATGATCGCCACCGCCGTGGCGGCCCGGCTCGGCGACGCCGATGTCGCCGCCCACCAGATCATCCTGTCCCTGTGGAGCCTCATGGCCTTCGCCCTCGACGCGATCGCCATCGCCGGCCAGGCCATCATCGGCCGTTACCTCGGCGCCGACGACGCGGAGGGCGCCCGCCAGGTCTGCCGCCGCATGATCCAGTGGGGCGTGGTCTCCGGGGTGGTCCTCGGACTGCTGCTCGTCCTCACCCGACCCCTCTTCATCCCGCTCTTCACCGGTGACACCGTCGTCCAGGACACCTTGCTGCCCGCCCTCTTGGTCGTGGCCCTCTTCCAACCGGTCTCGGGGGTCGTCTTCGTCCTCGACGGGGTCCTCATGGGCGCGGGTGACGGCCCTTACCTCGCCTGGGCCATGCTGCTCACCCTGGTCGTCTTCGCCCCGGTCGCCCTGCTGGTCCCGGCACTCGGTGGCGGCCTGACCGCGCTCTGGGGAGCGATGACGCTCATGATGACCGTCCGCCTGGCGACCCTCTGGTTCCGCACCCGTTCAGGCCGCTGGATCGTCACCGGCGCCACCCGCTGAGGAGTGGAACGCCCGCCCGGGATGTTTCACGTGAAACGGCGGAAGGGCCGCACCCCGAGGGGTGCGGCCCTTCCTGACTGCTGAGCGCAGACTGCCCGATGGCAGCGTTACGCGGCGACGACCTCGACGCCGAGCTTCGCGGCAACCTCGGGGTGCAGACGCACGGACACCTGGTGCGAGCCCAGGGTCTTGATCGGCGAACCGAGCTCGACGCGACGCTTGTCGACGTCCGGGCCACCCGCGGACTTGATCGCGGCAGCGATGTCGGCCGGGGTCACGGAGCCGAAGAGACGGCCGGCGTCGCCGGAGCGAACGGCCAGGCGGACCTTCGTGCCCTCGAGCTGGGCCTTGATCTCGTTGGCCTGCTCGATGGTCGCGATCTCGTGGATCTTGCGGGCGCGGCGGATCTGCGCCACGTCCTTCTCGCCACCCTTGGTCCAGCGGATCGCGAAACCGCGCGGGACCAGGTAGTTGCGAGCGTAGCCGTCCTTGACGTCGACGACGTCGCCAGCGGCACCGAGGCCGGAGACCTCGTGGGTGAGGATGATCTTCATTTTTCGGTCACCCTTCCCTTATCGCGCGGTGGACGTGTAGGGCAGCAGCGCCATCTCACGGCTGTTCTTGACGGCCGTGGCGACGTCACGCTGGTGCTGCGTGCAGTTGCCGGTCACGCGGCGGGCACGGATCTTGCCGCGGTCGGAAATGAACTTCCGCAGCATGTTCGTGTCCTTGTAGTCGACGTACGCGACCTTGTCCTTGCAGAACGCGCAGACCTTCTTCTTAGGCTTGCGCACAGGCGGCTTCGCCATGGTGTTTCTCCTGTGTGATCAAGAAGTTGGGGTACGAGCTGCTTCAGGGGCGCGTGCCCTAGAAGGGAGGCTCGTCCGAGTAGCCGCCGCCGGAATTGCCGCCCCAGCCGCCACCGCCGCCGGCCTGCTGGCCGCCGGACGGGGCGCCGGAGGCCCAGGGGTCGTCGGAGGGAGCTCCGCCGCCCTGCTGGCCACCGCCGGAGTTGCCACCCCAGCCGCCACCGCCGCCACCCTGCTGACCGCCGCCGTAGCCGCCCTGGCCACCGCGACCGGTGGTGCGGGTGACCTTGGCCGTGGCGTTCTTCAGGCTGGGGCCGACTTCCTCGACATCCAGCTCGAAGACCGTGCGCTTGACGCCCTCACGGTCGTCGTAGGACCGCTGCTTCAGACGGCCCTGCACGACGACGCGCATGCCCTTCTGAAGCGACTCGGCGACGTTCTCCGCCGCCTGACGCCAGACCGAGCAGGTCAGGAACAGGCTCTCGCCGTCCTTCCACTCGTTGGTCTGACGGTCGAAGGTGCGGGGAGTGGACGCGACACGGAACTTCGCGACCGCCGCACCGGACGGGGTGAAGCGCAGCTCGGGGTCTTCGACAAGATTGCCGACGACCGTGATGACGGTCTCGCCTGCCATGGGTGAACCTCTCGGCGGGATTGCTTCTGGCTGCTTACTGCTACTCGGACCCGAGTACCTGTGAGCGGAAGGCTCAGTGGGTCTCGGGGCGGAGGACCTTGGTCCGGAGGACCGACTCGTTCAGGTTCATCTGGCGGTCGAGCTCCTTGACGACCGCAGGCTCGGCCTGCAGGTCGATGACCGAGTAGATGCCCTCGGGCTTCTTCTTGATCTCGTAGGCGAGACGACGACGGCCCCAGGTGTCGACCTTCTCGACCTTTCCGTTGCCCTCACGGACGACGGAGAGGAAGTTCTCGATCAGCGGGGAGACAGCGCGCTCCTCGAGATCGGGGTCGAGGATGACCATCACCTCGTAGTGACGCATGTGGAACCCACCTCCTTTGGACTCAGCGGCCACGGTCGTTCCGTGGCAGGAGGGTCGTGATGCGTGAGCAACGGTATCGGCCACCACTGACAGTCCCCCTCGACCGGCGAGGGGGGTGCTGTCGGGATCCTGGACGGACCTGGGCAGACACCGGTGCAGACCGTACAGACTACCCGTACATCGGCCTGCGGTTGAAATCCGGTGGTGAAGGGACGCAATCTGGACACATCGGATGTCGGCGGCGTCACAGGGCGCCGCCGACAGGACGGCACGCCAGGAGGCCCTCATGGCACAGGCAATGCGACCCGACCCCGGACACTCCCTCTTCGCCACGGACGGCAAGCCCCACCCGCTGCAGGACACCCTCGTCGCCGTGACCCTCGTGCTCGGCGTCGTCTCCCTCGTCACGGCCGGGTTCCACCACCTGCACGTGCTGACCTCGTGGACCGGCCTGCTCGGAATCCTCGCCGGTGGCTACGGCCAGTTCATCTCCGCGACGACCCGGGAGCGCTTCCTGCTGATCATCGGGCTGGGCGCCGCCGGAGTGGGCTTCTACCTCGGCATGGCCCACGGAGGACTCTTCAGCGGCATCGTGATCAACTAGTGGTGGACGGCTGATCCGCCCCGCCACTGGCCCGGACGGGTCACCACGGCCATTCGGGGTGCTCCCCGCTCGCAGTAGGCTTCGGCGCGAGAGCCGGAGCCCCTGAACCGATGGGGACACACCTGCCGAGGAGCGCCCCGCATGAGCCTGACCCTGAGGACCATCAGCCGAGAGCAGCATCTGGCATTCATCCAGAGCCGGCCCGCGGCGAGTCACTGCCAGGTCCCGGCGTGGGCGGATGTGAAGACCGAGTGGCGCTCGGAGAGCCTCGGCTGGTTCGACAAGACCGGCGAGCTGGTCGGCGCCGGCCTGGTGCTCTACCGCCAGCTTCCCAAGATCAAGCGCTACCTCGCCTATCTGCCCGAGGGCCCGGTCATCAACTGGTACGCCCCGAACCTCGAGGAGTGGCTGCAGCCGATGCTCGCGCATCTGAAGCAGCAGGGCGCCTTCTCCGTGAAGATGGGCCCGCCGGTCGTCATCCGCCGCTGGGACGCCGCCGCCATCAAGTCCGGCATCCAGGACCCGGACGTCAAGCGCCTGCGGGACGTCGAGGCCACCCACATCGAGGCGCGCGCCTTCGAGGTCGCCGACCGTCTGCGCAAGATGGGCTGGCAGCAGGGCGAGGACGGCGGCGCCGGCTTCGGTGACGTCCAGCCCCGCTACGTCTTCCAGGTCCCGCTCGCCGGCCGCTCGCTCGACGACGTCCTCAAGGGCTTCAACCAGCTCTGGCGCCGCAACATCAAGAAGGCCGAGAAGGCCGGCGTCGAGGTCGTCCAGGGCGGCTACGAGGACCTCGCCGAGTGGCAGCGCCTCTACGAGATCACGGCCGTCCGCGACCACTTCCGGCCGCGCCCGCTCTCGTACTTCCAGCGCATGTGGACCGTCCTCAACAACGAGGATCCCAACCGCATGCGCCTCTACTTCGCCCGCCACAACGGCGTGAACCTCTCCGCCGCCACCATGCTCGTCGTCGGCGGCCACGTCTGGTACTCCTACGGCGCCTCCGACAACATCGGCCGCGAGGTCCGGCCCTCGAACGCGATGCAGTGGCGGATGCTGCGCGACGCCTACGCCATGGGCGCGACCGTCTACGACCTGCGCGGCATCTCGGACTCGCTGGACGAGACCGACCACCTCTTCGGTCTGATCCAGTTCAAGGTCGGCACGGGCGGCGAGGCGGTGGAGTACGTCGGCGAGTGGGACTTCCCGCTGAACAAGCTCCTGCACAAGGCCCTGGACATCTACATGTCGCGTCGCTGACGACGCGACCGAGGCTTGCGTAGTCTCGTACACACCTTTGATACACCGCAGCCACCAGAAAGGTTCCGGGCCGGCCATGGCGCTCTCCCTCTACGTCGACACCGCTCGCTGGCGGGCGCACCAGAAGACGGTCATCGACCAGTTCCCGGGCCTCGTCCCGGTCTGCAAGGGCAACGGTTACGGCTTCGGCCACGAGCGGCTCTCCGACGAGGCCGCCCGCTTCGGCGCCGACATGCTCGCGGTGGGCACCACGTACGAGGCCGCCCGGATCAAGGACTGGTTCGGCGGCGACCTGCTCGTCCTCACCCCGTTCCGGCGGGGCGAGGAGCCGGTGCCGCTGCCCGACCGGGTGATCCGTTCGGTGTCCTCCGTGGACGGGGTGCACGCCCTGGTGGGCGCCCGGGTCGTCATCGAGTGCATGAGCTCGATGAAGCGCCACGGCATCAAGGAGGAGGAGCTTCCGCAGCTCCACGCCGCCATCGAGGACGTACGGCTCGAGGGCTTCGCCCTGCACCTGCCGCTCGACCGCACGGACGGCACGGACGCCGTCGAGGAGGTCATCGGCTGGATGGACCGCCTGCGGGCCGCCCGGCTGCCGCTGCACACCATGTTCGTCAGCCATCTGCGCGCCGACGAGCAGGCCCGGCTCCAGCAGCAGTTCCCGCAGACCCGCTTCCGCGCCCGGATCGGCACGCGGCTGTGGCTCGGCGACCACGAGGCCACCGAGTACCGGGGCGCGGTCCTCGACGTCACCCGGGTCGCCAAGGGCGACCGCTTCGGCTACCGCCAGCAGAAGGCCGCCTCCGACGGCTGGCTCGTGGTGGTCGCCGGCGGCACCTCGCACGGAGTGGGCCTGGAGGCCCCCAAGGCGATGCACGGCGTGATGCCGCGCGCCAAGGGCGTGGCCCGTGCCGGGCTCGCCACCGTCAACCGGAACCTTTCGCCGTTCGTCTGGGCCGGCAAGCAGCGCTGGTTCGCCGAGCCGCCGCACATGCAGGTCTCGATCCTGTTCGTGCCGTCCGACGCCCAGGAGCCGAAGGTCGGCGACGAGCTGGTCGCCCATCTGCGCCACACCACGACCCAGTACGACCGGATCGTCGAGCGCTGAGCCTGAAAAGACGAGCAGCCCCCGGGGAGATCCCGGGGGCCGCTCGTGATTTCCGCTCTCACTCCTGGGGAGCGCTCCAGTCCATGTCCCGCCGCCTGCCCCACTCGACCCGCGGCCCCTCCACGGCCGGTGCCGCGTGCCGCACCGGATGCGCCGCCCTGCCGAGCACGAAGTCGTCCTCAGCGCCGTCCAGGACGCCGCCCGACGGGTCGTCCGAGCCGTCCCGCCGCACCCCGTCCCGGTCGGGCACCAGGATGTCGCGCACGACGAGGGCGCACAGATAGAGCGTCCCCAGCAGGTGCAGGACGATCGCGAACTGGTAGCCGTCGGTCGGCAGACCCTGCTTGTTGCCGCTGGTCGTGTAGGCGAGGTAGAGCCAGATGCCCAGGAAGTACATGACCTCGCAGGTCTGCCAGACCAGGAAGTCCCGCCAGCGCGGCCGGGCGAGCGCCGCGAGCGGGATGAGCCACAGGACGTACTGCGGCGAGTAGACCTTGTTGGTGAGGACGAACGCCGCCACGATCAGGAAGGCCAGTTGGACGAGGCGGGGCCTGCGGGGCGCGGTGAACGCCAGGTACGCGAGACCCGCGACGGCGAGCATCATCAGGAACAGCGCGTAGTAGTTCGCCGTCCCCGGGCTGATCGACTCGCCCGTGATCTGGCTGATGAGCAGCCAGACGGACCCGAAGTCGACGTTGCGCTCCGTGCTGAAGACGTAGAACTGCTTCCAGCCCTCGGGCGCGAGGAGCATCACCGGCAGGTTCACCACCAGCCAGGCTCCGGCCGCCCCGAGCATCGCCGTCCCGCACGCACGCCACCTCCCGGCCCGCCAGCACAGCAGGAGCACGGGTACGAGCAGCAGCGCGGGGTAGAACTTGGCGGCCGTCGCGAGCCCGATCAGGACGCCGAAGCCGAGCGGGCGGCCCCGCGACCACATCAGCAGCGCCGCGGCCGTCATGGCGACGGCCAGCAGGTCCCAGTTGATGGTGGCGGTCAGCGCGAAGGCCGGCGCGAGGGCCACCAGCAGGCCGTCCCAGGGGCGCCGGCGGTGGGTGCGGGCCACACAGACCGCGAGGACGGCCGCGCACACCATGAGCAGGCCCGCGTTGGCCATCCAGAACGCCTGCTCGCGCTCCGTCGGATCACCGCCGCCGGGCGTCAGCCAGGCGGCGACCTCCATGAACAGCCCCGTCAGGACGGGGTACTCCAGGAACGGTATGTCGCCACCGATCCGGTCGAAGTACGGCACCAGGCCGTCCGCGAAGCCGCGGCCGGAGAAGAGGTGCGGAATGTCGGAGTAGCAGGCGTGGGTGTACTGGGAGGTGGTGCCGCGGAACCAGGCCCAGTTGTAACAGGGCAGCTTCTGCACCATGCCGAGCGCAAACATCCCGATGGCCACCAGGACGACGACGCGCACCGGGGAGAGCCGCCCGGCACCGAGCAGCGCCCGGCGCCCGATCGGCCCCCCGATCAGCTCGCTGCCCGACGCGGCCACGTCGTCCGTGCGCGTCGGGCAGACCACCGGGTCCTGCGGAGGGCTCGTCTTCTGGAGGCTCGGCATGGGGGACATCCTGCCGTACGCCCCCGGGAAAACGGTGAGGGCCGCCGCGGCCGGTGCCGTACACGAGGTACGGACCGGGCGCGACGGCCCTCGAAGGCACGGGGCCGGCGGGTCAGCCGCCCAGGCTGCCCCAGGTTCCGCCGTTGGGCCTGCCCGTGCCGCCGCTGTCGGCGCTGGGGCTGTCCGTCGGGTCCGGCGGCGGTGTCGTGGTGGGTCCGCCGTTGGATCCGCCGTTGTCGTTGCCGGTGGTGGCGCCGCCGTCCGTGTTGCACGGCCAGTCCCAGACGCTGCAGCTCTTGTCCGGGTCCGGCGTCTTGGTCGGCTTCTGCGTGGGCGGCGTCGTCGACGGCGTCATGGACGGCGTCTGCGACGACGGCGTGTCCGAAGGCGTCGGGGTCGGGCTGACCATGCCGCCGCCGTAGACACCCTCGGCGTCCAGCTCCTCCGGCTCCGGGAAGCTCTTCGGTTCGGTGCCCTTGAGCGCCTCGGTCATGTAGTCGTGCCAGATCTGCGACGGGAACGACGAGCCGTGGATCTTCGGCTGGGCACCGGTGCCGAACATGGACTCGAACTTGCGCTTCGTGTTGGTGGCGTCGTCGTCGAAGCGGTACATGTCGATCGCGGTCGAGAGCTGCGGGGTGTACCCCACGAACCAGGCGGAGTTGTTGCCGTCGGTGGTACCCGTCTTGCCGGCCGCCTCACGGTCGTCGAGCGCGGCCTTCTTGCCGGTGCCGTCCTTGACGACGTCCTTCAGGACGTCGGTGACGTTGCTGGCGATGGCCGTGGAGAAGACCCGCTTGGGCTTGGACTCGTGCTTGTACTTCTCCTTGCCCTGCTTCAGGACTCGCTCCACCGAGTACACGTCGTTGCGTTCGCCGTTGTTGGCGAAGGTCGCGTAGGCGCCGGCCATGCGGATCGCGCTCGGGCTGGAGATGCCGAGGGAGAAGGACGGGACATTGGCCTTGACGAGCGAGCCCTCGCGCAGGCCGGCGTCGACGGCCGCCTCGCGGACCTTGTCGATGCCGACGTCCATGCCGAGCTGCACGTACGGCGAGTTCGCGGACTTCATCATCGCCGTACGCAGATTGATCCTGTCGTAGCTCTTGTCGTCGTCGTTGACCTGGAGCCACTCCTTGCCGTTCTCGTCATGCCAGATGGTGCCGTCGTAGTTCTTGATCCTCAGCTTGTTCTGGGCGTTGTAGTAGCTCTTGTCCGGGTCGACGAGCGTGCGCGAGGAGGGACCCTGGTCCGGCCCCAGCCTGGGGTTCCGGACGCCGTCGCGCATCGCCGCGGCCAGCACGAAGGGCTTGAACGTCGAACCGACCTGGGCACCGGTCTCGTCGGCGTTGTTGGTGAAGTGCTTGGTGGCGTCGGTGCCGCCGTAGATCGCCACGATCGCGCCCGTCTCCGGGTTCACCGAGGCTCCGCCGAACTGGACGTGGGTGTCGGTCTTGGGGCGCTTCTCCGGGTCGATGTGCTCTTCGTAGATCTTCTTGATCGAGGTCTCGAGCGCCTTCACCTTCTTCTTGTCGAAGGTGGTGTAGATCTCGTAGCCGCCGCGGGCCAGGTCCTGCTCGCTGATGCCCAGCTCGTCGTTGTTGAGGATGCTCGACTGGGCGGTGCGGACCAGGTAGCCGATCTGGCCGCCCAACTGCGGGCCTTCGGTGCGCGCCTTCACCTTGGGGAAGGTGGTGTACTTCGCCCGCTCCGCCGACGGCAGGTGGCCGTCCTTGACCATCTCGTCGAGGATCCACGACCAGCGCTTGTGCACGCGGTCGTAGTTCGCCTTCGCGGTGGCGTCGGGGTCGATCTCGGGATTGCCGGCGGGGTCGTAGTACGTCGCGCCCTTGAGCAGCGAGGCGAGGAAGGCGGACTCGCTGGCATCGAGCTCCTGGGAGTTCTTGCCGAAGTACGTGCGGGCCGCGGCCTGGATGCCGTAGGCGCCGCGCCCGTAGTACGCGGTGTTGAGATAGCCCGCCATGATGTCGGGCTTCTCCATCTCGTTGCCGACGCGCATGGAGATGAAGAGTTCCTTCACCTTGCGGGTCAGCGTCTGCGACTGGTCGTCCAGGCGGTTGTTCTTCACGTACTGCTGGGTGATGGTCGAGCCGCCCTGGGTCTCACCGCCCTTGGCCATGTTCCACACCGCGCGGCCGATGCCCATGGGGTCGATGCCGGAGTCGGTACGGAAGGTCTTGTTCTCGGCCGAGATCACGGCGTCCTGCATG
Organism: Streptomyces sp. NPDC006339; assembly: GCF_040612775.1. Lineage (NCBI taxonomy): Bacteria > Bacillati > Actinomycetota > Actinomycetes > Kitasatosporales > Streptomycetaceae > Streptomyces > Streptomyces sp. NPDC006339. Next base: position 12,925 of record NZ_JBEXQW010000084.1, read on the forward strand.
ACCTTCGGAATCTGCTCGATCCCGACGATCTGGCGGTTGACCTCACCGCCGGTCGCCGCCATCACGGTCTTGTCGGACCAGTAGAAGACGTTGTTCTGCTGCTTGGCGCTGAGGGCCACGTCGGGGATGCCGACCATGGCGTACGCGATGGTCGCCGCGCCCATGAGGCCGCCGCAGAACGCCAGGAACAGGCCCGTCGTGAGCTTCCACGAGGGCACCCAGCGACGCCAGCCGTACTTGCCGTACCGCGGGTAGTCGATCATCCGCTTCTTGCCCGGCGGGCGACCGCCGCCCCGGCCCCTCCCGGGACCGCCGCCGTGGCCACCGCCCCCGCCGCGCCGTCCACCGCCCGGACCTCCCGGTCCACCGGCCTCGGGCGCGCGCCTGCGCCCGCCCCGCTGGGCCGCGCGCCGCGCCTCGGCACGCCCTCCGTAAGGACGCTGTTCCTCCCCATAGGAAGAGGGCGGTCCGTACGAGGCCGACGGGGACCCCGTGGGGACCTCATGGCCCGGGGCCGACCTGCGGCCCATCGGCTGCTGGGCGGCGCGCCGGGCCGCAGCACGACCGCCGGTCGGCGGCTGCTGCTGCGGCATTTTGCGACGATGCTCGCTCATCGAACGACTACTCCTCGGGCAGGCGCGTACGCCTGGAAGCGGCAGTTGAGTTCCGGTCCCCCCGAAATGCACGCGGCCGGACCTCGGAAGAAGTCCCGCCGCGCCGCAGCCGGTCACCCGCTTCACTGACGCCCCGCGGCATCGCGTGGTTCCCGGTGGTCTGCATGCCGCACAGACTACGCACGGCCAAAACCCGCCTAGGGCCGAAGTTCACCCCAAATCCGGCAAGTCGATCGCTGTGAATTGACGATGTGACGCCGGTCACCCGAGTCGCACTTGTCGCGACCCGGGGCCCGTTCTATCGTCAGGATGTATCGAGTCGATACATCAGTACGGCACATCGACTCGTCATATCGAGTTTTCGCATGTGGTCGAAGAGACCGGTCCGGAGAGCGGAGGAGGCGGCGGATGAGCAGGCGCTCAGGAATCCTCGAGTTCGCCGTCCTCGGCCTGCTCCGCGAGGCCCCGATGCACGGGTACGAGCTGCGGAAGCGGCTCAACACCTCGCTGGGGATCTTCCGGGCCTTCAGCTACGGCACCCTCTACCCCTGCCTCAAGACGCTGGTCGCAAACGGCTGGTTGATCGAGGAGCCGGGCAGCGCCCCCGAGGAGGCCGTGGCGGCCACCCTCGCCGGGCGCCGGGCCAAGATCGTCTACCGGCTGACGGCCGAAGGTAAGGAGCACTTCGAAGAGCTCCTCTCCCACACCGGCCCCGACGCCTGGGAGGACGAGCACTTCGCCGCCCGCTTCGCCTTCTTCGGCCAGACCGAGCGCGAGGTGCGGATGCGGGTGCTGGAGGGCCGCCGCAGCCGGCTGGAGGAGCGCCTGGAGAAGATGCGCGCCTCTCTGGCCCGTACGCGCGAGCGTCTCGACGACTACACGCTCGAGCTGCAGCGCCACGGAATGGAGTCCGTGGAGCGCGAAGTGCGCTGGCTGAACGAGCTCATCGAGAGCGAGCGGGCGGGGCGGGATCAGCGATCCGGCCCCGAGGCCCCCGAGGGTCCCGCTCGGCAGAACACAGAATCTGGAGAAACGGGCGGCCTGCCCCGGCACGGGGGCAGTACCCGGCCGGATCCGTCCGACGACACCGCCAAGTGAAACCCTGCTTCTCGCAGGGCTTCCACGATCACACAGGGAGCAACCGGAAATGGGTTCGGTTCGCGTAGCCATCGTCGGCGTGGGCAACTGCGCCGCCTCGCTGGTGCAGGGCGTCGAGTACTACAAGGACGCCGACCCGGCGGCCAAGGTGCCCGGCCTGATGCACGTCCAGTTCGGCGAGTACCACGTCCGCGACGTGGAGTTCGTGGCCGCCTTCGACGTGGATGCGAAGAAGGTCGGTCTCGACCTCGCGGACGCCATCGGCGCCAGCGAGAACAACACCATCAAGATCTGCGACGTCCCGAACACGGGCGTCACGGTCCAGCGCGGCCACACCCTGGACGGTCTCGGCAAGTACTACCGCGAGACCATCGAGGAGTCCGCCGAGGCCCCGGTCGACGTCGTCCAGGTCCTCAAGGACAAGCAGGTCGACGTTCTCGTCTGCTACCTGCCCGTGGGCTCCGAGGACGCGGCGAAGTTCTACGCCCAGTGCGCCATCGACGCCAAGGTCGCCTTCGTCAACGCCCTCCCGGTCTTCATCGCCGGCACCAAGGAGTGGGCCGACAAGTTCACCGAGGCCGGTGTCCCGATCGTCGGCGACGACATCAAGTCCCAGGTCGGCGCCACCATCACGCACCGCGTCATGGCGAAGCTCTTCGAGGACCGCGGTGTCATCCTCGACCGTACGATGCAGCTCAACGTCGGCGGCAACATGGACTTCAAGAACATGCTCGAGCGCGAGCGCCTGGAGTCCAAGAAGATCTCCAAGACGCAGGCCGTCACCTCCCAGATCCCCGACCGGGACCTCGGCGAGAAGAACGTCCACATCGGCCCCTCGGACTACGTGGCCTGGCTGGACGACCGCAAGTGGGCGTACGTGCGCCTCGAGGGCCGTGCCTTCGGTGACGTTCCGCTGAACCTGGAGTACAAGCTCGAGGTGTGGGACTCCCCGAACTCCGCGGGTGTCATCATCGACGCCCTGCGCGCGGCGAAGATCGCCAAGGACCGCGGCATCGGCGGCCCGATCCTGTCGGCGTCCTCGTACTTCATGAAGTCCCCGCCGGTCCAGTACTTCGACGACGAGGCCCGCGAGAACGTCGAGAAGTTCATCAAGGGCGAGGTCGAGCGCTAAGCATTTTCCGGCCCTGACCTGCTAGTTCTTTCCGCAGGCACGGGTGAGTAGCGCCACACGACGATGCCCCCGACGCGTTGGTTCGCGTCGGGGGCATCGTTGGTTTTCGCGGGAATTCCTAGGTTCCCGAGGCCCTTCTTTTCTTGATCATCTCCCGGATTTCTCCCAGCGGGAGAACCGAGGCGGGCCCTCAGCTCCCGGGGCGTATACCGCCGGGGTGGTACCCACGTCCCTGCCTCCGAGCCTTCGTCTCCAGGCGCTCTTCCTCGCGGAGGACGCAGCTACCGCACATGCTCAATCGGTAGCCCCTGTCCCCTCCTCGACGCGGCACCCGTACGGTGGCCAGCGTCGTCACCTGCCTCGCTTCGTCCCCGCACCGGAAGCACCGGCCGCGCTCTCCCCACACGTACGCAGCCAGGACGTCCGCCGGCGATACCTGCACATGCTCACAGTCCCCGTTTGACCTGGAGGAGCGTGCATCCGGACGCCAGCGGAGCCTCGACGTGTCGCGGCCCTGCTGCCCGGCGAGCTCTCCGGCCTGAGACCAGGTCGTCGCCTGGTCGGCGCTCATGCTCAACCTCACCTTGCTGTGCCTGCGCCTGTGCCACGCTGTCGGTGCGACAACGCGGGCCGACGCGAGTCGGGCAGAGAAGGCACTCGCCCGCCATGTGGGGTGTGGCGGGCGAGCGACCGTACTACTGGGGTGCTTATCCCCAGCCGGAGTCTCGGGTCGTCGCGGTCGGCTCGGGTGTCGGCGACGGGGCCGGGCTACCCCAGCCGGAGTCGTCCGATGTCGCGGTCGACGGCGGCGTGCCCCAACCGGAGTCGTCGGCGGCGTAGGACGAGGCGGCGGCGCCCATCGCGCCGGCGCCCACCAGCAGGAGCACCGTGGCGGCACGGGCCAGCTTCTGACGCATGATCCCTCCCAGGTTCAACCAAAAATCGAACACACTTCCGCGTGCTTTGTGCTGTACGTAGGGTGGCATGTGCACTACGCACATGCCATACGTTCCGGATGACGGAAATCCTCATGACGGAAATCCCTCATCGGAGAGGAGAGAGGTATGGAATCGGAGCACGACCGAGACGACGGGCTCGCAGCGCCTGACCTGCGGGCCTACGAGGCTGTGGCCACAGGAGCGGAAGCCGACGATGCGGCCGTACGGCGCCTGGCCGAGCTCCGTCTCGTGAAGCCTGGCGCCGACGGCATCCATGCGGCCCGCGACCCGCGCGCCGCGGTACGCGACCTCATCGACTCCATCCGGGCTGACGTTCTTGCGGTGGCCGAGCGCCTGGCGCACGTCCCGGACACCGCCCCGCTTGCCGAGGTGTACGACGCCAACGTTTTCCACGGCGGTGGCGCCTCCGAGCTGGTGCCCACTAAGGGCCTGATGAACGAGCACATCGGCCAGGCCGTCGCGGGGGCGCGGGTCGAGCTGCTCACCGTCCAGCCGGCCGACCCCGTCGACCGTGACCCTGAAGTTCAGGCCCGGGCCTTCCAGCGCGACCGCGAGCTCTTGGACCGCGGGGCCGTCGTCCGGTACCTCTACGCGCCCACCGCCCTGGAACACACGCCCACCGTCGAGGCAGTCGAGGCGCTCATCGAGGCCGGCGGCGAAGTGCGTATCGGCCGGCGGGAGCATCTGCCGCCCCGCATGGTCCTCGTCGAGAAGCGTCATCTGTTCGTCGAACAGGTCATCGTGCCCGATGAGGCCGACGCGGGCTGGCACATCCGGGACGCTCCGTCCGCTGCATGGGCGCGGCTGGTCTACGACCGAGCCTGGGATGCGGCGATCCCGTGGGAGCAGGCCCGAGTGCGCGTGACCGGCGCGGTCAGCACTGCGCGGCAACGCGAGATCCTGCGGCGCCTCGCACTCGGCGATCTGCAACAGCAGGTCGCCACCGCCCTCCATATCAGCGAGGCCACCGTGAACCGCGAGCTGACCAAGCTGCGCTCCACGTTGGGGTTCAGGTCGCGTGACCAGCTCATGGTGTGGTGGGGCGGCAGCGAGGAACGGCAGATGCCGTAGCGGGCCGCTCTCGGGCGGCTGGGGCAACGCGCGCTCACGAAGATCAAAAAATGCTGACTATATTCAGCCGACAAGTGATCGCACCCGGTCAACCGTTGACCGGGTGCGCGAACTGCCTGACGACGACTCATGGATCGACGAGCGACTACAGGCGATAGGAGAGCGGCTCCGAGCCGCCCGGATGCACCAGAACCTGACCCAGGAGCGGGTGTACATCGCGGCTCGGATCGACCGCGGGACGCTCCAGGCCATCGAGGCCGGTCGCGCTAACCCTGGCTTCCGTACGCTGGCCCGGATCGCGTATGTGCTGGACGTTCCGCTCGCCGAACTTGTGAGGTAGCCCCGGCCGGGGGACGGCCGGCCGGGGCGGTCTCGGGTGGATCTCGGTGGAAGCTGGGTCAAGCCAGGCTTGCCGCTTCTACAGTGGACG
>NZ_JBEXQW010000085.1:0-18189 GCF_040612775.1 Streptomyces sp. NPDC006339
CAGGACCACTGTCACCGGCACCGGGACGGGATCGGAAGAGGACGGCTGCTCGGGCACACCCCCACCGTAGGCGCCCGCACCGACAGGCCCGGCCCACGGGCCTGCCGCTCCCGGCCCCTTGCTGAGACCTGCCACAGGGCGGTCATTCCAAAATTTTGGAATGACCGCCCTGTGGCGGGTGCAGGTTCGGGGCGGCCCGGCGGTACTGCCCCCAGAACGCGTCTTGGGCGCCGGGCCTCACCCGCGCACGCCATATCGGCGCGGGCTACCGCGACCCTACCGACCGCCCGACGGACGGCGGGGTCAGAAGTCCGGGGGAAGGTCGCGGTTCAGGTGCCGCACCCAGGTTGCGGGGTCGTCGAGCCCTTCGGGCCGGCGGAAGAAGGACGCGTCGGCCGTGTGCAGCCGGAGTAACCCGAGCGGGCTCTTGTCGGGGTGCGCTTCCATGACGTGCTCCGTCGCCGCCGTGAGCATCGGGGTGGTGGAGTCCGTTTCCAGGATGACGTGCCCGGACTGGCCGCACTCGGTGCATTGCAGCCACGCCACGCCGATACTCGCCTTTTGCATCGTGTCCATGTCCGGTGAACGAGCGCGCCGGTTTTAGATCACGGTCCGGCGCGGCCGCCTGTGTCGGAGCATGAAGAAAGCGGCGCCCCTTGGGTGGGACGCCGCTTCTGTCGGACTACTTGCTCTTTTTGTCTCCTCGGCGGGAACCGTGGGTGGAAATACCGTCGCTCACGCCTTGGGCTTTGCTCTTGTTTCCGCCGCCCTGATTCTTGGGTGCTGCGGTATCGCGGGTGGCGTGGGTACGGATTCCCTGCGCGACGACACCGGCGGCTCCGCCTGCGATTCGGACAGCGCCGCGCGCGGCGCCTGCGGTGGCACGGTGGGCGAGACCGATCGCAATGTCGTCGCCGTACCCGGGCACGAATCGGAAAATCTGCCATCCGGCGAGGAGGGCAAGAATGATGACCGCGAGTCCGGCGACAATCACGGGTGTTGAGCCGGGGCCCTCGGCGGCCGTGAATACCGAGGCGATGCTCAGGGAAATGACGATGACCGGCTTCACGAGGATGAGGGCGATCATGAATCCGACCCAGATCCGGACCTTGGGCCACAGGGCGCGGTCGACCAGCCCGGCGTAGACGATGGTGGCCAGGACGGCACCGACGTAGAGGGCGACGCCGCGCAGGGCGAGCTCCAGCCAGAGAGCACCGGCGGTCAAGATGATCAGGCCCGCCACGATGAGGAGCATGATCGGACCGCCGCCGATGTTCTCGCCGCCCTGACGCAGGGCGGCCGCCATGGACTTGAAGAGGGTGGCCGCCGATCCGTCGTCGGTGCCGGCGAGGGCATCGGTGACGGCGTCGACCGCGCCGACGACGACGTGGAGCACGAGCGGCGTGAACGCGGAGGCGCCGACGGTGAACCACAGGAGGCCGATGGCTTCACCGAATGCGGTGGTGAGGGGGACGCCGCGCATCGCGCGCTTGGCGACGGCGAAAAGCCACAGCAAGATCGTGAGGAACGCGGAGGCCGCGAACACGACGGCGTACTGGACGAGGAACCCCTCGCGGGTGGCGTCGAATGCGGCGATGCCGTCGATGGAGCCGGCGAGCTTCTCCACGATCCAGGCCGCGCCCTTGGCAACGGACTGGGCGAAAGCGGTGAGCGGGTCGAGGGAGGTGGCGGGGTCGTCCAGGCGGGGGGCGGATCCACCGCCGCCTTGGGCGCCTTGGGACGTGCCTTGGAGGCAGTACTGACGTGCGGCGCCGACAATGGCGTCGCACGCGCCGGGCGTGGGGGTGGGCGCGGGCATCCGGTCCTCCTCGATGGTGTGTGGAGATGGTCTCAGGCGGCGGCGGCCGAGGGGTGCCGATTTGGCCTGTCGATCCTGTCCTTGCAGGTGAGGACCTGTCGGGTGGCCTGTCGGCCGTCAGGTCGTGGCCTGTCGACCGACAGGCCGGCGGACAGGCCGCGGACAGGCCGTCAGCCGGTCTCGTCAAGGGCGGATTTGAGGTCCTGGAGACGGTAGGCACTGGGCCGGCCGGGAAGCTTGGAACGGACCGTAGGCACGGGAGGCAGGCCCGCGTCCTTGAGCGCTCTCTTGATCTCACGGCCCCCCATGGCCAGTCGGTCCGGACGGGTGTCCCACTGCGTCCAGTGGCCGGGGTCGACGGCGGCGAGCGCGTCCAGGAGCTCGGCCACGGTCAGCTCCTCGGCACCGGCGGCGGCGAACGCGTCGAGCATCACGGCCACGATGGGCTGAGCGGCCGCCTGCGCGGCCTGGGGCCCGTCGGTGGCCGTCAGGGTCGGCAGGCCCGCGTCCAGGCGCTCCTGGGCGCGCTGCAGGGCGTCGTGGGGCGCGATGTGGGGGACGTAGCGCAGGATCGGCCGCTTGTGGCCGGGGGCCCAGATGAAGCAGCGGCCGGCGTCGTGCGGGGCGTGGTCGTCTCCCGGGGTGAGGTGGTGTGCTGTCCAGCCCTCGGAGACGGCGGACGGCCACAGGGTCACGCCGATGTCGGCCTTGCGGCAGGGCATGAGGACCCGGATCGGGAAGACGTCCGCGACCGCGTCACCCATGACGTCGGCGGTTGCGTCCTGGGTGCACACCACGAGGGAGATCCGGGCCTTGCGGGCGATGCGCAGGACCTCGATAGCGAGCCCCTTGCCCTCCGGGGTGAGCTGGGCGTACTCGTCCAGGAACGCCACGATCGCGGGGGTTGTGGGGGTGACCTGCCAGACGTCCTCGGTCTCGCCGAGGTCGGCGGTGCGGCGCCGGGCCTCGGCCAGGAGCCGGCGGAGCTCGGCCTCGGCGGCCTCGGGGGTGTAGGCGGTGCGCAGGGCGGCGCGGCGCAGGGGGCCGAGGCCCCGGCCGGTGGGGTCGATGTCGACGGCGACGGCGTCACGGCAGGCGGTGACGTAGTCGGCCAGGTCCCGGACGAGCGAGGACTTTCCGCCGCCCATGACGGCGACGGCCAGGACCGAGGTACCGGCCAGATAGAGCGGGGTGGGCTCTCCGTCGAGGGAGACGATGTCCGAGACGGGGTCGAGGATCGAGCAGGACAGGGGCGGTCGGACCGGCGGGGCCGGCGGGTTGGCGAACGGGTCGGACGTGAGGACCCGCAGGGTGACGATGGCGCTGTCGTCGGTGCTGCCCTCGGCCAGGGTCCGGCCGGTGCCGACCCGGAAGTCGGTGTCGAGCCTGCGCAGGACGGCGACGACGTCGGCCACGGTGCCCTCTCTCAGGGTGAGGTCCGCCTGCCAGCCGTAGGCCGTACGGACGGCGGGAGCGACCGACCGCACGTGCACCTTGCGCTTGGCCAGGGCGGCGGCGATGCGGGCGGTGGCCTCATCCGCGGTGGTGACGTGCCGCAGGTCGGTGTCCTGGTCCTGATCGTCGTCCTGGCCAGGGGCGGCCGTGAGGGCGGCCGGGGCGGCGTCGGGATCCAGCTCGGGCCGCGCCAGCAGCCGGTCGGGTACGGGGCGCTGGGCCAGCACCGGCGGGTGGCCGCCTGACCACCACAGCCAGATCAGGGCGGCCAGGGCGGCCGGGGCGAGCAGGGCGGGCCGCTGCACCAGGAGCCAGGACAGGGCGGCCAGAAAGGCCAGGAGGCCGAGGAGGCGGACGGTGCTGCCCTTGTGGCGGGCGCGCCGGATCTGGTCGGCGGTGGGCTGGACTGGGACGAACGGGACCCTGCCCATGTCCCGTGCGGCGGCCTCGCGGCGGCGCCGCTCCTCGCGCAGCATCCTGACCTGCTGGCGCTGCTCGGGCGTCCAGCCCTCCTCGGCGCCGGCCAGCTCCAGGCGGGTGATGCGGCGGCGGACGGCGTCCAGCTCCTCGCGGGCGGTGTCGCGTACGGCGTCGTGCGCTTCGAGCTGGCGCAGTACGAGGGTGCGGCGGATCTCCTCATCGCTCTGGTGACCGGTGGTCAGAATGTGGCGCAGGCCCGCCGCGAGGTGGCGGGCGCCGAGCGCGATCCGGGCGAGGAACCGGCCGGCCGGGCCCGCCGGGGAGCCGTCGGCCGCAGGCGCCGGCTCGGTGCCGGGGGGAGTGCCCGCGGATTCGTGGTCAGTCATCGGTCCGGGCCTAGCTGAAGAACGGACGCTCGATGAGCATCGAGCCGAGCATGTTGATCAGTGGCGTGACGGTGACCGCGCCGAGGAACGGGCCCATCGTCAGCCCTACAGGCGCACCCCAGGAAAGCTCGGCCTTGGGCTTGCGCCGGGCCGACTTCCAGGCGACGAAGAAAAGGACGAGCAGGCCGAGCATGATGACCGCGCCGAAAGGAGTCAGAGTCCCGAACTCCAGCGGGCGGGAAATCTCGACGTGTGAGGCGCCGGTGCCTTTCTCCAGTGCGACGTCACCCGCCTTCCCGACACCGGTGCGGGCCCATCCCATGACGGTGCCGATGACGCCGCCCACGCATGCGCCGGCCGCCGCGAAAGCGACTGCGGAGATTCCGAAAGGCGCAAGGAGCTTCCAGTCGCGGGACCGACTCTTGAGCCAGAAGTGAGAAAGGCGCGCCACCAGGATGAGGAATCCCACGGTGAACATGCCGAGAGTGACCGTCTTCAATTTCAACCCCCTACAAGGACTTTCGCGAGTCCGAATACGATAGCGACCGGCGCGTAGTAGGCGAGACCGATAGGAACTCCCCATGTCAGCAGCCGGGTTGTTTTCCTTTCGGCCCGCAGATGGAGGCCGCCCACGATCACAAATGCGATGAGGCTCATTCCGGTGGCGTCCCAGAACGGGAATCTCTGCGACCACAGGAAGAACGTCCACAGCGGGCCGACCGACCACACCGCGCGGCGGGCCGCCTGCCCCTGCTCGGTGTAGCGGACCCAATCCGTCAGCCATGACAGGTCCCAGTCCCGCTCTTTGGGCGGGGCGGCCGGGGTGGCGGCGTCGCGCAGGTACTCGGCGGCGTCGCGCATCGAGGCGGCGGCCTCGGCCAGGTCGTCGCTGTGCTGCGGCGGACGCTCGTGCGGCTGGCTCCACCAGTCCGGGTCAGTGCTGCTCATGGGGCCTCCTTGCGCCGGGGCGCGATCACATCCGGCCGAGCCTAGGCCGCTTACCGGACAGTCCCCCACCCGTTTCGTCAACCCCGTCACCTCGAACTGGCCCCGGCCGGGCGCCGAGCGCCTGGGCGCCGCCGTCCTCGAGTATCAGGAGCGCGCGTCCCGGCCGGGGCGTCCCCCGTGGGGGTGGCGCCGCCGGTCCGGCCGTGACGCCCGCCCCGCCCTGGCCGGTTGGACGATCATGCGAAAGATCCTGTACTCCGCGGCGGTCGCCGCCGCTCTCCTGGCTCCCGCCGCCCCGGCCGTCGCGCAGCAGCACTCCGTGCCCGCGACGATCCCCGCGAGCACGTGCGGTTACGACATCACCGGTGACTCGGTGCACCTGCGCAGCGGCGCCGGCGCCCGCTACGCCTCCCTCGGCCACCTGCGCAAGGGGGACGATGTCGACGTACTCGCCGAGCGCGGAGGCTGGGTCAAGGTCCGGCTCGACGGCCGGTCCGCCTCCGGCATCAAGGACGGCACGGTGGGCTGGGTGGCGCGCAAGTACGTGCAGCCCAGCGTCTGTATGCGGCTCAACGGCTGACCCTGCCCCGCTCCTCGGCTGTGAGGGGTGGACGGGGGAGGATGAGGCCATGAGTACGACTCGTCCGATGCTGACCCAACGTGAGGCCGCCACCGCGTGCGGGGTCAGCCGCTCCACGATCCGGCGTCGGCGCGAGGACGGGGACCTGCCCGGCTGTGTCCAGGACCCGCAACGGGGCTGGCTCATCCCCGTGGACGCACTCCTCGCCGCAGGCTTCAAGCTCAACGCGCCCGCCCCGCCGGACACCCCGGAGCCAGCGGCCCCGGAGCCGGCCCCGGCCGCCGACGTCGCAGCGCTGCGCGCCGAGCTGTCCGAGGCCCGGCATGCCGCCGAGCTGGCGGCGGTCGAGGCCGAGTACCTGCGCCGTCAGCTCGCGGACCGGGATCAGCACCTGGAAGACCTGCGCACGGCGCTGCGGGCGCTGACGCCCGCCCCGGAGCGGGCGGCGATCACCCCGGGCGTGGTCGTGCCCGAGCAGGCCGCCCGTCCCGGTACCCCCGCGCCGCCGGCAGATGCGGCGGGCGACGACGGGGAGGAGCAACCGCGCCGCCGGTGGTGGGGCGGGCGGCGCTGACGTCGGCCGGAAACGCGTGGAGGGCGGCCCCATCTGGGGCCGCCCTCCACGTCTGTGGTGCGGGGTCAGCTCGCGTACGTCTCCTCGGCGTCCGGGGTGTAGCCGTCTTCCAGGAGCGCCAGGGCCTCCTGGCGCAGCTCCCCGGCGCGGGTCTGCCCGAGGTTCAGCTTGTCCATGATCCTGCTGAGCGGCACTGCCTTGATGTCGATCTTGTCGACCGGGGTGCCGGCCGGGTGGGCGGCGAGCAGCCAGCGGGCGACGCGGCGCACGTTGCGCTCGGCGGAGGTCAGCTTCAGCAGGTCGTCGGCGGCCGTCGCGGCGAGGTCCGCGCGGGCGGCGGCCGCACGAGCCTCCGCCGCCTGCTGTTCGGCAAGGGCGGCATCCCGGCCCGCCACGGCGGCGAGTCGAGCGGCCTCGGCCCGGTCGGCCCTGGCCTTCTCCGCCGCCGTCTCGCGCCGCTCCGCCTCCTCGGCCTTGCGGGCCGCCTGGAGCCGGGCCTCCTCGGCGGCGGCCTCCGCCTCCGCGGCGGCGCGGTCGTCCTCGGCGGCGCGGCGGCGGGCGGCGGCCGCCTCCTCCGACTCCAGCGCGGCTTCCTCCGCCTCCGCCTGGCGCACCGCCGACCGGCGGGCGAACTCGGCCTTCGTCTTGGCGGCCTCCGCCGCCGAGACCGCTTCGGCCGCCTCCGCCTCGGAGGACGCCTCCGCCGTACGGGTGACGGCCTCGATCCGCGCCTTTGCCTGCTTGATACGGGCGTCCGACTCCAGCTTGGAGATCTCCTTCATCGCGTTGCGCTCCGCCTCGGCCGCCTCGGCCTTCGCCTTACGCGCGTCCTCCGCCGCCTCGCGCTCGTCCGCCTCCGCCTTCCACTTCGCGGGCAGCGCCAGGGCCTCCTGGACGGTGTAGCCCTGATCGAACATCGTCATGGGCAGCCGCTGCTCATCCGTCGCCTTCGACAGGTCCCCCTTCAGCTCCTGCTTGAGCCACACGCGGTATCCCTCCAGCTCCTGCATCCGCCGCACCATCTCCTCGTAGGAGGTGATGTTCGCCAGCCGCATGCGCCGGTACAGGCGCGGCGTGGCGATCGGGGACAGGATCCAGCGGTGGACGGGGATGGAGTCGGTGCCGCCGCCGTCCTCCAGGCGGGCGATGTCGATGAGGAGCCGACGGGCGCCCTCCACGCCGACGATGAACAGGATCGGCATCAGGCCGTGCATGACGGCGCGGGTCGGGTCGCCCCACAACGCGTCCCAGACGCCCTCGCCGGCCGCGCGACCCGCGGCGGCGTTCAGGCCGACCGTGGCCAGGGTCAGGACGTGCGCAATCACCCTGACCAGTGGCCACGGCCGCCGCCTGGCCACCATGATCAAGTCCCAGGCCAGGAAGATCAGGATGCCGACGTCGATGCCGATCGGGAACCACGGCGCGATGCCCCCGAACCCATTGGCGGCGGCCAGGTTCTTCAGGGTGTCGTAGGAGGCGGCGAAGCCGATGCCGCCGATGACCGGGGTGCCGAGGAGAACCAGGGCACCGAGGCCGCGCACGATCCACTGGCGGGCCCTGGTGTCGGGGGCGGTGGCCGGGGGGGTGGCCACGGTGGCCGGGTCGGAGGTGGTCACGGCCGGGGCCGTGAGTACCCCCTCGGCCTCCTCGGCCGGCCACCCCTCGCTGCCCTTGCGGGGAGCGGGCGGAGTCGTCTTCCCGGAGGCCGGAGTGGCCGGGGTGGCCACCGGAGCGGCCCCGGCCGCCGTCGTACTGGCCGGGGCCATGGCCACCCCGTTGGCCGGGGTCTGGGTGTCCGTCAGGGTGTCGCGCATCCGTGCAGTCTGCCCCGTCCCGGGCACGGGCGGAGCACCGACCCGCGTGTGGGGAGCGGCGGAGCTCCCTGGAGCGCCGGGGCGGGCCGTGCCGTTCACGGCCGGAGGGTAGGTTTCGAGGTGCGTCACGGTGGTGCCTCCGTGGTCGTGGGCGGGGCCAGGGGGTGCGATCTCCTGGCCCTGCCGTGGGTCTGGGGGTGGGTCAGCCGGCCGCGACGGCGGCCGGGTCGAACAGGTCGAGCTGGGCGGCCTCCAGGACGCGGCGACGCTCCTCGGCGGCGCGGTCCTGCGCGGCCTTGACGGCCGCGCGCCAGCACGGCGCGCACAGGGGCCGCAGGTCCTCCACGGGCACGGCGGCGTTCGCCGCGTCGGTTGCGCGGGGCGGGTAGGGAGCGGCGAGCAGCGGGCGTTCGTAGTGGTTCCGCTTGCAGGGCTTGCCCTCGTGGTGGCCACAGGCGCTCTCGCAGGCGCAGCGCATTCCGTGGGTCTCCAGGACGGCTTCCAGGACGGTGGTCATGCCGGTCACCTTTCGCTCTTGGTCTGGGCGCGGGCGATGAGTCCGCGGGCGGTGGTCTCGGTGTGGCGGTGGTCCTGGTGGACGGGGCCCGCGTAGTGGTGGTGGTGGGTGGGCGGGGCGGCCTCGGCGGCCTGCTTGGCCCGGCCGAGAAGGCGGCCGAGGGTGGCCAGGACGGCGACCGGGGCGCCGGCGGCGAGGGCCAGGACGACCGGGTCGACCTGGCCGAGGGCCCACAGCACGAGGGCGGCCGAGCCGCCGATCGGGAGGGACGCGGCGCCGGCGGCGAGCATCACCACGGAGGCGTCGGTGGCCTTCTGGCTCATCGGGGGGCGGCCGGGCTGGGCGACCGGCGGAGTGGTGCCGACGACGGGCAGCGGGGCGGGGTCGCGGTACGCCGTCTCGGCGGGGGCGTAGGCGGCCTCTACGGCCGCGATGAGGGCGGCGGCGGTCTGGGCGGCCTCGGGGCGGGGCTGCGGGTCCACAGGGTGCTCCTCGCGGGTCTCGGGGCGGGTCAGGCGCGGACGGTCCAACCGCGCTCGGTGCGGCGGATCTCGAAGGCGTCGTGGGAGATGCGGCCCTGAGCGGGCAGCACCGGCCCGATGCCGAGGGCGTCGATCCGGGTCAGCAGCTCGGTGATCTCCACGGCGATGGCGGCGGCCTGCTGCTGCTTGCGGCGCAGGTCCTCGGGGCGTCCGGTGTACATATGGGGCTCCTCACTCTGAGTGACCGTCAGAGAGGTGTCAGGGGTGGGCATTTTTGACAGTCAGACCCCACTGTCAGGGGTTTCACCTGGGATTTCGCGTGACTTCTCTTTAGGCCCCCGGCGGGCCTGACTGTCGAGAGTCAGGCCGCGCCGTGACTGTCAGACCGTCACTTTCCGTAGCTGCTACGCGGGCTGGAGCGGCGAGTGGAGGATCGTGTAGACCCCGTGGGAGTCGTGCGCGAGGGTGCCCTCGGCCACGAGCCGCTTGAGCTCGCCCTGGAGCCAGGGGCGCTTGCGGCCGGCCGCCACGGTCGCGGGGATGAGGTCGGCGGGCTGGAACTCCAACCGGGACTGGGTCACCCACAGGTCGAGCTCGGTGTAGAGCCTGTGCCGTGCCTCCTCGGTCGAGACGCGGGCGGGCGCCTCGAACTCGATGTCGGAGTCCGGGTCCTCGGCGGGGACGTCGTCGTCCAGGTCGAGGTGGGCGTAGTCGGCGTCCGGCTCGGGGTCGGCGGGGATGGTGCCCATGATCTCGTCGTAGGCGTCCTGGATCTCCACGGTGGCGGCGTCCTCGATGTCGGTCATGTCGTCGTCCTCGTCGGTGGCGGAGGTGGCCGGGCCGGGCAGCGGAGCGGCCGTGCGGGTGGCCGGGATCGCGGCCGGGGCGGGCGGAGCGGCCTGGGCGGTCGCCGGGGCGCCGCCGGGGAAGGGCGGGAAGGCCGGGTTGGCGGGGTCGGTGGAGGCGGTCACGGCGGACCCGAACTCGATGTCGACCGACGCCAGCCAGGCGCGGGCGGCGGCGGCCGACCGCTCGATGCCCGGAGTGGTCTTGTTGGTGCCCCGGTGGGTGCGCTGGGCGTAGGTCTGCCCGAGGGCGGCGGCGGTCGTCTCGTCCAGCGGGTCGCGGTACGGGGCGGCGGCGGCCACGAGGGCGGCCAGGACGGAGCGGTCGGTCAGGGAGGAGCGGGCCTCCATGGTCCACCGCTCCTGTGGGATGCCCATGCCGGTGGCGTAGGCGTAGCCGGGGCGGGAGCTTCCCCAGGCGGGGACAGCGCCTGCGTCGGTGACGGAGTCGGGCAGGCAGAACCCGGCGTCGGACGCCTGGTCGACGCCGAAGCAGGCCGCCGCCTGGAGGTTGGCGCGGATGTCCGTGGACATGTTGGTCCAGGTGGCGCGCTGGAGGCTGATGATCAGCCAGATGCCGACGGAGCGGGCCTTGCGGGCGATCTCCTCCAGCTCCTCGAAGGACGCGGTGTCGGCGGCCTCCTCGATCCAGACCGCCACGGCCGACAGCGACGACGCGGGGGTCCACCGGTCCAGGCCCTCGGCCGACAGGACGCTGCCGCGCGCCCGGATCGCGGCCGGCAGGGCCTTGACGTAGCGCTTGGCTTCCTTCGGGTCCTGGATCAGCCAGTCGATCCCGTCGCGGATGTGACCGACCGTCTGGTCGCCCTTGGCCAGGTCGATCACGTGCAGGGCGACCTTGGCGCGGGTGGCCAGGTGAGCGAAGACGGCGCGCGCGAACTCCGACTTGCCCGCGCCGGTGACGCCCATGACCAGCAGGTGCTGGAGCACGGCCGGGCTGAACGGGTCGAGCAGCCACAGCTCTCCGTCGGCGTACAGGCCGACCGGGATGGGGTGCGTGGGCAGCAGGCCGAAGGCGTCCGGCATGAAGAACGCGACGCCGCCCTTGAGCAGATCGGCCACCCGCAGGGACACGGTGCCGCGCGCACCGTTCTCCGGGTCGGGGGTGACGATCACCCCGGACGGCGGCACCTGGAGCGCTGCGGCGACCTTCGCGGTCGTCGCCTGCACCGCCGCGATGTCGCTGCCGGGCGCCACCTCGATGGCGGCCTTGACCGTGCCCTTGCCGGTGCCCTGGGCGTCCTTGACGGCGACCTTCTCCCAGCCGATCGCGGCGGCGAGCTTGCCCAGCGAGCCGGACTCGTTGGTCTCCTCCGGGTCCGCGCCCTGGCCGTTCGCCAGGAGCTGGCGGGCGTTCCACGAGGCGGCGAGCAGGCCGCCCCCGAGCAACCACAGGTCGAGCATGGGCCTGCCGAACGGGCCCGCGCTGACGGCGCAGGTGAGCCAGCCCATCCCGGCCGCGACGGTCGCGGTCGCCTGGGCCCGCCGGAACTTGCGGAACTTCGTGCTGGAGCCGCTGGTCTTCCAGGTGACGGCCGCGAGGGCGGCGCCGCCGAGGGCGAGACCGGCCGACGCCAGCCCGGCCGACATCGCGTCGTCGCCCCACATGGTGTTCGTCGCCCACCCGGCCAGCGGCGGCAGTACGGCCGCGCCGACCCACGGCGGGGTGTAGGGCAGGGTCTTGGCCAGGACGTAGCCGCCCACGGTCTTGCCCACGCCCTTGCCGGTGGCGACCAGCTCGGAGCCGGCCGAGCTGTCGGCGGCGGTGCTCTGGGTCTTGCGTGCCATCGGGTCAGACCTCCTCGTCCGCGGAGTGGGTGTAGTCGGGGTAGTCGTCCGGGTTGTCGGCGATCTCGCAGGCGAGCGAGCAGTAGCCGTCGTACGCGGCGCCGGGCGCGCCGCACAGGAAGCACTCGGGCATCACTCGCCGCCGATCGTGAACGTCTTGCGGGCGGTCTTGCCGGAGCGGGCGCGCTTGGCCTCGCGCTCGGGCTGGACGAAGTGCCGGTCAAAGGCGTGCGCCATCTTCAGCGCGCCGACGCCGAGGGCCTTGGCGGCCTCCGCCGACACCCGCAGGTGCGCGGCGACCAGGCGGGCGCGGACCTTGCTGGAGGCGCCGAACGTGTACCACGCCCCCTTGTAGGTGGACAGCACGCCCTGGATCTCCTCGGCGCGCATGCCGAGGATGAGGTGGAGCTCGCGGCCCAGGTGGTTGATCGCGCGGGCCAGGGCGAGGATGTCGCGATCCGAGCGCAGCTCGATCCGCTCGATCGCGTAGATCATGCGGTCGCCCTGGTGACGGTCCGCGCCGCCGCCGGCCGTGCCCGCACCGCCCTTCCCGCCACCGCCGCCGTTCCCGCCGCCGCCGTTGCGGTTGACGGTCACGCTCACCGGCGGCACGAAGGAGCCGCCGAGGCCGCCGACGAACGCGCCCGCCGCGCCCGCGACGGTCTGCGCACGGGACGAGCCGTTGCCGGAGTGCCCGAACGGTTCCTGCGGCGCACTCTGGCCGTCGTCCGGGCGGGCCTGCCGGGGCGGCGTCGTACGGGTCGGCCGGCGGCGCGGCTCGGCGGTGGTGAAGTCGTCGGAGTCGGCCCAGTTGTAGGGGCCCTGCTGCGAAGCGGTCGGGGTGCTCACTGGTCGGTCTCCTCGTGCAGCGTCATGCCGCCGAACCACAGCGGCGTACGGATCTGAATCAGGTCGGTGTCGGGGTCGCCGGACGCCTCCACGGCGTCGGCGGCCCGCTCGATCAGCTCGTGCGCCGCCATGAAGCGGGCGGTCGCGAGCGCGGCGTAGAGGTCGGTGGGGCCCATCCGGGTCCGGGTCGCGAGCCGGACGGCGAGCCGGGCGACCCGGGCCGCCGTCGCCACGGCGGCGACGGCCCGGTCCACCAGGAGCACGCGGAGCTGCCCGTACATCAGCGGCCCTCACGGACGAACGCGAGAGCGCTGACCACGCCGAAGACCCCGGACAGGGTGACCACCAGCAGCGGCGCACCCTCCGGCGTCGTCAGCGGGCAGCCGGCCGCGTCGTGCGTGAACACGTCCGGCTCGAAGCCGCCGACCGTGTTCGCGCCGATCAGCTCGTAGGCGCCCGTCTCGGTGATCGGGTGCTCGCTCCGCGTCTGGCGCGACGGCCCGAAGTAGAAGTGCGTGATGTGCTGCTTCACCGGGCACCCCCCGCCTGCTGCACCAGCTCGGCCAGCCGCCGCGCCGCGTCCTGCGACGCCTCGAGGTCCCGCGCCGCCTGTCGCCGCGCGGCCTCCAGCGCCGCCGCCGCCGCCCGCCTGTCCTCGTCGTTCCCCGCCCGCACGGCCCCCGGCCGTACCTCGATCTGCGCACCCACCAGGCGCTCCGTCACAATCGACACGTCGGTCCTCCAGTCGGTCCGGCAGTGCCCCGCCCTTGTGGCGGCAGGCCCGGCGCGCACGGCAATGCGGCCGGTCCTGACGGGCCCTGGGGCGGCAACCCCGGGGCCCGTTGGCACCTCGTGACCATGAAGGTAGAGACCTCAACCCCAAGTGTCAAGATGGTTAGCAACCTGCTTGACGCAGTCGGGTTGCGGACGGTACTTCTTGACATCGATAGCCTGGGACGCACCCAGGGAAGCGGGAGGACATGACATGAACGCGAATGCGATCGTCGCAGACATCAGGAAGGGAATCGCCGCAGGTGAGTACGCCTACGGCGCCCGACTGCCCAGCGTCCGGGACCTGGCCGAGCAGTACGGCGTGAGCCAGCAAACCGCCGCGGCCGCCTACGCGGTCCTGACCGCACTTGGACTCACCCGCACGGCGCCGGGCAGCGGTACGACCGTCGCGGCCGGCCCGAGCGCAGACGCCTACCTCGGCACCTACGCCCCGCCGGACCTCAGCCAGGGCGAGGCATGGAAGCCGAACGGAGCGGGCGGCGGCGACGCGGTCGAAGAGACCTACCTCGTTCGCCAGTCCACCGCCCCCGCAGCGTGGGCCGCGTGGGGTCTCACCGAGGGTGCCGACATCGTCGAGCGTCACCGCGTGCGCCGGATCGACGGCATCCCCGTTCAGCACAAGCTGACGGTCATGCCGTACGACATCGCCAGCCGCCGCCCCGAGGGGTATGAGGGCGTCCCGCCCATGCTGGCCCCCGTGGGTGCGCCGCCGCTTCAGCCGCCGCACGGCATGCGCGCCGCCGATTGGCTCGGGTGGAACGTGGCCCGGACCGAATGCCAGATCACGGCCGAGCCGATGGACCTGGCAGCCGCCGAGGCCCTCAGCATGGCGGAGGGTAGCCCCGGATTCCGTGTCGTCAGCATCGCGAGGACCGAGAACGGCGAGCCCTTGTTCGTCACGGTCACCACGGCCCCCCTGCACCACCGCGTGACCATGGAAATCCGAGGCTGAGCGCCGCTGTCCAGGCACCCCTACGGCTCGCCCTGCCGATCAGGCGGCCTGCCCAAGGAGCTTGCCTAGGACGACTCAGGCCCCGCACTAGGCGGGGCCTGGAAGGGCCGGTTCGGGATGCAGCCCGAGAGGCCGGCCGAAGCACACGAGATCGAGTGGAGGTGCGCTCCCTCTTGAGCGTACGAGATGTACAGCGCGACACGCCACACCGCCCCGACCTGACCGTGCCGGGGGTGGCTCAGTGATCCAGCACATGAACCTCGTGTTCCAGGCCGACGGGCTGAAGGTCGGTGAGGGCGCGTTCCTGATGGCGTGCGCGAACCACACCGACGACAAGGGTTACGTGATCGCCCACATGCAGCAGCTCGCGGACGAGGCGCACATGTCGCTGCGGTCCGCCCGGGACCAGCGGGCCGCCCTGGAAAAGCGCGGCCTGCTGCGGTCGAAGGCCCGGACCAACCCGAAGAACAACGCGCAGATCGCGAACCTCTTCCGGATCAACTTGCCGCTGCTGGCGAGCATGCAACGCAAGCCGAAGGACTATGGCCCCTCGCTGGTCGAAGAGCTGACCTTCGAGGCCGCCACAGAGTCTTCTGAGGAAAATCGCAGGTCAGACCCCCATGCGAATTCTGCCGCCCCCCCGGCAGATCTCGCACCCCCCCCGGCAGATCTCGCACCCCCCCCGGCAGATCTCGCAGGGGCTGGGGCGGCGAAATCTGCCGCCCTTCTCCTTCCTTCTTCTCTGCCCTCTTCTCTCTCTGGTCCCGGACGTCACATCGGTGACGGGCCGGAGGTCGGTGGAGAGAGAGACGCGGCTACGCCTCGGAATCCGTTGGCGGACGTTCCGGAGCAGCGCACCGAACGGGAGCACCCGGCACTGTCGCCCGGGGAGCGGATCGCGGAGGTGTGGGCCGCCGAACGGAACGCCCACGGTCTGACGACGTCGCCCTCCCGGGTGCGGGCGTTCGCGAAGGAGGCCGCAACGCTGCTGGAGCAGGGGCACGACATGGGTTTCCTGGAGTCCTCGGCGCGGGCGATGAGCGAGCAAGCCACCTGGTTCTCGCTGACGAAGCAGGTCGAGGCCGCCCCGGCCGCCGTGGTCCGGCGACCGGCGGGCGTCGGCGGCCGGATGTCGGACCCGGCTGAGGCTGCGGCGATCGCGGCGATTCTGGCGAGGGGGTCGGGTCTGTGACCGGGATGCTGGAGGCACGGGAGGAGATCCGCGAGGCCGAGGACGCGGTGTGCGGGACGATGCTGCACGCCGAGGCTGGGGACACGGTGCCGGAGTTGATCGACGCCCTGGAGCCGGCTGACTTCTACTCGCCCCGCCACGGTGAGCTGTGGGACCTGCTGTGCTCGCGGTGGGCGGCGAAGCTGCCGTGCGACCCGATCAACGTGGCGGCGGAGCTGACCCGGCGCGGTGACCTGGCCAGGCTCGGCGGTGCGGCCTGGCTGCATGAGCTGTACGGCGCGGTGCCCACGGTCGGGAACGCGCTGCACTACGCCGAGCTGGTCCGCGAGGATGCGCAGTGGCGCGCCCTCGCGGCTGCCGGTACCCGGATGGTGACGGTGGCTCAGCGTCGGGAGGGCACCGCTGCCGAGGCCGCCGAGGCCGCCGTGGAGCAGGCCCGTTCCGTCCGCGACCGTCACGTCGCCAGTGATGCCGCGCCGGTGGACCTGCTTGACTTCCTCGACCAGGCCGACGACGAACCGGAGTGGGTCATCCCTGGGGTCCTCGCCCGCTGGGAACGGTTGATGATCACCGCTGGCGAGGGCGGCGGTAAGTCGCTGCTGCTGCGCCAGATCCTCACCCGGGCGGCTGCCGGTCTGCACCCGTGGAAGAGGGCGCGCATCGCCCCGGTGCGCGTGCTCCTGGTCGACGCGGAGAACGCTGCTCCCCAGGTCCGCCCGTGGCTGCGCCGCATGGCGACGGCCGCCGTTGACGAAGGGGCTCCGATCCAGCGCGGGCAGTTCACCGTGGAGGTCCGCCCCGAGGGGCTGGACCTGACCACCGCCGCCGGCCGGGCCTGGCTCGCCCGGCTCGTGGAGCGGGTCAAGCCGGACCTGATCAGCATCGGCCCGCTCTACAAGATGACCACGTCCGGCGCCTCCGACGAAGAGGCCGCCCGGCCGATCATGTCCGCCCTGGAGATGGTCCGCACCGTCTCGAACGGCGCCGCCTTGATCCTGGAGGCGCACTCCCCGCACGCCTCGATGGGCAAGCGCGATCTGCGGCCCATCGGCAGCTCCCTGTGGATGCGCTGGCCCGAGTACGGGTTCGGTCTGGCCGAGTCCAAGGAGGCGGGCGCGGACGCGATCCGGCTGCGCGACTGGGTCCCCTGGCGCGGCCCGCGCTCCGAACGGGACTGGCCGGAGCAGTTCTGCGAGGGCGTCACCTGGCCATGGCAGGCGATCCAGTACGCCGGAAACGGGCCCGTGGGCACGCTCACGCTGACCGAGGACGAGGCGGAGCGGGCGATGGCTGCCGGGCTCGTCCAGCAGCCGGAGTTCTGGGACGACCAGCAGATCGGCCAGTAGACCCAGGAAGCCGCCCGTGTGGCGATCTCCGGGCCCCGGACCCTGGCCCGAGTCTCTTCGGTCGTCCGGGGTGCTGAAGATCGCTCAGATCGCCGTACAGCGCCTCTACTTCGCCCCGGGGGCGGCCTGCCCCCCTGGCTCCCTCACCTGGAGGACCCATGCGCTACCACTACGTCCTGACCGTGGAAGTCCCCGGCGTTGGCATCACGACCGCCGCGGAGACCATCGACCTCGCCCCCGGCCACAAGCGCAGCGCCGTGCACCGGGCCGCCGTCGAAGTCGCGGTGCGCGGGCTGCTCAAGGGCGCGCCGCCCGAGGCCGAGTTCACCGCCCCCATCGTCCGCTTCTGGTCGCTCGACCCCGAAACCCTCGACTGACCGCCCGCATCCCGCCCCGCGCCGCCCTCGGCGCGGGGCCACCGACCTGGAGGGGGAACCACCACCATGCTCACCACCATCGTCGCCGTCATCGGGACGCTGCTCGGCGCGGTCGTCGCCGGGCTGCTCCAGCACCGCTCGGCCCGAGCCGGCCGGGACGCCACCCGCGCCGAGGCCCGCCGCGACCGCGAGCTCGACGCCGTCACCCAGTTCGCGGCCGCCGTCGCCGCGCACCGCCGCGCCATGGCCGTGCGCGAGGACCTGCGCCTGTCGGGCGCCGACCCCGACCGCATCGCCGCCGCCCGTGCGGAGTCCCACACCACCCGCTCCGCGATCGAGGCCCCGCGCGTCCTGGTGTCGATCCTCACGCCCGCCCTCGCCCCGGCCGCCGACGCCGCCGCCCGCGCCTGCTACGCCCTGCGCGGCGCCCCGGACACGGCCACCCTCGGAGAGCTGCGCGAGGCCGCGATCGACGCCGCCGACGCGTTCACCCACGCCGCCGCCGCCCACTTCGCCTGACCGCCCGGAGGACACCGCGATGAGCATTGACGACGCCCTGACCGGCGCGCTGGCGGGCGCGTTCACCCGCCCGATGCCGAAGTCCGCGGGCGCTCAGGTCCGTTACCTCGTGCGCCAGCACAAGGGCAGCACGAAGGCTGTGGCGGAGCTCCTCGGCGTCTCTCAGCGCACCGTCGAGCGCTACGTCCGCGATCAGATCCGGCGTCCGCGTGCCGACCTCGCCGCCCGCCTGGCCGGCGAGGTCCGGCGCCGCTGGCAGCCGCAGGTGAGGGCGAGGGCCCGTCAGGCCGCCGCCACCACCGGCGGCCTGGTGGTCGACGTCCGCGCCCGGTTCGGTTTCACCGCCGCTCCCGGCACCACCGACGACTCCCGGATGCGCCACCTGACCCTCGCGCTCCCGCCCGGCCAGGCCGCCCGCCTCCTCGACGCCCAGGCCGCCGGCGCCACCGACCGCGACCTCCAGCAAGTCACCGGGGACGTCCTGGGAGAGGTCTACTTCCGCGACGGCGGCCA
>NZ_JBEXQW010000086.1:0-17634 GCF_040612775.1 Streptomyces sp. NPDC006339
ACACGACGGAAGGCAACGCACGATGACGACCTCCACCAGGGGAACTGCCAAGGTTCCCGCCGTACTCGTCCTGGCCACCGGACATCCGGTGCGGGGCCGCTCTCGTACGCCTGGGGGCGCGGGGCTCAGTGGGCGAACTCGGGGTTCTCCTTGGGCTTGAGCCCCTTGGTGAGCTTGCGGCGCAACCACCTGCTCATGGGCTTCTCGACCCAGCGGTAGATGCCGTAGGACAGCAGCAGCATGGCGCTCGTCGTCACGGCCATGTTGCCCCACGGGCCGAGCTCGGGGACGTGCCGGGTCAGGCCCTTGGCCAGCGGGATGCCGAGGCTCATGTGGACGAGGTAGAAGGGGTACGTCAGGGCGCCCGCGGTGACCAGCCAGCGCCACTTGATCTTCCTGAGCGGGCCGAGGGAGGCCAGCATCAGGACCGCGAGGAACCCGGTGACGAGCAGGGCGCACAGGGTCCAGGAGACCGTCTTGTCGGTGTTGGACGTGGCGGGGTGCCAGTTCACGCGGATCTGGAGCACGCTGAGCTGGTAGGCCCAGGCCATGCCCAGCATGAACCACAGCATCAGGTTCTGCCCGAAGCGGCACATCAGGTAGACGACGATGCCGGTGATGAAGTAGCCGGCGTAGAGGCTGAGGACGAACTGGTCGAGCAGCTTGAACCCGGTGGAGTGGGTGACGAAGGCGGCCACCAGCCACGCCGTGCAGAAGCCCAGCATGCGCTGGTAGGTGGTGCCGAACTTCAGCACGATGACCATGAGCAGATAGAAGCGGGCCTCGACGTCCAGGGTCCAGGCGACGCCGTCGAGCAGACCGACCTTGAGCGGCCCGGGGAACATCGTGAGGTTCGACAGGACCACCCGGGGGTGGATGACCGAGTAGATGTCGCCGGTCTGCATGGGGATGATCGCGATGCGCGCGACGATCAGCAGGATGACGAACCAGTACGCGGGGAACAGCCGGGAGATCCGGGAGACCGCGAACTGGCCCGGGGTGCGGCCCCAGGCGCTCATGCAGATGACGAAGCCGCTGATGAGGAAGAACATCTCCACACCGAGCCAGCCGTACATCGAGGCGCGGTGCACGAGGTACGAGAACACCTTGGGTGATTCGCCCCAGATGGCGGGATTCGTCGTCCCGAGGAAATGGAACGCGACGACGAAGAGGCAGGCCCCGAGCCGCAGTCCGTCGACGAGGGCCAGGCGCGGCGGGCGCTTCGCGGCGGCGGCCTTCGGAGCCTGGGCGCCCGTGTCGGTGCCCGTCGGCGCGGGTCCGGGCGGAGCCTGCGTCTCCAGCTCGGCGATCTGATGTGTCGTCATGGGCCCCCCAGGGCTCGGCCGGTCAGAACTGGCCGCCCCTTCCGCCGGCGCACGGGCGGACACCCGGGTGCTGAACGGCGGACGCGGATGCGCGAACGTGCGCGTACGGAAGCCTGACTCGTCACAGGATCGGCTGGCCGCGCGGCGCGAATCGGTGCTCGTGATTCGAACGTCCTACTGAGAGTTCGCGCGGCGTGTACTTTTCCGCCCTTTGAAGTTCCTGTCAAACACACGTCCTTCACAGGAGATATCGCCCGATCCATACTATGTCTGAAATGCCGTGAAATGGCGGTTTGGACTTCCGAGTCCGGGGTCTTGGACGTTCATCGTCGCGCCCTCACCGGGCCTTCTCCCTGTCATCCCGCCTCACTACCGTCCCCGCCGTACCCACCCACTGGTTCGCAGGTGGACCATGGGCCGTCGACGAGGAGGTCGGGGCGTGTCACCGGAGATTTCGCGCAGAAGGCTGCTCGCGCTCGGCGGAGGGGCCCTCGGGGTCGCCGCCACGGGCTCGCTGCTTCCGCCGTCGCTGCAGGCCGCGATGGCCGCGGAGCCGCCCGCCGGCGGGATGGCGGCGGTGCGGCATGTGGTGATCCTCATGCAGGAGAATCGTTCCTTCGATCACTACTTCGGCACCCTCCGCGGTGTCCGCGGCTTCTCCGACCGCAACGCGATCGAGCTGCCCTCCGGCCGGACCGTCTTCGAGCAGCCCGGCCCGCTCGGCCGGACCGTGCTGCCGTTCCCGGTGCGCGGCGCCGCCGAGACGCAGAAGAAGGACCTCCAGTACATCGGCGACCTCGACCACTCCTGGAGCGGCGGCGGCAAGGCGTGGCGCGGCGGCTGGATGGACGGCTGGGTCTCGGCGAAGACCGCGGCCACCATGGCGTACTACGACCGCCGTGACATCCCGCTGCACTACGAGCTTGCCGACACCTTCACCATCTGCGACGCCTACCACTCGTCCGTCCACACCTCCACCAGCCCCAACCGCAACCACCTCTGGTCCGGCTGGACCGGCTACGAGGCCGACGGCAGCCGCGCCGTCACCAACGCCGCCTACGCGGAGGGCACCCACCCCGGCTACGGCTGGTCCACCTACGCCGAGCGCCTCGAGGCCGCCGGGCGCACGTGGAAGACGTACACCGAGTGGGAGAACTTCACCGACAACAACATCGAGTTCTTCACCGGCTTCAAGAAGATCGCCCGCAAGGCGCTCGCGCGGACCGGCGGGCACACCTTCATGGAGTCCTTCTACGCCGCCGTCCGCGAGACCGCCGACCCCGCCGAGCGGGCGAGGCTCCTCGGCCTCCTGGAGGAGGGCGTGGCGACCCTCACCGACGCCGAGCGCTCCCTCTTCGAGCGGGGGCTGCGCCGGGTCGAGACCGGCACCCTCGCGGACGCCTTCCGCGCCGACGTGGCCGCCGGGACGCTGCCGGAGGTCTCCTACCTCGTCCCCTCCGCGATCGACTCCGAGCACCCCGGCTCCTCCTCGCCGATCGCCTCCGCCACCCTCGTCTACAAGGTGCTCGACGCCCTCGGCTCGCACCCGGACGTCTGGCGCCGCACGGTCGTCCTGATCAACTACGACGAGAACGACGGCTTCTTCGACCACGTGCCGCCGCCCGTGCCGCCCGCCGACGACCCGGACGAGCGGTGGAAGGGCCTGCCCACCGGCCTCGGCATCCGCGTCCCGCTGCTCGTGATCTCCCCGTGGTCGGTCGGCGGCTACGTCTGCTCCGAGACCTTCGACCACACCTCGGTGATCCGCTTCCTGGAGCGGCTGACCGGCGTCGAGGAGCCCAACATCACGCCCTGGCGCCGGGCCGTCACCGGCGACCTGACCTCCGCCTTCGACTTCCACCGGACCCGCCGGCAGCCGCCCGTCGAGCAGCCCGGCCCGGTCCCGCCCTTCACCGGCCGCTGGCGGCCCCAGCCGCCGGCCGTCCAGTCGATGCCCGTCCAGGAGCCCGGCACGCGCCCGGCGCGCCCGCTGCCGTACCAGCCGGACGCCTACGCGCTGGTCGAGGAGGGAGAGGTCTCGGTCACGCTCCGCAACAGCGGCCGGGCGAGCGCGCACTTCGCGCTCTATCCCTACGCGGGCGAGTTCGCCGTCCCCCAGCACCAGGACGTAAGGGGCACGGCACCATGGAGGGTCCCCCTTACGCGTGATCGTTACCGCTTCACGATCACCGGCCCCAACGGCTTCCGCCGCGAGTTCGAGGGCCCCGCGGCCGGCGGTGCCGACCTCGTCTCGCGCATCGACCACCACGACCGTGACCTGCACCTCACCGTCCGCAACGACACCGGTGCCCCGGTCTCCTTCACCGTCCGGCCGCTCGGTTACGTCGACCCCGAGGACCTCGGCGAGCGCGGCCGCTGGACCCGCACCGTGACCGTGAAGCCCGGGAAGACCCGTACGGTCGTGCACTCCGCCGCCGACGCCCACGGCTGGTACGACATCGAGGTGACCGGCCCCGACGGCTTCCGCCGTCGCCTCATGGGCCACATCGAGAACGGGCGCCCCAGCGTGTCGGGCTGAGGCCGCACCGGCCGGGGCGGCGTGCGCCGCAGCTCAGGGGCGCTGCGTGCCGGGGGAACGGGTCGGTCGGCCCGTACCCCGGCACGCCCCCGACGCACCCTTGTGAGGATCGCCACGAAAGGGGCAAACGATCACGATTGGCTGCGAGAGTGGGCGGAGCACCGAACCACCCAGGGAGCACGTCCTTTGGCAGCCATCGCACGGTGGTGCATCAGGCACCGCCTCGTCGCCGTTCTGCTCTGGCTCCTCGCCCTCGGCGGGGTCGCCACCGGAGCGGCGATCGCCGGAAGCGCGTACTCCAACGACTACGAGGCCCCCGGCACCGAGTCCGGCCGCGCCACCGCCCTGCTCGAACGGGGCTTCCCCGGCGCCGGCGGCGACAGCGGCACCATCGTCTGGCACACCGACCGGGGCAGCGTGCGCGCCCACGACGTCGAGCAGCGGATGACCGCCGTGCTCGACGAGGTCGCCGAGCTGCCCGGCATCGCCTCGGTCACCTCTCCCTACGGCTCGGTGCCCGGCCAGATCAGCGAGGACGGCCGCACCGCCTACGCCGCCGTCACCTTCGACGCCCAGGCCGACGACATCCCGCTCGCCCAGGCCGAGGCCCTCGTCGACACCGCCAAGGCCGCCGCGGGCGACCACCTCCAGGTCGAGCTCGGCGGCGGCGCCGTCGCCCTCACCGAGGCGCCCGGCGGACACATCGCCGAGGCCGTCGGCGTCGTCGTCGCGGCCGTCGTGCTCTTCCTCGCCTTCGGCTCCCTCGCCGCCTCCCTGCTGCCCATAGCGACCGCCCTGGTGAGCGTCGGCATCGCCTACGCCGGGATCGTGCTCCTCGGCCACGTCATGACGGTCGCCGACTTCGCCCCGATGCTCGGCATGCTCATCGGCCTCGGCGTCGGCATCGACTACGCGCTGTTCATCGTGACCCGGCACCGCAAGGGCCTCAAACGCGGCCTGCCCGTGCCCGAGGCCGCCCGGATCGCGGTCGCCACCACCGGCCGCGCCGTCGTCTTCGCCGGCGCCACCGTCTGCATCGCCCTGCTCGGCATGCTCATCCTGCGGCTCGGCTTCCTCAACGGCGTCGCCATCGCCGCCTCCCTCACGGTCGTCCTCACCGTCGCCGCCTCCGTCACCCTGCTGCCCGCGCTGCTCTCGTTCATCGGCATGCGCGCCCTCAGCCGCCGCGAACGGCGCCGGCTCGCCGAGCACGGACCCCAGCCCGAACTGCCCACCGGCTTCGCCGCCCGCTGGTCCGCCTTCGTCGAGCGCCACCCCAAGCTGCTCGGCGCGGTCGCCGCCGTCGTCATGGCCGTCCTCGCCGTGCCGACGTTCTCCCTCCACCTCGGCACCTCCGACCAGGGCAACAACCCGGCCGCCGCCACCACGCGGAAGGCGTACGACCTCGTCGCCGAGGGCTTCGGCCCCGGCGTCAACGGACCCCTCACCCTCGTCGCCTCCCTCGACGGCGCCGACGACCGGCTGGCCCTCGACCGGCTGCCGGCCCGGCTCGCGCACACCCCGGGCGTCGAGACCGTCTCCCCGGTCACGTACAACAGCTCCGGCGACACCGCCGTCCTCACCGTCGTCCCCGACTCCTCGCCCCAGTCGAAGGCCACCAGCGAGCTCGTCGACCGGCTCCGCGACGACGTCCTGCCGACCGCCGTGGACGGCTCCTCGCTCCAGGTCCACGTCGGCGGCCTCACCGCCTCCTACGACGACTTCGCCGAGATCATCGTGGGCAAGCTGCCGCTGTTCGTCGGCGTCGTGATCGCGCTCGGCTGCCTCCTGCTGCTGCTCGCCTTCCGCTCCCTCGGCATCCCGCTCAAGGCCGCCCTCATGAACGTGGCCGCCGTCGCCGCCGCCTTCGGCGTCGTCGTCGCGATCTTCCAGTGGGGCTGGGGGAGCGAGCTGCTCGGCCTCGGCAGCGCGGGCCCGATCGAACCCTTCCTGCCCGTGATCATGGTCTCGGTGCTCTTCGGTCTCTCCATGGACTACCAGGTCTTCCTGGTCAGCCGGATGTACGAGGAGTGGCTGGAGACCGGCGACAACCGCCGGGCCGTCCGGGTCGGCCTCGCCGAGACCAGCCGGGTGATCAACTCGGCGGCGGTCATCATGATCTCCGTCTTCCTCGCCTTCGTCCTCTCCGGCGACCGGGTCATCGCGATGTTCGGCATCGCGCTCGCCGCCGCCGTCGCCCTCGACGCCTTCGTCCTGCGCACCCTCCTGGTCCCCGCCCTGATGCACATGCTCGGCGGCGCGAACTGGTGGCTGCCCCGCTCGCTCGACCGCGTCCTGCCGCGGATCAGCATCGAGCCCCCCGAGTCCCGGGTCGCGGCCGACACCCGTGCGAAGATCCCTACCAAGGTGATCATTCCGCGGCCGGAGCGGTCGACGCGCCCGGAGCGCGGTGGTCAGGCGGAGCAGGCAGAGGAGAACGAGGATGTTCGCGATATCGCTGGGTGACGACGGTGCCGAGCTGACCCCGCTCCAGCCCTGGCAGGCCGAGGAGTTCCTCGCCCACATCGACCGCGGCCGCGACTTCATCGGCGCCCACGTGGGCCTGCCCGACATCGTGACCGACCTCGACTCCGCCCGCGCCCACCTCGTCCGCTACGCCGAGAAGACCGCGCACGACGCCGGCTACCTCTACGGCATCCGCGTCGACGGCACCCTCGTCGGCGGCGTCATGTTCCGGATCTTCGACACCGAGAACGAGGTCGCCGAGGCCGGCTGCTGGGTCGAGCCCGGCCACGCGGGACGGGGCCTGGTCACCCGCGCCTGCCGGGTCATCATCGACTGGGCGATCGAGCAGCGCGGCATCCACCGCGTCGAATGGCACGTCTCCTCCGCCAACGCCCCCAGCATCGCCGTCGCCCGCCGCCTCGGCATGCGCCGCGACGGCGTCCTGCGCGAGAGCTACCGCTACCGGGGCAAGCGCGCCGACATGGAGGTCTGGTCCGTCCTGGCCCCGGAATGGCGCGCGGCCAAGACCGCCTGAGGCGCCCGGCGCCCGCCTGAGGACGTCCGGCGCCCGCCCCCTAAGGACCTCACGCGGGCGCCTAAGGCCCCCCGTACCCCGAACATGCGGCACACGCCCGATGTGGCCGTACCCCCTGGGAGACGACAGTAGAGGCATCGCGAGAAGCGATACCGACACCGGGACCGGCGACGGGACCGACACCCCAGGGAGAACACCATGTTCGCGTACGAGCTGCACCGCGCACACCACGCCGAGCTGATCCGCGAGGCCGCCGCCCAGCGCCTCGCCCGCCAGGCCGTCCGGGCCGCCAAGGCCCGCCGTGCCAGCCGCCGCCAGGACCCCGAAGGGCGGGTGAGCGCCGACCGGCACCGCTTCGCACGGGCCGCGTGACCCCCGTATGAGCCGGGCGACGGACGCCTGTGCGATGCTCGGCGCCGTGGAGACCAGGTCAGTCAGCCCCGTGTTCGTCGGCCGCGCCGGCGAACTCACCGCCCTCACCGAGGCGCTCTCCCGCGGCGGCGCGGGAGAGCCCCAGGCGCTGCTCGTCGGCGGTGAGGCGGGCGTCGGAAAGACCCGGCTCGTCGAGGAGTTCACCGAACTCGCCCGCACCCAGGGCGCCGTCGTCGCCGTCGGCGGCTGTGTCGAGATCGGCGCCGACGGGCTGCCCTTCGCCCCCTTCTCCACCGCCCTGCGCGCCCTCCACCGGCGCCTGCCCGCCGAGCTCGCCGCCGCCGCCGACGGGCAGGAAGGCGAACTGGCCCGGCTGCTCCCCGAGTTCGGTGACGTCGGCAGCCATGACCCCGCCGCCGAGGACGGCACCGCCCGCCTCTTCGAGCTGACCGTACGGCTCCTCGAACGCCTCGCCGCCGACCGCACCGTCGTCCTCGTCCTGGAGGACCTGCACTGGGCCGACGCCTCCACCCGGCACCTCCTCGCCTACCTCTTCCGCACCCTCCACCGCGGCCGGATCGTGGTCGTCGCCACCTACCGCTCCGACGACATCCACCGCCGTCACCCGCTGCGCCCCCTCCTCGCCGAACTCGACCGGCTGCGCTCCGTCCGCCGCATCGAACTCGCCCGCTTCACCCGCGCCGAGGTGCACCGCCAGCTCACCGGCATCCTCGCCGCCGAACCCGACCCCACCCTGCTCGCCGAGGTCTTCGAACGCTCCGACGGCAACGCCTTCTTCGTCGAGGAACTCGTCGCCTCCCACGAGTGCGGCCGCGGCACCGCCGCCCTCAGCGAATCCCTCCGCGACCTCCTCCTGGTCCGCGTCGAGACCCTCCCCGAGGACGCCCAGCGCGTCGTCCGGACCGTCGCCGAGGGCGGCTCCACCGTCGAGTTCGACCTGCTCGCCGCCGTCGCCCGGCTCTCCGAGGACGACCTCATCGAGGCCCTGCGGGCCGCCGTCGGCGCCAACATCCTGATCGCCGCCCCCGACGGCGACGGCTACCGCTTCCGCCACTCCCTGGTCCGCGAGGCCGTCAGCGACGACCTGCTGCCCGGCGAACGCTCCCGCCTCAACCGGCGCTACGCCGAAGCCCTCGAACAGGACC
Organism: Streptomyces sp. NPDC006339; assembly: GCF_040612775.1. Classification (NCBI taxonomy): domain Bacteria; kingdom Bacillati; phylum Actinomycetota; class Actinomycetes; order Kitasatosporales; family Streptomycetaceae; genus Streptomyces; species Streptomyces sp. NPDC006339. Next base: position 8,404 of record NZ_JBEXQW010000086.1, read on the forward strand.
CCGGCCTCGTCCGCGCCGACGAACGCGCCAACCGCCTCGCCGCCTACTGGTACCACTCCCGCGACGCCGCCCGCGCCCTGCCCGCCGTCCTGCGCGCCTCCGTCGAGACCCGCAAGCGCTACGCCTACGCCGAACAGTTGCGGCTCCTCGAACGCGCCCTCGAACTGTGGGACGAGGTCCCCGACGAGGTCCGCGGCGCCCTGCGCCCCATGGACTACGCCGAGGCGTACCCCCCGTGCGGCTGCGACCCCGAGACGACCCCGCTGCGCTACCTCGACCTGCTCGCCGAGGCCGCCGTCGCCGCCCGGCTCAGCGGCGAACGCGAACGCGCCCTGAAGATCGGCAAGACGGCGCTGCGCCTGCTCGACACCGAAGAGGAGCACGACCCGCTGCGCGCCGCCTGGTTCTGGACCGAGCGGGCCCGGCTCCAGTCCAACCTGGCCCGCGGCGACGGCTGGGCCGAGATCGCCCGCGCCCAGGAACTCGTCCGCGGACTGCCGCCCTCCGCCGTCCACGCCCTGGTGCTCGCCGTCGCCGCCGGCTGGGGCATGCTCCGCAACCCCGGGCCCGACACCCTCGCCGACGCCGAACGCGCCGTCGAATACGCCCGCCTCGTCAAGGCCGAGGCGATCGAACTCACCGCCCGGGGCACCCTCGGCTGCATCATGCTGGCCGCCGGGGACACCGAACGCGGCCTCGCCGAACTCCACGAGGTACGCGAACGGACCATGGCCCTCGGCCAGTTCCACGAAGCGGCACGCACCCATGTGAACCTCTCCTCCTGCCTGGAGGGCCTCGGCCGCTCCCACGAGTCCGTGGAGGTCGCCACCACCGGCATCGACATGGCCCGCTCCCACGGGCTGGTCGACAGCGCGGGCTGGATCCGCGCCAACCTCGCCGAGTCGCTGCTCGCCCTCGGCGAGTGGGACCGGGGCCAGGAGGAGGCCGAAGTGCTGCTCCGCACCGCGGCCGCCGGCACCAAACCGGGCGGCACCGCCCTCATGATGCTCGGCCTCCTCGCCGTCCGGCGCGGCGAACCCGCCCTGGCCGCCACCCGGCTCGCCGAGGCCGCCGCCCGCTACGGGACCCGCGACCCCATCCCGCAGTACACCCTGCCGATGGCCCATGTGGAGACCCTCGTCGCCGCCGCCGAGGGCCGGCTCGCCGACGTACGGGCCGCCCTGGCCGCCGCGGGCGAGGCCGGCTTCCCGCCCGGCACCCACCGCTACGCCTGGCCGCTCGTCCTCGCCGCCGTCACCGCGGAGGCCGACGCGCGGGGCCTGCCGGCCGCCGCCGACGGCCGCCCGGCCGCCCTGGACCTCATCCGCCGCTGCGCACGGAACCTGGCCACCCCGGCACCCGTCTGGCAGGCCCACTCCCTCCACGTCTCCGCCGAACTGGCCCGCGCCGAGGGCCGGGACAGCGCCGCCCGCTGGGCCGAGGTCGTCGCCGCCTTCGCACCGCTCGACCGCCCCTACGAGCTGGCCCGGTCCCGGCACCGCCTCGCCGACGCCCTCCTCGCCGAGGGCGGCCGGCGCGAGGAGGCCGCCGCACTGCTCCGCGAGGCCCACGACACCGCCGTCCGCCTCGGCGCCCACCCGCTGCGCGAGGACATCGAGCTCCTCGCCGCCCGCGCCCGCCTGACACCGCTCACCGCCGACCGCGCCGCACCGGGGGAGCCGGACGCGGACCACGACGCCTCCGACGCCTCCGACGCCTTCAAGCTGACCCCGCGCGAGCAGGACGTGCTGCGCCTGGTCGCCGAGGGCCGCACCAACCGTCAGATCGCCGAGGAGCTGTTCATCTCACCGAAGACGGCGAGCGTCCACGTCTCCAACATCCTCGCCAAGCTCGGCGTCGCCGGCCGCGGCGAGGCCGCCGCCCTCGCCCACCGCCTCCGCCTCCTGGACGCCCCCGTCTGACCCGCCCGACCCGGCCGTCGCGGCGGGCCCGCCGGGCGCAGGCGCCGGCGCGGGCACCCGTATGGTCACCTTCCCGGAGGCCAGGTCTATCGGCCCCTTGTGGCGGTCGCCGTCACCCACGTCCTCCCGGGTCAGCGCGAGCCGCTGCCGCTCGTCGTCGGTGTGCTTGCGGCCCGGCGCGAAGAGCTCTTCCATCAGGTTGAACACGTGCTCGGCCTCCCTCTGAGATGCCGGGGGCTACCCCACCTCCAGACGGAGGATCCGGTCGTCGCCCGGCCCCGGGGTGCCCCGGGTGTCGGTCTCGCTGGTCACCAGCCAGAGCCGGGTGCCGCCCCCGGTCGCCAGGACCGTGCGCAGCCGTCCGTACTCACCCGAGAGGAACGCCCGCGGCTCCCCGGAACGTTCCGCGCCGGAGAGCGGGACGCGCCACAGCCGTTCGCCGCGGAGCCCGGCCATCCAGATCGCGCCGCGCGCGTAGGCGATCCCGCTCGGCGAAGCCTCCGAGGTCGGCCACTGGGCCACCGGGTCGGTGAACCCGGAGCGGCCGGCACGGCCCTCCGCCTCCGGCCAGCCGTAGTTCCGCCCCGGCTGGATCAGATTCAGCTCGTCCCACGTGTTCTGCCCGAACTCCGCCGCCCACAGCCGCCCGTCCCCGTCCCAGGCGAGCCCCTGCACATTGCGGTGCCCGTACGAATAGACCACCGAGCCCGGGAACGGGTTGCCGGGCGCCGGGCGGCCCTCCGGGGTCATCCGCAGGATCTTCCCGCCGAGCGACTCCCGGTCCTGGGCGAGCCCCGTCTCGCCCGTCTCGCCCGTCCCCGCGTACAGCATCCCGTCCGGGCCGAAGGCGATCCGTCCGCCGTCGTGGACCACACCCTTCGGGATGCCGGTCAGCACCGGCTGCGGCGCCCCGAGCCGGTCGCCGGCCCCGCCCCCGTACCGCATCCGGACGATGCGGTTGTCCGAGGCGGCGGTCAGATACGCGTACACCCAGCCGTCGCGCACCGCGAGGCCCATCAGGCCGCCCTCGCCGCCCGGCACCACCCCGGGGACCTCGCCGAGCGGCGTTTGGCGCCCGTCCCGGGCGGAGACGCGGGTGATCGTCCGCTCGTCCCGCGAGGAGACCAGCAGGTCGCCGCCGGGCAGCTCGGCCAGCCCCCACGGCGATCTCAGGCCCTCGCTCAGCGTCCCCGCCACCCTCACCGCGGCCCGCGGGGGACTCGTCCCGGGACCGGGGGACGTGGTCGTGCGGGAGGCGGTCGGGCTCGGCGAATCCGCCGCTCCTCCGTCCCCGCCCGAGGGCGACCCGCACCCGACGGCCAGCAGCAGCGCGGCGGCAGCGCCCGCCACGCCCTTCACGACGACTCGGCCCCGACCCATGCTCCCGATCCCTTCCCGCGGCGGTTCCTGCTCTTGATACACCGCCCGGCCCGTTCGGGTTCCCATCCGCCGCGGCGGGTTTCCGGGTCCGTCAGTCCCAGGATCCCCTCGGCGCGGGCAGCGCCGCGATCTCCGCCAGGTCCGCCGGGGTGAGCGCCAGGCCGGCCGCCCGCGCGTTCTCCACGGCCCACCGCTCCCGCTTCGCGCCCGGGATCGGGATCACGTGTGGTCCCCGGCCGAGCGCCCACGCCAGGGCCACCTGCGCCGGGGTGACGTGCTCGCCGTGCCGGGCCGCCACCCGGCGCAGGCCCGCGACCAGCGGCTGGTTGGCGGCCATCATCTCGGCCGTGAAGCGGGGGTGGCGGGCCCGGGGATCGTCCGCCTCGAAGCCGCCGCCCGGCGTCAGCGTCCCGGTCAGATAGCCGCTGCCCAGCGGCATCGCGGCCAGGAAACCCACTCCCCGCGCCTCGCACCAGGGCAGCAGCCGCACCAGGGCCTCCTGCGACCACACCGACAGCTCGGCCTCGACCGCGCTGACCGGGAACACCTGCTGCACCCGCTCCAGTTGGCGGATCGTTCCCTCGTAGCCGCCGCCCGGCGCGCCCCGCCGGGCCGAGCGGGCACCCACCGCGCACAGCCCGAGCGCCCGGACCTTGCCCGCCCGTACCAGGTCCGCCATGGCGCCCCAGGTCTCCTCCACCGGCACCTCGGGGTCCGCCCGGTGCAACTGGTAGAGGTCGATCACATCGGTCTGGAGGCGGCGCAGCGAGGCGTCGCAGGCCCGGCGCACGTACCCGGGCCGGCCGTTCGCCACGACGTGCCCGTCGCCCACCAGAAGCCCGCACTTGGTCGACACGAAGGCGTCCGCCCGGCGCTCCTTCAGCACCCGGCCGAGCAGCAGCTCGTTGGTGAAGGGGCCGTACATGTCGGCGGTGTCGAGCAGGTTCACCCCGGCGTCGAGGGCCGCGTGCACCGCCCGCAGCGAGCGGTCGCCACGCCGCTGCGAGCCGCTGTACGCCCAGCTCATCGGCATGCAGCCGAGGCCCACCGCACCCACCGAAAGCGCCGCCGCCCCGATCGTCCTGCGCTCCACCTGCCGGTACCCCTCCCTGTGCCGCCCCCCAAAGTAACCAATGGCGCCCCCGGTCCATCGCATAGCCTCCGGTCATGACGTTCGACGACACCGCCGCCGACGTGTGGCTTCCGATACCGGCCGACGAGATCGCAGGACTTCCCGCGCCGGGCGCGTCGGGATGGAACTACCGCTTCTGGGACGGCGGACCCGACTTCCCGGCCGATCCGGCGCGCTGCGCCTTCTACGTCGTGCCGTACATGAAGGGGGAGGAGATCGCGTGCCGGCCGCTGGCCGCGATGACCTCCGTCCGGGCGGTGCAGACCCTGTCCGCCGGCATCGACCACGTGACGCCGGGGCTCGGCTCCCTGCGCCCGGGCGTCCGGCTGTGCAACGCCAGAGGCGTGCACGAGGCCAGCACCGCCGAGCTGACGCTCGCCCTGATCCTCGCCTCCCTGCGCGGCATCCCCGGGTTCGTCCGCGGCCAGGACGCGGAGGAGTGGCGGGCCGGTTTCTACCCGGCGCTCGCCGACAAGTCGGTGCTGATCGTCGGGTACGGGTCGATCGGGGCCGCGATCGAGGACCGGCTCGTCCCGTTCGAGTGCGCGCGGGTGGTGCGCGTCGCGCGCTCCGCGCGTGCCACCGAGCGCGGTCCGGTGCACGCCCTGTCGGAGCTGCCCGCGCTGCTGCCCGAGGCGGACGTGGTCGTGCTCTCCACGCCGCTCACGGCCGAGACCCGTCATCTCGCCGACGCCGGGTTCCTCGCCCGGATGAGGGACGGCGCCCTCCTGGTGAACGTGGCGCGCGGCCCGGTGGTGGACACCGCCGCGCTCCTCAAGGAGGTGGAGGGCGGCCGGATCACCGCCGCGCTCGACGTCACCGACCCGGAGCCGCTGCCGGCCGGGCACCCGCTCTGGCACGCCCCGGGAGTCCTGGTGAGCCCCCATGTGGGCGGTTCCACCTCGGCGTTCATGCCGCGCGCCAAGCGCCTCCTGGCGGCGCAGCTCAACCGGTTCGCGGCCGGCGAGGAGCTCGCCAACGTGGTCCTGACCACCTGATGCGCCGCCCGGACGCGTGCGCCCCCTGAGTGCGCTGCTCACAAGCCCCTTGACCGTCACGCAGAGTACTGCACCCCTGTCCCTGAGTGACGATCCTGGTGTATGGTCCCGGAACGGGGGGACCGCGTCGGGAACGGGCAGACGCCGGGGAGCGAAGTGACGGGACATCAGATTCCGAGGGGGGCGACGGGTGAAGCACGGCCGAGTGATCGACGATCCGACGCGGCGGTGCCGCCGTCGGCCATCCCCCCGCGCCTCGCAGCCGCCCTTCCGGACCAGCCGGTCCCGGACCGGTCCGCCCGCGCCGCGGGACCACCGACGGACGACCGGGGCGCCGCCCCGGCCGGCCCCGGCACCCTCGCCGTGCCCGGACCCCGCCCCGGCGCCGCAGCCGACGGGGCCGCGCCGCCGGTCGCCCCGGACGGCGGCGGGTGCGCCCACGGCGACCTGCCGGGCGGCCGGGGCGGTCACGCCGCACCCCGCCCGGACCGCCCGGACGACGGTCTCGGCGCCCTTCCGGCACAGGAGCATCCCGGCGAGGCCCCGGAGGGCACGGTGACCACCGGGACGCTCCTCGGGCGCCGGCCCGTCGCCGAAGAGGCCGGGACGCGCCCCGGGCCGGGCGCGCCCGCACCCGAGCGACCGGGGCCCGGAGCCGGCGGCGTGCTCGCCCAGATCGGGCTCGGGCTGATCTCCGGGGGATACGCCACCGGCGCCGCCCTCGGCTGGGGCTCCGAGCGGATCGCCCTCGTCATGGGCGACTTCGGCCTCAGCGCCGCCGCGCTCGCCGCCGCCGTCTCCTGCTTCCTCTACGCCCGCGGCCCGCACCGCAGTTTCCGTCCCGCCTGGCTGCTCTTCGCCTTCTCCTCCTTCATGGCCGCCGCGGGCAACGCCGTCTGGGGGTGGTACGAGGTCGTGCTCCGCCAGGAGGTGCCCAGCCCCTCCGTCGCCGACCTCTGCTTCCTGCTGTTCGCCCCGCCGGCCATCGTCGGCCTGCTCGTGCTCGCCAAGAAGCCCGTCACCCGCGCCGGCTGGGTCTGCCTCGCCCTCGACGCCTGGCTGATCGGCGGCTCCCTGCTCACCCTCTCGTGGAGCCTCGCCCTCGCGCACACCGCCTACGTGCCCGGCGAGAGCGTCGCCAGAGCGGCGCTCTCCCTCGCGTATCCGCTGCTCGACATCGTCCTCGTCAGCATGGTGCTCGCGCTGCACTTCCGCCGCTCGCACGTCAACCGCTCGGCGATCAACACCGCCATCGCCGCCTTCGCGCTCACCGTGCTGTGCGACGCCCTGTTCACCTCACCGCTGCTGCGCGAGCACTACAGCTCCGGCCAGCTCCTCGACGCCGGGTGGTTCGCCGGCTCCCTGCTGCTCGCCTACGCGCCGTGGGGCGTGCGCCGGTCCGCCGACGCGCCGCCCGCGCCCCGCGCCGCCCGGCAGCCGCACAGCCGCCCGCTCGCCGGGTCCCTCGCCGCCCTCACCCCGTACCTGGCGGCCGCGGTCTGCACGCTCGGCATCCTGTACAACGTCGTCGAGGGACGCAGAGTGGACCGCGTCGTCGTCCTCACCGGCTGCACGGTCGTGCTCGCCCTGGTCGTCCGGCAGGGCATCATGCTGCTCGACAACATCGCCCTCACCCACGAACTGGCCCAGAAGGAGAACCACTTCAGGTCCCTCGTGCAGGGCTCCAGCGACGTCATCATGATCGCCGCGCCCTCCGGCATACTCCGCTACGTCAGCCCGGCCGCCTCCGGCGTGTACGGCCGCGAGGCGGAGGAGCTGATCGGGTCCGAGCTGGCCTCCCTCATCCACCCCGAGGACCTGGGCGCCGTCGTCCACGAGGTGCGCCGCTTCCTGGCCGCCCCGCCCTCCGAGGAGCCCACCACCCGGATCGAGTGCCGCTTCCGCTCCGGCCGCGGCGAGTGGCTCAACGTCGAGTCCACCGTCAACCGCCACCAGGGCGGCCTGATCTTCAACAGCCGGGACGTGACCGAGCGCGTCCGGCTCCAGGCCCAGTTGCGGCACAACGCCGAGCACGACCCGCTCACCGACCTGCCCAACCGGGCCCTGTTCACCGAACGGGTCCGCGGCGCGCTCAGCGGCCGCCGCGCCTCCGACCCCGGCACCGCCGTGCTCTTCATCGACCTGGACGGCTTCAAGGCCGTCAACGACCGGCTCGGCCACCAGGCCGGCGACGAGCTGCTGATCCAGGCCGCGCGACGGCTCCAGGACTCCGTACGGGCCGGGGACACCGCCGCCCGGCTCGGCGGCGACGAGTTCGCCGCCCTCATCCTCGGCGACGGCTCCCGCGACCAGACCGAGCGCGAGTGCCGGGTCCACGAGATCGCCGACCGGCTGCGGGCCCGGCTCTCCCAGCCGTACCGCCTGGAGAGCGGCAACGAGGTGCGGGTCGCCGCCTCCATCGGTGTCGCCTTCGCCGAGCCCGGCATCGGTGCCGGGGACCTCCTGCGCAACGCCGACCTCGCCATGTACCGGGCCAAGGCCGGTGGCAAGGACCGCGTGGAGCTCTACGCCCCGCAGATGCAGGCCGAGGTGGTCCGCCGCACGGAGCTGGCCGCCCGGCTGCGCACCGCCCTGCACGACGGCGAGTTCGCCCTGCTGCACCAGCCCGTCGTCGACCTGACCACCGGCCGGATCGCCGCCGTCGCCGCCCAGGCCCGCTGGCGCTCCGCCCAGGGCATCCTCTTCACCCCGGCCGAGTTCCTGCGGGCCGCGGACGACAGCGAGCGCACCGCCGAGCTCGGCCGCTGGCTGCTCGAAGAAGCCGTCGAGCAGGCCGCCGAGCGGGCCGGCATCGGCCACCGCACCCCGGTCGCCATCCGGCTCTCCGCCCGCCGCCTGCTGGACCGCTCCATGCCGCTCGGCTCCGTCGAGTCCCTGCTGACCCGGCACGGCCTGCCCTCCGGCTCCCTGATCATCGAGCTCGCCGACACCGACCCCCGGGACCCGAGGGTCACCTTCGACGAGCTGGAGCAGCGCCTGGCCGCCCTGCGCCGGCTCGGCGTCAAGATCGCCCTCGACGGATTCGGCAGCGGACACGCGGCGATCAGCGCCCTGCGCCGCCTTCCGGTCGACATACTGAAACTGGACCGCGGCCTGGTCGAGGGCATCGTGGAATCGGCCCGGCTGCGCAAGATCACCAGCGGTCTGCTGCGCATCGCCGGCGACCTGGGCATGCAGTCCGTCGCCGACGGCGTGGACATGCCCGAGCAGGTGCTCGCCCTGCGCTCCATGGGCTGCACCCACGGTCAGGGCATGGCCTTCTCCGGGCCGCTGGACGAGTACCGGCTGCGCCGGGCCCTGGTGCGGGACGAGTACCCGCTGCCCGCCCCGGTCCCGCTGAGTGTCGGAAACCGTCCCCCGATCCGCTCACATAATGAGACGCCCGTCCCACCTACTTGACAGTGACCGCGCGTCGGGGGGAGGGTCAGTGCCATGCGCACCCGAATTCTCGTACTTGGAAAGCGCGTCGGCTGAGGCAGGCCAGGAAAGGCCGCCTGAAACGCACCCGACGCGCTCCCCTCGCTTGCCTCATGGCACGAGGGGTTTTTTGTTGCACCGGCTCATCCCCAAGCCGTCCCAAACCCTCGTAAAACCCTCTGCTTCGAGAAGAGAATGCTGATGACCGAGCAGGCCACCGGGCACCATCCGCAGCCGCGGACCCGTAGCGGCGCACAGCCCGCCACCCCCGTCGAGCACGTGACGGGTGCGCAGTCCCTCATTCGTTCTCTGGAGGAAGTGGGGGCGGACACCGTCTTCGGTATTCCGGGTGGGGCGATCC
>NZ_JBEXQW010000087.1:0-17223 GCF_040612775.1 Streptomyces sp. NPDC006339
TGCGATCTCTCGGGTTGGTGTCGGTGGTGGTGAGAGTCGGTCGCGCTGGTCCGGGGATGGGTGTTGCGGGGCTGGTCAGTGGGTGTTCACGGGTGAGTGGGCCGCTGTCATGGGGTGAGAGGTTGATGGATGGGATCGCTGTCGTGGGGCTTTATCGCATGGCAGCTGATGTTGTCTCAGGTTCGAGAGTTCTTATGCGTTGAAGGCGGGCCGGCCGGTGTGATCGTGGGGTGGATCAAGAGGTAAGGGCCGGTCGTGGTCCTGTGCTGCCCCGGGGGTTGGTGGTGCGTCGTCTGCTGGAGCGGCAGCAGGCGGGGGAGCTGGCCACGCGGCATGTGCGTGCGGTCGCTGAGACGGTGGGTGTCTCGGAGCGTACGGTGTGGCGCTGGCTGGAGCAGGCGAAGGCGACCGGGCAGGTGGAGGCGCCGGTCCGGCAGGGGTATGCGGTGTCGGACGAGGTGTGGGCGCTGCTGGGCGAGGTCGGAGGGAACGTCGCAGAGCTGAGACGCCGGCTGGCCGCGGCTGGCGGGGCCTCGGTGCCGTCGGCGTCGACGCTGCACCGGGTGATCCGCAGAGACCGACGGGCAGGGCGGGCCCTGCTGGTCGGGCGGGAGCCCGTGGTGGCCGGGCCGAGCAGGCCGGATCCGCTCAGCGAGCTGGGCTTGAACGTCGTGGCCGGCCAAGGTACCGGCGGGCAGGTCTTCCTGCGGGAGCAGAAGCATCTGGCACAGGTCCCGGTCCTGGTCCCGGGCGCGCAGGTGGTGCACACGCCTGCCGTGCGGTCGGTGCTGCGGACGGTCGCGCACGCGGCCGCGGTGGGGGCGATGGTGTGCTTGTACGGCGACGCCGGCCAGGGCAAGACCGTCGCGCTGCAGTACGCCCTGTCCCAGCTGCCGCACCCGGCCCGGGTCCGCCGGGTCCACGTCGGTGTGCACCCGACGGTCCCCGAACTGCGCCGGGTACTCGCGGACGCCCTCGAGCTGGGCAGGCGTCTGCCGCGCGGGGCGGGGGAGGCCGACCTGACGCTGGTGAACGCGCTCCGACAGCCCCGCGTGCTGGTCCTGGACGAGGCACAGCGCCTTCCGGGACCGGCGCTGGAGTTTCTGCGCGGGCTGTGGGACCACCCGGACACGGACACGGCACTCGTGCTCGCGGGTGCGGGCAGCGAACGGGCGCTGCGCCGGGTACCTGCGCTGGCCTCTCGGGTGCTGACCTGGGAGCTGGTGCCGCGCCTCAGCCAGCGGGAGGTGGCCACGGTGATGGCTGCCTTCCACCCGCTGTGGGAGGACGTGAGCGAGGCCGATGTCGTGTGGGTGGACGAGCATGTGGGACACGGCAATTTCCGGACCTGGGCGAAGCTGACCTCGCACCTGACCGCCGAGACCTATGGCAAGAGCCGGGCGGTGGTGGACCGCCGGATGCTGGAGCGGGCCTGCGCACGGCTGATGGGACCGCTGTGACCGGCGCGGCCGGGCCGGGAGAGGACGCTTCCCGCTCCGGCGCGCACGGGGAGGGCCCGGGCGTGCGGGGAGGCCTGCCTTCCTCATCCCTGTCGGCGCTGCGCGGCCCTGCTGTGCGCCGGCTGCTCGCCCTGCGGCAGGACCAGCAGCTGACAACGCGGCATGTGCGGCTGATGGCTCAGTCGTTGGAAGTGACCGAGCGCACGGTGTGGCGGTGGCTTGCCTCTGCCGAGCATGACGAGTCAGCTGCCGCAGAGCCCGGGGCACGGGCCCAGAGTAAAAACCGCTTCTCCGTCACCCCCGAAGTGCGCCGTCTGCTGGCCTTGTGGAAGGGAAACGTCGCAGCGGTGCACCGTGAGCTGACCGCTCGCGCGGCCAGGGGCGAGGGGGATCCGCCTCCCTCGATCCCGACGCTGCACCGCGCGATCCACCGTGATCTGACGCCGGGGGAGCGGGCTGGTCTTGCCGGTGGTGAGCGGGCGGCGCGCAAGCACGATGTGTTCCTGGCCCGGCCGCGGGGGTGGCGGAACCAGGTGTGGGAGACCGACCATGTGCAGGTTCCGGTGCTGGTCGATGTCGAGGGCAGGGCCCGCAGGCCGTGGATCACCTGGTTCACCGACTGCGCCACCAACGCGATCACCGGCGTCGCGGTCACGCCCGGGCATCCTTCTCGGGAGTCGGTGCTGGCCGCGCTGCGCTCCGCGGTCCTGCGCGAGGATCCCTACGGCCCGTTCGGCGGCCTGCCCGAGAAAGTGCGAGTCGACCGTGGCAAGGACTTCTTGTCCCGGACGGTGACCGCCGCGTTCGATCTCCTCGACGTGACGGTGGAGGACCTGCCCGCCTACACCCCGCACCTCAAGGGCACCGTGGAGGGCCTGAACCGGTCGGTGGAGAGCATGTTCCTGGCCGCGCTGCCCGGCTACGCCCGCCAGCCGCGCCCCGGCAAACGTGCCTCCCGCCCGAAGGACGAGGTACTGCTCGGCTTCGAGGACTTCACCGCCCGGCTGCTCGCCTGGGCGCTGTGGTGGAACACCGAACACCAGCCCGCGCCGTTGCGGGGCAGGACTCCGCTTGAGGCGTGGCAAGACGATCCCACCCCGCTACGGGACGTGGCCGCGGCGGATCTGTGGACGTTCACCCTGGAGGACGCCGGCACCCGCACGCTGACGACCCGCGGCATCCGCTTCAGGAAACGTGACTATGTGGGGCCGTGGATGACCGGTCAGTCCGGGATCCAGGTCCGGGTCCGCTTCATGCCCCACCACGACCACCGCATCGAGGTCTACCACGCCGCCACCGGCCGCTACCTCGGTCCTGCGGACCTGGCCGACCAGGCCACCGAGGAACAGGTCAGCGCTGTACGGCGGGCACGGGCCGCCCGCAGCCGCCGTCTGAAGAAGGACCTCGAAGCTTCCCAGCGCGAGCGCTACGCAGCCGTGAACCAGCCCGAGGCCCCCCAGCGGCTCGGCACCCTGACCACCGCGCAGGCCGAGGCCGAGCTCGCCCAGGCCGCCGGCACCGACCTGTCCGATCTGGCGATGCCGGACCTCATCCCGCCCGCCGCGCCCCCAGCCGACTGGCGCACCCCGCCATCCCTCGTCACCCGGACCGCGCCCGGCCGGCCTGCTCCCGTCCCATCCGAACCTGCCCCCGGATTGACTGCTCAGACCACTGAAGACGGAGACGCCTCGTGACCGCGGCCACCTACCAGTACGTCGACCTGCCCGACGCCTCCGTGGTCACCACCCGCGCCCTGCTCACCGCGCGGGAGAACATCGGCGACACGGTCGCCGCCCGCGCGATGATGTGTATCCACGGCGGCGCCGGCTTCGGCAAGACCCTCGCCGTCAACACCTGCCTGCGCGAACTCGAACCCGACGAGGACGTCCGCCGGGTCACCTTCCGGGCCCGTCCCACCGCCCGCGCGGTGCGCTACGAGCTGTTCACCGCGCTCGACCTGGCCGGCGAGCCACCGCGCCACCCCAGTGAATTCGACCGTCTGCTGAAGACCGCTCTGGCCGAGCGCCCCCGCACCTTCCTCGTCGACGAGGCCCAGTGGCTCAACGGGGAGGCGTTCGAATACTTCCGCTACCTGTGGGACGAGCCCTCCACCCAGCTCGCGATCATCTTCGTCGGTGGCGAGGGCTGCCACACCGTGCTGCGCCGCGAACCGATGCTCTCCTCCCGCATCTTCATCTGGCAGCACTTCACCCGCCTCACCCCCAGCGAGGTCCTCGACGTCATCCCGCTGTTCCACCCGATCTGGGCCGACGCTGCCCCTGAGGACATCACCTTCGCCGACAGCCACGCCGCACACGGCAACTTCCGCGCCTGGGCCCAGCTGACCGCCCACACCCGCACCGCCCTGGCACGCACCGGCCGCCCCCGCGTGGACCAGGAACTGCTGCGCTGGGCCTTCAGCCGCCTTGCCTGACCACCCCACTGCCACGCCTCCCGCCGCGCGGCCGCCGTCCCTCGTCGTGGTCATCGACCGCCATGACGACGTGATCCACACCCGCACCGCCCTGGCTGCCCACCACCTGCCGTCCGGCCGGATCACTCTGCACCCCGGCCCGGGCACCACCAGCGATACCGGCCTCGCCCACGACCTTCTCGCCGCCCTGGGCAAACCGCCCCTGCTCACCGGGCGCTTCCCCGCCGGGCGTCAGCCCGCCTGGGAAGCCGCTGCCGCCTGGATGACTGCCCTGCCTGTCACCCGGCTGACCGTCCTGCGCGCCCACCGTCTCACCACCCGCCGCACAATGCGCCTTCTGGAGCTGCGTGCCCTCACCGGGATCCACCTGACCCTGGTCTGCCACCGCCCCCACCTTCCCGCCGCCCTGCACCAGGCCCTGCAGACGGCCGACTACTCCCTCACCACCGACCTCGACGCAGCCTGCCGCCACTACTACGGCACACCAGTCACCGAACCCCCACTCGCAGACGAGCCAGCCGGGCCGACCGGCCGGTGGCTCACCCTGCCCGCACTGGAACGCCTCATCTCCTACGACAGCCCCCGCCCCTGCACCGACCCGTGCACCCCGCCCCCGATCATCTGGCGGCACCGCCCACCGCCCGTGCCTCTCACCGCGCACACCGCCCAGCGAGTCGCCCACCGCCTCCACACGGCGACCGCACATCCGCGCCTGGCCGCGGCCGTCGCCGCCGCGCTCTTCACCGGCGCCTCCCTCCAGCAACTCGCCACCGCCCGCCTCCGCGACTACGACACCGCCGCGGCCACGCTCGCCCTCCACGACCGCGCCCGCTACACCGACGGCTGCGCCGCCCACCTCGTACCACCCTGGGCGGGTGTCTTCCTGCGAGCGGCGGCCTGCTTCAACCGGCTCGTCTCCGGCGAGGACCAGGAACTGCTCGCCGCGCCAGGTGACCGTGCGTACCTGCTGCGCGTGGCGGAGACGGCCAAGCTGCGCCCGCCCCAGCCGCCCGCAGCCCGCCGCCAAGGCCCGGTCGGCCGTGTGGAGTGGGATTGGCGCGAGCGGCAGGAAGCCGAGCGGCACGAAGCGGTGCCGACCAGTCGAGTCAGGCCCTCACGGCGCCGAACACCCTGACCTGGTGACGCGACGGGCCGGGCTCATCCGATCGAGAAGTCGGCGAACTCGACGTCGCTGAAAGCGATGTGCAGACCGTGGGCCCGGCGGCCCCAATCGCGGAAATAGGCGTGCCCCAGCGCGCGGGCGAGGATCACCGTCTGCTGCTGCTCGCCCGCGCCGGCATCCCGGGCGGCGAACAGCTCCCGAGCCACCTCTCCCGGCAGATCCTGGGTGATCCACCGCACCCGCGGATCGTCCGAGGACCCCGCCGGTGCGGCGAAACCGAACCGCGCCCTGGTATGGAAGACGAAGCCCTCCGCCTCAGCCCGCGCACGCCGACGTGCCCGTACCCGGGGCTGCCACCGAGCCAGGACCGCTTCCTCGATCGCCCGAACGTGCGCCGGACCCGGGGGACGACGTGCTCCTGGCTTCTTCGTCACCCACCGCTGCACGGTGCGCTGCGAAACCCCCAGCACGGCGGCCACCTGCCGGGTGGAACCCCGATGCGCTGCCAGCAGAAAACGCAGGCGGGCCTCGGTGCTTGAGGGAAGGGGCCGGGTGCGCAACGCACGCTCCAAACCCTGCTCTATTTGGCCCACGTCCGCCTCTCGAAGCGGCCAGCCGCCAGGGCCGGCATCTGCAGTCCGTCGTGTCAGTTCTCCCACGTCGTCTGCCCCTGCCCGGCCTTTCCTGCATTCTTGGGACAGCGCTGGCTGCCGCAAGATATGAGCCCTTGGACGAGCACCAGCGACAAGCTGGCGGCACGGGTCCTCGATGGAGTCACCAGCGTCCCGGTGCTGTCCTTCGGCACGCACTTGAGCGATCGATCCGTACGCGGACAGCGTCACCGCCCTGGTCGCTCGCATCCGGCAAGGGCGAAGAGCCGGGGGCCGGGCCGGTATCCTGCCCGCGGGGCTGACGCCCTGGGCTTCGCCGACGCCCACACCGCACCCGGACACCCACACTGCCCGGACCACTGGTGGAAGGTCTTCCGGGATCGACGGACCGCGTGACTAGCACCTTGAGGATCCATCGAGCCGGGGTTGCCGTGTGGGGGCGAGGACCGGCGCCGAGAGGACCCGCCCATGACCAAGCGCACCACCGAGCAGCAGCGCGCCCGCGAACTCCAGCGCACCGCACGCGAGCAGGGCACAGACCTCGGCTACCACGAAGCCCTCAACTGGGTACGGGAAGCCGCCGAGACGCAGGCCAGGTTCCCGGGCAAGATCGCTGTCCCTGTGCCGCACGACCACTGCGTCATGATCTTCGAACCGGACACGGACCCCGCGGACATCCACAGGGCGACCACTCCGCTCTCCGAGGCCGAGCACGAGCTCCGGCATGAGCTCATCCAGCGGCGGAACGCTCTGATGGACGACCACTCCAAGGCGGAGATCATCGCCATGATCCTCCACAGGTGGCGCTACGCCCCGGGCGAGGACCTCGCACGCTGGACCAAGCAGGAGCTCGCCAGCGAACTCGTGGACGGTCAGGACGGCCGCGAGCGCTACGAGGTGTACGGGCGGGTGGCGCTGCACAACGGAAGGCCGGCGCCCGGCTCCCGCCCCCTGTGTGGAGGCGCCGGCTGCTCCGGGCACGACAGCGCGACGCCCTGGCCGGACACCCGCGCGCGCTTTCGCGCCCAAGAGCCCTGCATCGACGTGCAGTAGGGCCTCGTGCAACACCGCCCTGCAACAAGGGGTGCAACAGAGCCCGCGTTGCACCCCTGACTTGCAAGGACACCCGTCAGCGTACGCACAGCACCGGCTCCGGGCCTCATGCTCACTGCTCAGGCCCGCCGCTTGTACCGATCCTCATCCCGACACCGCCACCTACACCGTGGTGGTCTCGCGTGAGGGCAGGCCGGGGATCACGCCGTCAACCAGGTTGGTGCGGATCTCCCGGACCGCCGGTCCTGGGGTGCCGCGGAGTTCGTTGCAGGCGATGATGACCTGCCCCCCAGCACCCGTAGGAGCTTCGAAGGTGGCGAGGTCGGTGAGACCGTCGAGGAGCGCGTTGCCGCTTCGCTGGTCCTCCGGGCCCTCGCCCAGGCCGGTGAACGGGCCGTCCACGATCAGGAACTGCGGCACCGGCATCGCGGGTACTTCCCGGGCGGCATCGCGCAGAGCCAGCAGGACACTGACGTTCGCGCGGGTCATCCCGTGCCCGGCGACTACCCGCGCGTCGAACGACTTCCCATTGATGGTGACGGAGAAGTCCTCCGGACTGATGGAGACCGTGTGGACCTCTGGGTCACACGCCCGCATCCGGCGCAGCGCATGACGCGACCACCGGTCGGTTCCCTGCTTCACCATCAGATCGGTGTCCTGCCGGGCGGCGGTGTACGCGGCCTCTGCGGCCTCCTTGTCCTTCTCCAGCCGGGGCAGCCGCTCGCGCAGTTCCGTCAGCTCCGCGACCTCGCGCAGGTGCTCGGCGTTCTGCTCCAGCCGCGCGGCCAGCTCCCGTACCGCGGCCTCGGCCTCCACCACAACCTGTTGCTGCGGCGCGATCACATCCTGAGCAAACGCCCGAACCGCGGCCGCCGCCTCCACGACGATCCGCTCGGCGTCACTGACCCGGCCACGGGCCTCGTCAGCCGCCCGCACCGCGCGCCGGGCCGCCTCACGCGACTGTTCAGCAGCCTGCTGCGCCCGGGCCATCCGCCGCTCGAACTCCTCGGCACGCTGACGGCGCTCGGGGTCGAAGCGCCGGCACACGGGACAGTCGTCCTCCGACAGCCCTGTCAGATCGAGCGCCCGCACACACGTGGGGCACAGACTCGGATCGGTGGCGGCCTCCCGCAACCCGGTCAGGCGCCCCCTCGCCTCGGCAGCGGCCGCCTCCAGCACCCGAGCCGTACGCTCCCGGTCGTCGGCGGCCACGCGCGCGGCCCGCCGAGCCTCCTCCGCCCCCGACGCCTTCTCCTGGAGCGCGGCGATCCGGCTGTGCAGATCACTCAGATCCGCCCCGGCCTTCCGCGCCTTCAGGGCCTCCTGGCCATGCTGCGCGGCCCACTGCTCGCTACGGCGCTGGAGGTCCTCGACGGACGGCAGGTCACGCTCCTCGCGGTCGCGCAGAATCCGCTCCATCCGGTTCTTCGCCGCCCCCCACTCCTTCTTCCTGGCGCTGAACTCCTGGCGCAGCGCATCGACCGTCTCGTCATCGGCACCCAGCAGCACCCGTCCCACCGCGGTCCGCTGCTCCTTGCTCTGCCGGCCGAGGTAGTCGTTCGGCAGATCACGCTGGCGCGCGTAGAGCCACGGCACCAGCAGGTCCAGCGTCACGCGCGTACGTCCGGCGCCCAGCCGGGGGATGCCGAGGAGATCCTGGAAGTGATCGGCCGCCGACCGGCGGGAATCACTGCGCTTTACCGGGTGATGCTCAGGGAGACTCAGCGTGCCCTGGACGAAGGACACGTCCTCCTTCCGGTCCACCGTGCTGCGGGTGACCTGCCATCGCTCCCCGCCGATCCGGGCGACGAACCCGACGCGACTGCACAACGCCGCGGCGTCCATCAGCCTCGCGCTCTCCACCGCCAGCGTCCACCACACCACTTCCAGCGTCGTGCTCTTGCCCGTCCCGCTCACTCCCGTCAGCGCGGGCAGCGGGGCATCGAGTCTCACCTCGTGCCACATTCCGTCGACCTCGAACAACATGCACTCGATATTGAGTGTGACCACTCGGTGCCTCCCGCAGCTCGACAGCGCTTCAGCGCTCGTAGCGGGTAACGACACGCAGCCGCCCGGGTGACGTACCGGACCAACCTGTACGTGGGCCCAACAGCACAGATCTGACGTCATGAAGGGGGCACAGCTGCCCAGACTGTGGAAGTCGCTCAGGTCGGCCGACGACGCTCCTCAGCCTCACGCGAGATCTTGTTGACGAGGTCCCAAAACTGACCCGCCTGGCCTGCGCCGGCGCCTGCCCCAGGCCGGGGTACAGCGCCGACACCGAAGATCCGGCCGACGCGGGTTTCCCAGCACTTGCGGCACTGGCAGTCCCCTTCCGTATGGGTCGGACAGACCCGGTCAGCCATCTCGTAGACCAGCGCGGCCAGCTCCTCCGCCCGCTCTCTCCACCGCGCCGTGTCCGAACGAGCTGCCGATGCTTCCCGCTCCGCCCGCCGCATCGCGCCGATCATCGGCCAGTCAGGGCCGCCTCCGCCGTGATAGCTCACCGCTCACTCCCGCTCGTCCCCGCCTACTGTCTTCGCCGAGGACAACGCCCCTACCAGGGACAAGACACGGAACATCACACAGGAGGCCCTGGGACCAAAGTCCCAGCGCCCTCGTACGCGCCGGCTCACCGGCGGGGCACCGGGGTCACACCCATTCCACGCCCAGGCCCCGCAGCGCGCCGAGCTGCTCCTGCGACAGCTTGTCGCGCCGGGCCTTGGTGTTGGAGACCCACACACCGAGCTTCACGGTGACCGGCTTGCTCTCGCCGTCGACGGTGATCTCTTCACCGTGTCCGCGGGGCACGGGCCGCTCGGCGCCTTCTCGTTCGATCCACTGCGCGAGGGCAACGAGCCCGCGCTGGAACGCCTGCTGCGCCTTCGACGCCCCCTTCGCCGGAAGAACGGCTGCCGGGGCCTCAGCAGGCCTGACGCCCAGCTTGGTGAGGCGTTCCTGCTGTCCAGGCAGAAGCCGCGCCCAGATGCCGGGCTTTTGCTGCTGCTGGAGCCACCGGCCGAGGTCGTCGCCGTCGAAGATGACGCCCGGCGCGATGTAGGGCAGGACGCCGCCGGCTTCGGTGTCGACGAGGTCGGCGAGCACCCGGTAGTGGCGCTGCCAGTTCAGCGGCCAAGGGCAGTTCCAGTCCGGGTCGATCTCCGCCAGCTGCTCCGCGCGTTCCGCCGCCCGCTTCGGATCCTTGCCCAGGCCGCCCTTGCGGCGGAGGTTGGCCATGTGCTGCCCGATGGGCACCATGGCCTCGCCCTCGCCCCACATCGCGTCCTGCCGGGGCGCGATGTGCCCGGTCGCCCGCCGGTAGGCCCGCAGGGCGGCGAGCTTGGCCTCCCA
Organism: Streptomyces sp. NPDC006339; assembly: GCF_040612775.1. Classification (NCBI taxonomy): domain Bacteria; kingdom Bacillati; phylum Actinomycetota; class Actinomycetes; order Kitasatosporales; family Streptomycetaceae; genus Streptomyces; species Streptomyces sp. NPDC006339. The sequence continues at coordinate 10,033 of NZ_JBEXQW010000087.1, forward strand.
GGCTTCCTCGCCGGGTTCCCAGACCATGCCGGCCTCGGGTGTGTCGAGGAGGGTCTTGCGCCGTTCCTCCAGTTCCCCGGCCCGCAGAGCCTTTCGCTGCTGGTGGACCCATCGCCCGAGCGGGAACGCCTTCGTTGCCCCGACTTCGACCTCGACGTCATACGGGACGGCGTAGACGCCGGTGATCCCGTTTTCCTTCCGCCACCGCAGCAGGGCCTGGTAGCCCTCCAGCCACACCAGCGACTCCGGCCGGTACACCCGGGTCCGCAGGAACGCCGCGATCGTCGCGGCGTCGCGCGGGCTGGAGAAGTGCAGCAGCGCGGACTCGGCCGCGGCGTCGGTGTCCTCGTCGTGCTCCTGGTCCTCGCCGTCGCCCGGGCCGCCGGCCCCGACGATCCGCCCTTCCTCGTCCCGCCGCAGGTGCACCTTGCGCTTCCCGCTCGTGAGCGCCCGAGAGGCGAGCTGCTCCACTAGGCGCTCATCGTGGCTGCGCAGGCCTTGGAGCACGGCCACGAGCGGCTTGAAGCTGGCGGAGGCGACCATGTCCTCAGGGTCCTCGTTCGGCTCCAGGAACACCGGCACGATGATCCTGGCGACCTTGGTGGAGCCGTCGCGGTTAAGCCGGAGGGCCCGGCCGATGTTCTGGACGATCTCCACCTGGGAGCCGCGGGTGTCCGCGAAGCAGATCGAGTCGACCCCCCTCTCGCCGGTGATGTCCACGCCCTCTCCGAGCACGCGAACGCTGGCGAGGAAGGCGCGGTGCACACGCCGGTTGTTCGCGTCGATTCCGTTGGCGAACTGCCGCAGGGTTTCGCGTCGCTCGGTGACGAGGTGGTCGCCGCACAGCCACGCCGCCCACACCCGGTCCGGGGGTACGTGGCGGCCGGCCTGCAGCTCGTAGAAGGCCGCGTCGATCGACGACGCGGGCAGCTTCTCGGCGGCGGCCAGGTCGGCGTCGGAGGCGTCATTCATGTACAGCTCGGCGGCTGTCTCGGGCAGCTTCTCCGCGAACGCGGCGGCTTCCTCGACTTTCTGGTGGAACGTCATGACGGTGCGCAGGTTCCACGCGGCGGCGTGCTCCAGGAGCGCGGTCTGCAGCAGTGCGAGGCGCCGGCCGCGCTGCGCCTCCTCCGATTCTCCAAGGACGGGGGAGGGGTCGCGGATCTCGAGCACGTCGATCTCGAATCCGGCGAGGATGCCCCGTTCGATCGCCTCCGAGAGCCCGAGCTCTGCGAGCCACGCGCCGTAGGTGCCGTCCGGGTCGTCGGCCATGGTCGCGATCTCCGCCTCCTGGCCGTCTGTGCCCCTGCGCGGCTGGGGTGCGGCGAGGACGCGGGGGGTGGCGGTGAGGTAGAGACGGAAGTCGGCGGGAATCCGGGTGTTGTCGTGGATCGCCGCCCACGGCCGCCCGAGATCACCGGCGGTTCCGTGGGCCTCGTCCACGATGGCGAGGTCGAAGCCCGCCATGCGTTGGCCGTAGAGGCGCTCTCCGCCCGCCAGGGCGGCTTCCAGCGGCCCGCGAACCTTCCGCTGGCCCGTCGGGTCGTCCGGGTCTTCGCGGTCCACGAGGGAGGCGTACGTGGCGAACACGACCACGGGCCCGGAGCCCGCCCAAAGGGCGAGCTGGATCGGGTTGGTGGTGGTGCGGACCCCCAGCGAGCCCAGCACCGCGTCGTTCTCGAGCGAGCACACCGCCACCATGGGGGCCCGGTGGCCTACCGCGCGCCACGCCTGGGCGGTCTGTACGAGCAGGTCCAGGGTCGGGACCGTCACGAGGACCCGGCCGTCCGCGAAGCTCTCCAGCGCGCACGCGGCAGCGGTGATCGTCTTGCCCGAGCCGGTCGCGGACACGATCGTGCCTCTGGCGCCCTGCGGGGGTGCCGGTGACCTTGTAGGGAAACTCACCCATTTGCGGAACGCCGACCTCTGGGTGATCTGGTGTTCATGCAGGTGGATCACGGACGCGTCCCCTTGGGCGTGTGCTGGTCGGTGTTGAGCACGCCAGAGGTCTGGTTCGCGGCTGTTTTGCGGCGGCGTCGGTGTTCTCGTTGGGCTTGGGCGCGGGCGCATTCGCGGGTGCAGTACTTGGTGCCGGTGGTGCGGTTCTGCCCGTACTCGGCGCGGCCGCGCTGGCGTACGTAGGGCCGGCGGCAGGTCTCGTTGGCGCACTCGCGGAGCGTGGCGTTCTCGGCGAGGTGGTTGTAGAGCTGGAGGAAGGCGGCGGCGTAGATTGTGGGCCGGCGTTCGCTGAGGGTGCCGATGCCGATGCTGAAGACGTGCAAGGCGGCGTTGAGGGTCCGCTCGAGGTGCTGGAGCCTGAGAGAGATCAGGACACCGCTGAGTTCCTCCAGGTCGCGGGGCCACGTGCCCCCCAGATGCGGGTTCTCCGCGCGCAGGGCGGCGAGATGCTCTTCGGTGACCTCGGAGGCCACCAGCTGCTCGAGCCCGCCTTCCTGGCGGCAGGCAAGCCAGGTACTGATCGCTTTCTGCGCCTGACGGGCGTGCAGGCGCACGACGTCACGGTGTACTTCACCGCCGACCCGGTCGGGACGCTCGATGGCGAGGGCGTGGGACAACAGCCGAATGTCCTCCTCGTCCCACGTGGCCGCTTCGAAGAAGCTGTCTCCGAATTGACCCCATGTGGCGATCCAGTCGGCGACGGTGTCCATGTCGTCGAGGTCGAGGTCCATCAGCTCACGGAGATAGAAGTCCTCGGGCAGCGGACCCGAAGGCCCGCGAGCAGGTCGCTGGATGTCCCAGACGATCCAGTCCCCCTCGACCCGCGCGCCGACCAGAGGCGTCAACTCCGGTGCGGGCACAGGCGTTCCAGGCCAGAGCGTGGGACGAAACCGTGGGTCTACGTATGCCGCCATGAAGGGCATCATAGCCAGGGGGGTAGCACGAAACTAGATCTCTTTCGTATCACCCGCGGTGGATCGGGAAGGGGCACACGTGGTGACGCAATGGCAGGAACGCAAACAAGTCGGCGAAGCCCACGAAGCACGCGTCGCCACCGCGCTCCGCGCTCGCGGATGGACAGTTCAGCGCTGCGGGCAGGGCACCTACGCGCCGCCGATCCGGCACACTCTTGCCCGTACAGACTCGGCCCTGCGCTACTTTCCCGACCTCATCGCCGCCCGCGACGGCGAGCTCGTCACCATCGACGCCAAAGACCGCATGCCCAGCACCCACACCGACCGGTACTCCATCAGCAGCGCCGCCCTAACCGCCGGCCTGCTCTTCACCGCAGCCCACGCCCCCACCCCGCTGTACTACGTCTTCGGCGACCTGAAGGTCCTCACCCCGGCCGAAGTCCACCACTACACCGCCCACGCACGGCGACACCGAAGTGGCGCATGGGTCATGGTCGCCACCCGCCAAGCCCATTCCTTCGACGAAGTCTTCGGCACACCACTGGCCTGGGCGGCCTGAAAGGCAGCCCACCGACCACCGCTCCCCGCCCTTCGCCCCACCGGCCCCGACGGGCCTCCGTCCGGCTGGTGGGCCCGTACCGTCGCGGACCTAGCCGCCGCCGGTGAGTGGACCGCCGCCCCGATACCACCCCGGCGCCCGCGCCGCGTACCGGCCGGCGCCCTCTCGGAGACGGGCCCGCCGACCCCGGCGCCGTACTTGCCCCGTCCGGATAAGGTCGGGCCAGCCCGCGCCGATATGGCGTGCGCGGGCGAGGCCCGATGCCCAGCGCGTCCTGGGGGCAGTACCACCGGGCCGCCCCGGCGCGGTTGTGACGGCTCTCTTCTCTACCCCCGGCTCCCCGTTCGACTACCACTGGCATCGTGCGCTACCGCGCCGATCTATGGACCGACCTACACCCGATGTCCGTTTCGCCGTGTGCGACACGCCGAGAGTGTGCGGGCATCTTTCACCCAAGATCTAGTGGTTGCATGTCATCGGCCGCCCAGGGATAGTGGTCCCGTTTCTGACGGGGCGTCGCCGAGCCTCTATGCTGGTGGTCGTTCCTTCCGAGACCGGTCCTCAAGTCTCCGTCCCGATAAGGGGCGGTGCCCTGGGGCCCAGGGCCAACGGGCCGCGTTGGGAGGGGCAGATGATGCCCGAGAACGAGCAGCCTCCGGCTGGTCAGAAAAAGCACCGCGCTTGGCAGGCGGTGGTCGACTGGCTGGCGCCGCTGCTGGTCGCGGAGATCATCGACAGGGTCGTGACCCTCTGGCTGGGCTAGAGGTGAACGGGACCGGACGAGATGGTCGGCTCATGACTGAGCCCGGCCGCGAATCAGTCGGCCGGGCTCGATAGTCACACTCTGTGAGGCGATGGCCTGGGACTGGCGGCAACCGGTTCCGGGCCTTCGTCGTTTCCACCCCGCCGAAGCGGCCGCAGACAGAGCGTCCCCGTCAGGTTAGCCGAGCCAGGTACCAATAGGCACCACCGGACCCCAGTGAGGACTGGTGAGTCCTGGCGAGGGACCGTGAGGACGGACACGACGTCGTCCCCTGCCGACAAACTCCCCCCGAACCGCCTGCACCCCTGGTCAAAGCCCTTCCGGCGGCCGGAACGAGCCCTCCTGCGGAGACTCAAAGCCCGAAATCCGGCGATTGATGTCCGCGCCCCGGTCTCAGCTGGGGGTTCGCTAGTCGACTAGCGAACCCCCAGCTCAGACCGGGGCGCGGTACTCACGTGAGCACCTCGCGAGAGTCGCACCTACGGATTCTCCGTAGGTGGTGCTGTTCCCCAGGGGAACAGCACTGAGGAACGTTACGAAGTGGTGCCCCCCTCACCCCTGAACGTTCAAGGGAGGTGGCGGGCCAAGGCCTCCTCGTCTTCCCGGGACCTCCTCGACGGGCTGCGGCCGCCTGGCCGATCTCCTCGTCCTCCTGGTCGGTCGTCGACCGTCGGGTCGTTCTTCTCGGCGAGGGTCCGCTAGCCGACTAGCGGACCCCGTCACAGGTGGCCAGCCTCCCCGTCCGCCCCGGGGCGTCCTTCAACGCCGTGCCCCGCTCCTCAGACCCTCGGCGGCAGCCCCGAAGCGCCCCAGCAATTGCTTTTTCAGCAACTGGTTCATGGTCCTTAAGGTCGGGAAGGCACTCACGTGAGTGCCTCACGCAGATCGCTCCACCTACGAATGTCCGTAGGTGATCCCCGTGCCCCCCCGTGCCCCTGACTACTTAATGCTGCCGGGTTTGAGTACCGGGGCGCTGGCAGTGACGCCGTCCGCACGACCACCGACGTGACCTGGGCAGTTTCTGAATTCAGTAGCTGCCTCCCTTGAACATTCAAGGGTCCTATGGGTGCTGATGCTGATACCCCTGTGAGTGGGTGGTGGGGTGGCAGTGGGTGGGCGTCAGCGGGATTGCGGTGTTGATGTCAGTCTGCGCGAGCAGGTCCAGGGTGGGAACGGTCACGAGAATCCGCCCGGCCGGGAAGCTCTCCAGCGCGCTCGCGGCAGCCGTGATCGTCTTCCCCGACCCGGTCGCGGACAACAGCGTGCCCCGCGCCCCCTGAGCCGGCACAGACGATCTTGCAGAGAATTTTACCCATTCCCGGATTGCTGTTTTCTGGGTCACCTGATGTTCCCGGAGACTGATCACAGCATTCGACCCTTCCTTTTTCCGGGTGACATCATATTCTCCACCACGAGCTCATAGAAGCAACGGACCCGCCAGAGACAGAGGCAGAATCAGGCCGGGTACCTGTCGATCCCGCCGCGCGCGGACAGCTCGTCCTCAAGGTCACAGGCGGCCACGGCCTTGAAGCCGCCAAACCACAGTGCCGCAAGTACAGCCGTGACGGCCTATACCACCTCGGCCGGCGCTCCCGCGGGGGCCTCGTACTCCAGCACGGTCGGCCACTCCAGGCGGAGCCCGAGCCGAGGAGAGAAGGCTCGCGCCCCTTCGTACGCGCACTCCCTGGGGTTTCCGCCGGTGCGAAGGAAGGGCAGCGCGATGGGTTCACCGGCCGAAGCGGCCGTTCTTGGGAGGCTCTGCAGGGACCAACTCCTGCACGTGAACGAGCTCGGCCACACGGATGTTCAAGTGCTCGGTGTACGTGGTCGGTGACTTGTCACCCTTTGCCCAGGACGACTCGGTCAGCTCAACGAGCCAGCTCGTCGGCGAAGTGCGGAACACCAGCCGGCCGCACGGGTCGGAAGCGGTACTGCCCGACGGAGGACGGGTACGAGTGATCTCCTCACCACGCGCAAGAGCCGCCTCCTTTCCGCCTTCCACGGAAATCTTGTCCACCAGGCTCCACTCCCCGTACTTGACCCGCTCCACCAGCACGTACCAGCCCACAACCCCGCTCCTCCTCAATACGGCGAATACCGCCGCGTTCAGCCCGGCCGATACCAGGTAAGAGGCCGCTGCCTGCGCAAAGTACCGAGGCACTGTGTCCTCCGACCCTGCTACCGGGTGTCCTAGATTTACGCCAATGCTACATGCTGCATCACATGGAGATGCGGACTTGTGAAACCCCTAGGCAGAACTCTTTCCACGAGATCTCGTCCGCCCCTGATGGGCATCACGCATCGGGGGTACACGGTGCCGCATGGCACCGAAGACCGAACGTATCCAGTTCCTGCGGGCCGTGCGGCAACTGCGCCGTATCCGCTCCTTCTACGCTGCGGGCATTCTGCTGTGGGCGGGGTCCGCCCTCTGGACCGGTGGGCAGGCCCCCGGGAGCCGGCAGATGTGGGTGTCCGTTCTCCTCCTGGCCGTCTTCGCCGTACTGCTCGTCACCGCGAGCCTCGCCCTGCGGCGCCTCGCCGTTCCCGCGACGGGCCGGCCCGTGCACCATGCTGCCCCGCACAAGCTGCCGAGCACCCACCGTCACGCTCACGCCTGAGGGCCCATCACCCTTCTTGCTCTGCGCCCGCCACAGAGCGAGCCCGCAGTCTGCTGACAGCCCATCACCGGACCACACAAGCCCCCGTCCCTATAGGCGCCCGGGCCGAAGGCCCGTTACCGGGCCCGCGCAGCGGGTCCGGCCTGTGGCGCGCAGCGCCACCAGGTGGCTGGCGCGCAGCGGAAGCCACCATCGAAACCGCAGGCCCCTAGCTCCGGGAGCGCAGCGGACGGAGCGTCACCAGACCGGCGCAGCCGGTCTGGTGAGCGGGGCGCGCAGCCTGCGGCTCGGGCCAGAGGGTCTCGCCGTTGCCGAGGTCGAGTCCGCCCTGCTCGCGCAGGGCGAGGATCGAGCGGACGAGGTGCTGGCGGTAGCCCA
>NZ_JBEXQW010000088.1:0-16899 GCF_040612775.1 Streptomyces sp. NPDC006339
GCCGTCAACACGGCGGCCCCGGCGGAGGGTTCGCACCGTCACTTCGCCACGCTGGCGGAGGCCGCACCGGAGACCCTGGACGCGCGCCTCGGCCCCTCCTCGCCCTCCGCGTGCGCACCCCCGCTCGACGAGGCCCTGTACGCCGCTGTACGGGCCGGGCGCGTGGCACCCGGGCCGAGAAACCCGGGCGGGACGCAAGACGCCAGAACGCCACGCAGGCGCCCTCCAGGGGCCAGGCACAGGACCGCGCCCCGCCCGGGAGGATCCGGGCGGGGCGCGGTGCGTTCACCGGAGAGCCGGCTGTCGGTGGTCGGGGGCGTGCTGGATGCAGCGGACGCCGTCGGCGGGGTGCCACTCCATCGCCGGTTCGGCGGCCCGGCCGTGCTCGGCGCACCAGTCGGCAGGGGTCAGGCCGCCGCAGGCGTGCCGCCGGCAGACGCACTCCGGGCCCGGGGCGGCATACGGCAGGCCGTGGCGGACCTGGCCCCCTGACGGACGGGGTGAGGCGGCGCCCCGGAGACGGGCAGGCCACGCCAGGGTGATGCGCAGGCCGCCGGCCCCGGCCCGGTAGCGGTCGATCACCCGCACCTCGCCCGTCACCGCGAGGGGTGCCGTGCCGGGCGCGGTCAGCCGGCTCACCGAGGCGCCGTACTCGTCGGCGGCGAGCTCGGCCAGGGCGTCGGCGTCGTCGTCGGTGGTCCACGCGGTGAGCCGGTCCTCGCCGTCGGCGTCGACGGCCAGGACGAGCCACGGGTCTTCGAGGCGGAACGGGAGCTTGCCGCCGCCGGTGCCGGCCACGAGCAGCGAGGCCACAGGGAGTGTGGCCGGTACCTCGATCTTGTCGTGGGCGAGGAGCCAGTCGACGACCGCGCGGAACTCGAACTCCGGATGCACCTCCGTGCCGCCGACCGGGTCGGGGAAGTCGTCGTGGCGGCGGCGCCAGTTCACCACCGCGGCCCGGCCCACCCCGGCGATCCGCCCGACCTCCGTCAGCAGCAGCCTGTCGCCGTCCGGCCCGGCCGGCTCCAGGGCGGCGAGCGGTGAGCGGCGGCCCGGCCGGACGGACCGCAGCGCGCGCCAGTCCACGGCGGGCCGGATAACCGGGAGCAGGGCGACGTCCTCGGCCGAGTAGAGCGGCACGGTGGTGAGGCCGCCCTGGCGCTTGTAGTCGACGTCCACCGAGCCGACCGGGTGGATCCAGCCGAGGCGGACGATCTGGTCGTAGTCGGTCCGGCGCACGCCGAGGCGGAGGGCGGCCTGGTCAGGGCCGAGGGGGACGTGGCGGTCGAGGAGAGCGGCAAGGTCCCGGCGGTGGCCGAGGGCGGCGACCTGGTCCGGGTGGACGTCGGGGAACTCGGCCTCGCCGCCGAGGAAGACCAGCAGGCCCGCGCGCACCAGATGCCCGACGGCCGAGGCCGTCACCCGCGGCCGGCACCGCAACGGCGAACCCAGTGCCTCGGTCAGCCGGTCGGCGGCCGTCCCCGCGCCGATCACCCGCAGCGCCGCGCGGACCGCCTCGGCGTCGGCGGCCTCCACCACACCCCGCGACCACAACCCCCGCCCCGCGTCGGCCGGCGGGACCAGACCGGACCCCGTCGCCCACCGCCACGCGGCGACCGACACCCGCAGCCGCCCCGCCGCCGCGTACTCGTCGTACGTCTCGCGCACCGAACGCGCCATCACACACACCTCGCAATCGAACGGCCCCGCCGATCGGGGCCGCGCCGGAAACATGCCGAAACAGCTCAAGTATTGTCAATAGCCCTGATTTCAGGGTGAGTTGCGCCTTGACCGCACAAACCGCCCACGCGTACACGAGGGCCGAAAATCACCCCTCCGGGGGACACCACGCACAGACCCGGACCGACCGGGGAGACCCCGCACCACCGGCCCGGGACACACGCCGCGACCAGCGCAAACGCAAAAAGCGCCCCGCCCGGGAGATCCGGGCGGGGCGAGGGTGCCGGCGGCCGGTCCTACCGCGATGTGTCAGCCGGGTCGGTGCCGGGGCCGAGCGTGCGGCGCGCCCTCGGCGCGGGTGCCGGGTGCGGGTCGAGGACGCCCCGGGCGCGCAGCTCGGCGACGTCCGGCAGGTCGAGGCCGGGTAGGCCGGTGAAGAGGTCGGCTTGGGCGGCCTGGATCGGTGCGGCCTGCGGGCCGGGGCCGAGGGTGCGGCGTGTGGTCACGGCGGTCACCGGCTCCCCGAGGTCAGGGTGAGGGCGAGGACCTGGTGGGCGGCGGGCCACTGGTAGCAGGATCCCCGGTCGGTCTCGACGGTCACGTAACCGTCGGTCACCTGGACGCGGGTGATCGTCTCCATGGTGGTGCTGGTGGTGACCATGACGGTGCGTCCGGTGGTGAGCCGGTCGGCGCGGACGTGTTCGGTTGCGGTGCTCACGGGCGGTGTCCTTTCAGCGTGTCGGTGCTACAGCTCGAACGTGATCTGCTCGATGTCGGTCAGCTCCACGAGCAGGCCCTCGGCGCGGTGGCCGCCGTCACGGAAGTACACCTCGCCCAGGACGTCCCCGGCGACGCGCTCAAGGTCGCGGTCGGTGGCGCCGGCGGCCTGGGCATCGAGGAGCCGGGCGGCCTGGCCGGGCGGGAGCGCGAGGGTCAGGTGGCGAAGGCTGTCCCCTCGCTGAGTGGCGGTGGGGGGCGCGGACGGTGCCCCCCACCGCCGGGTGTCCGGCTACTTGGTCCGCTGGGTGGGGACGCGCAGGAGCTCGGTCAAAAAGCGCAAGTGGTTAAGGAGCAGGTCGAGAACGGCATCTTCAGTGAGGCCAACGGTGTCGCCGTCGGCGTCGGTGCCGCCGGTGAAGACGGCGTTGCCGAAGTAGCGCTGGCACGGGGTGCGGTAGCAGGCGAAGAGGCGGAAGGCGGGGACGTTCTCGTTGGGGTTGTCGATGAGCATGCCCTCGTCGTCGATCCACATGGAGAGGTCGGCGGTGATGTCGGCGACGTCGACGACGTCGCACTCGATGGCGGTGCGGAGAGTGTCGAGGCTCTTGGTGGGGTCGGACGGCCAGTCGAGCAGTTGGAAGAAGCCGTCCGGGCGGACGAGCAGGGCGTAGGCCGTGGTGGTGCTGGTGTTGGACATGGGTCTCCCTCAAGTCGGATGGGGTGTCTTGGTGTTGGGTCGGGTGCCACCTCCGAACCAACGAGAAAACTATATCAAATTTCACCGCATCGCGGGGTGGGTTTTCCGTTGTTTCCGCAGGTCAACCCGTTCAGGTGAACCGGGCTGGGCCGGGGTCAGGGGTACGCCGCCGCTCCTGACGCGCAGCGTCAGGGGTTCCCCGAGCGGACGGCGCGCAGCGCCGAGAGCACGCCACGCAGGGGCGGGCCCGGTCCCGGACGACCGGCGGCAGGGTCCGGCGCGCAGCGGCGAACCCGACCTGGACCAGCGGCCTTCCGCCCCACAGGGGCGGCGGACCCCAGGCCCCGGACCACGCCGGAAAGATGCAGCGGTGGCCCACAGGGCGCCGCAGCCTGCTCCCCGACCCGGGGCTGCTCTTTCTTGTCAGATGGGCTTGCGGCCGACCCCGCTGCCCGATGCGGTCCAGGCGGGTGACTTGGCTCGTTGTGTGCCGCGCGGGGCCGTTCCTGGCTCCGCGCGGCGGATGGGGTTACAGGGCCCAGGAGAAGTCGAGGGTGATCGGCATGAGGAGGTGTCGGTAGCCGTCGCCCTGGAGGTCGGGGCCGTCGGTGAGCAGCACCGGCTTGCGCAGTCCTTGGCCGTTTTCCGTGTCGGGAAGGTGCAGGGTAAGGGTGTCGCCGGCGAAGGCGTCGAGGGCGGCGGTGAGGTAGGCGGGTTTCAGGGACTGGGAGCTGGCGTGGAGCGTGGTGGCGTCGCCGCCGACGGTCTCGTAGGGCAGGGGGATGCCGGAGAGCCGGGCGCGGTCGTGGGCTTCGGGGAGTGCGGGGGCGAGGGTGAGCGTGCCATCGCGGTTCCACCGGAAGCTGATCGGGGTCAGGCTGTCGGCGCCCTTGGCCTTGAGCACTGCCGTGCACTTCTTCGTCGCGGTGACGAGTGCGACGCGGTCGATCTGCAGCGAGGCGGCGGCGGTCGTCGGGAACAGCTTGCCGTGCCGGGGGAGGCGGCCGTCGATCAGGCGGGTGGTGAAGGTCAGGCTCCCCAGGGTGAGCGTGACCCACAGGCGGTCCTCGCTGACGCCGATGCCGACGGGGCCCGTGTGGTCCTTCAGGGGCTTGGCCAGACGCCGCAGGAAGCTGCCGGGGATGTTGAGGTCGAAGGCGGCGGTCTGCGGGGCGCCGGGGGCGGTGCGGGACGGGAGGTCGGCGACGGCGAAGCGGTAGCGGTCGGTGGCGGCGAGGGTGCACGTCTCAGCGTCGATGGTGAACTGGACGCCGGCGAGGACGGGAAGGGTGTCGTCGGTGCCGGTGGTCGGCAGGACGCGGTCGAGCTGGCGGCGGAGGGCCTGCCCGTCCAGGACGACCATAGCGGCCACGGGGGCGGGAGCGGAGACGTAGGCCGTGGTGTCCAGCGCGCTGATGGGGACGGTCATGTCCGGTCCGACCAGCAGGTCGCCCCGCAGAGCGACCGAGGTGGCCGCCGCTGTGGCCTTGGGCTCGCCCGCGACCATGGCGGCGAGGGTCTTGCTCAGCTCGGTGAAGTCCAGCAATGACGTTCCGGCCGCCTGCGCAGTCGGGCACGGCACGGTGACGCGGACGGCGGTGTCAAGGTCGAACGTGCTGTATACGGCCTGGCCGTCCCGGGTTTCGACGATGACACCGCGCTGGGCGGGGTTCGGGAGCTTCGGGTTGATTCCGAATTCAGCGTTCTTCAGGGCGGAACTGAATTCTGCATGGGTGCAGGTGAATTCTGCATTCGGATGCACGGGGTTCATATTCTCGGACATGAGTCTCCCTCAGAATGGGCGAAGTGTCTTGGCGTTGGTCGGGTGCCACTCCCGAACCAACAAGACAACTCTATCAAACTTCACCTCATTTCGCGGCGGGTTTTCCCCTGATCCCGCAGGTCAACCCGCACGGGTGACACCTGCGGCGGGGTGGCAGGCCAGGGCGCGCCCCGAGTGTGGACGCCCGCGCCCATACGACCTGAGGGTCTATCCCTTGGACGAACAGCGCATCACCACGGGGTGCAGCAGTCCGAGGCGCTCGCGGCCCGCGCAGTGCATGCACTGGGGCGGCGGATGTTCTGCAGGATGATCAGCGCCAGCCGCTCCAGGGTCGTAGCTGAGCGAGATCGTCGGGCAGGGCGCGCCCTGCGGGCTCACACGACAGCGAGCGGCGGCGTCCCAGCGGCGCCAGGCTTCTTCTGCTTCGGCGTCGACCCGGGCGAACTCGCCCAGCGTGCCCGCGTTCAGGCCCTCGCCGGTACGGGATCGACGTGCACATCGGCGGGGCGGAAACCTGACCGCAGCCAACCACCTCCGCGCGCGCCGGCTTGCCGGGCACTGCCGGCACCTACCCGAAGGCCAGATGACGAACTGGAAAGAAGGACCTGGCTGTCCCGGCATATGCCGGATACGGTCACCGTATCGGCGCGCACCAGCGGCGCAGCACCACGAGGAGGGGAACCATGCGACGAGACATCGGATGGGGCGTGCAGGGCGACACCGGCTGGGGAGTCCAGGACAGCGGCTGGGGCGCAGCCGGCGACCCGAACTGGGCCTGAGCCCCTCGGATCCTTGCACGCGTGGCGCGTGGTCGACCACCGGGGCGTCGGCGTCTGATCGAGCTGCGCGCCCTCGCAGAGCCCCGAGCCACTCGTGCGCCCCGGGGTCGTGTCGCCTGTCTCACCGCCGCTCTCACCAGTCGTCAGGCGCGCTGCCCACCCATGCGATCGGCCGGCCTTCTCTGTTGCGGCCCCAGTGCGGTTCCTCCATCGAGGTCTCGTGCCCGTCGGGCAGGACACAGATCCGCCCCCAGCGGCCGTGCTTGCCCTCACAGGCCCCGGTGAGCAGGACTGCGTCGCCCGCCGCCACGGCCTGGTCGTGGCGGTCCTGGAACGGCTGGAGTCGGGCGCACAGCTCCCTGCCGAATTCCGTCTCCGCCGCCTCCACCCGCTCCCGCGCCGCCCGCACCCCAGGGTCGGACAGCACGAACGAGATAACGTCCTCGGCCTCCGCGAAGGCCATGGTGCGGGCGTGCCGCCGCGCAGCATCCTGCACGCGCCGCTCTTCCTCGGGTGCGCTCATCATGGCGCTCCTTCCGTCGCCGCCCACTCCAGCCCGAGGCCGGCCAGCGCGGCGAGTTTCTCGGCGGTGAGTTTCGTGCGCCTGGCCTTGGTGTTCGAGAGCCAGACGCCCAGTTTGACTTCGGTTCCGTCCTCAAGGCGTTCGATGTGGGTGCGGCTGACGGGCCCCAGGGTGCCGGTTCGGTCCTTGTACTGGGCGAGGGCGGCGACGCCTCGCTCGAAGGCGCCCATGGCGGCCTTGGCGGGAGCCTGGTCAGGTGGGAGGGGTGTGATGCCGAGCTGCTCCAGGAGCTCGCGCTGTCCGTCCGTCAACGAGGTCCATAGGTTGTGCTGGCGCTGTCGGGCGAGCCACCGGCCGACGTCCATGCCGTAGACGGTGACGCCGGGCAGGACGTGGGGCTGGCCGGGTTCGTCGGCGACGAGGTCGCGCAGGGCGGCGTAGTGGCGCTGCCAGTCGGCGGGCCATGCGGGGTTCCAGTGCTCGTCCACCTCGCGCAGAGCTGCTTCCCATTCGGGGTGGTCGGCGAGGGCCCCGGGGCGGCGGAGGTTGGAGAGCCACTGGCCGATCGGCCGGTCCAGAGCGGTTGCGGTGCGGGGCGCGCAGAGTGTGCCGTGTTGCTCGTAGTACGCCTTCGCGGCGGCGAGGTTCTCCTGGAATCGTTCGTCTGCCGGCGACCAGACCATGCCGAGCTTCTCGAGTCGTCGGGCGCGCTGGCCGGTCATCTGCCCGGCGGTGTAGGCACGGCGCTGCTCGGCGATCCACTGCCCGAGAGGGTAGGCGCCTTCGTTGTGCCCGTAGGGGACGCGGGCGTGTCCCTCGCGCTGGGTGTACTGCTTGAGCTTCGACCAGCCGCGGGCCCAGTCCTGCCTTTCGGTGTCGATGACGTTGAAGCTGACCCAGTCGGCGATCATGGCGGGGTCGCGGCGGGAGGCGAAGCGCAGCAGGAGGCGGGATTCTTCCTCGCCTTCCTCGGGCGGCGGGCCGATGTACTGCGAGGGCTGCGCGGTGTCCTTCTGCGGTTCCTGGGGGATGGCCAGGAGCTCCACGGCCTCTTCGTCGTGGGCGCGCAGCGCCTGCAGGACCTTGACCAGCGGGCGGTAGGAGGCGGAGGTGAACATGTCCTCCTCGGGCTTCTCGCCGGGCTGGAGGAACACCGGGACGATCAGGGAGGCGAGCTTGCGCTCGCCGGGCTTCTGCCGCAGGGCGCGGCCGATGGCCTGCACGATGTCGTGCGGGGCGCCCTTGGGGTCGAGGAGTGCGACGCAGTCGACGGCGCGGATGTCGACGCCTTCCCCGAGGACGCGGACGTTGGACAGGATCGCGCGCCGGGCAGTGCTGCCGAACTGGCCCAGGACCTCGCGCCGGTGCTCGGCGGCGTGTTCGCCGCACAGCCAGTCGGCCCAGATCCGGTGGGGGTAGGTCTCGGGCTCGTCGGCGTGGAGCTTGGCCGCCACACCGGATAGGCCGTCGGCAAACGCCTGGGCTTCCATCGTGCGGTGGTGGAAGGTGATGCAGGTCTGCAGGGCGTGGTCGGACATTGTGTGCAGCAGGGCGGCCTGAAGGGCTCCGAGTCGCTGCCCGCGGACCTCCTCGGAGTGCCGGTCCTCGCCCATGAGCCGTTCCGGGGTGACGAGCGGGTCCTGGATCTCCATCACGATGATCTGGTAGCGGGCGAGCAGCCGGCGGGAGACGGCCGAGGCGAGCGAGAGCTTGTAGAGCACGGGCCCGAAGAGGTCCGGGTCGTCCATCGAGGCGGCCATCTCCTGCGGCAGCGCGTCCCGGACGCCTTCGGCGACTTCCCAGTGCGGGGGGCGCTCCTGCCAGATCCGCGGGGTCGCCGTCAGGTACAGGCGTCGTGCGGCGGGGATCACGCCCTGCTTGTGCACGTCAGCCCAGGCCTTGCCGAGCGATCCGGACGTGCGGTGGGCTTCGTCCACGCACATGAGGTCCAACGGTGCGAGGCGCTGGCCGTAGATGCCTGCGAACGCCTCGGCGAGGACGTCGAGGGAGGCGTAGGTGGCGTAGATGGTCACGGGTCCGGTGCCGTGCCACAGGGCCAACTGGACGGGGTTGGTCGTCGCCCGCATTCCGCGGCTCCACAGCGCCGGGTCGTCGTGGAGGGAGCACACGGCGACGGCCGGCCCGGTGTGGCCGGCGTCGTGCCAGGCCCTCACGGTCTGGGTGAGCAGATCCAGGGTCGGTACGAGGACGAGAACGCGACCGTTGCGGGCGATGCGCCGGGCTACTGCGGCCGCGATGATCGTCTTGCCGGTGCCGCAGGCGGCATGGACCTGGCCGCGCAGGCCTGTCGGTGGGATGCCGGCGGGCGGGGTGTCCAGGCCGCGCACGATGGCGTCGACAGCTTCGATCTGATGGTCGCGCAGCTTCACGGCCATGGCTCGGTGTTCTCCTCATCTCGCGGGCGAGCGCCACTTCAAAGGGCGGGTGGTGTCCCGGTGCGGACCGTGTCGTCACGGGTCCCCGGGGTGGAGAAGCGGCCGGCGCCCTCAGTCCGCCCCGAGGGGCGGGTGGCACGGGCGCCGGCCTACCAAGACACCCGCTCGATCCTCTGGGGAGCGTTGCGAGGCGTGGCGCAGAGTGTACCCCAATCGGGGGGTGGAAATCCGATACAGTTTTTTCGTACCGGGTGGAGTGTCCTGCGTCCGTCCTGTCAACGTCGTCCCGTCACTCTGGAGTTCACCGTGATCCGCGCCGGCCGCGCCGACCAGGTCCGTACGATCGCCGAGCTCGCCCGGCAGCAGGGGGTGAGCATGAGCAAGTACGAGAAGGACAAGCCGTACCTGGCCGAGGGCTTCCCGAAGCCGATCAGCTCCGAGGGCTCGCGCTTCCGCCTCTACGACGCCGAGCAGGTCGACGCCTATCTCACAGGTCGGCCGATCCCCGCTCTTCCCGACGAGGACGACGACCAGGACCTCCTGGACCGCCGTGAGGCCGCCGACCTGATCGGCGTGGCCCTCGCGAGCTGGGACGTCTACAAAAAGCGCCCCGAGCTGCAGCAGCACCTGGTCGTCGCCGGCGGCGTCGACCACTGGCCCCGCGGCGTCATCCTCGCCTTCCGCCAGAACCAGACCAGCCGGCCCGCCCGCGGCGGCCGCCCCAAGGGCACCGGCGACATGGTCCCCCGCGAGCAGCTCCTCGATCGCACCGCACTCCTCCTCGACGCCGACCCCACGCTTTCCACCGCCAAGGTCACCGAGGCCCTTGGGGTGCACACCGCCACCGCCCAGCGTGCGCTCACCCAACTCCGCGCCCGCCGCATCGCCGACCGCCTCGAGCACGACCCCGCGCTCACCCCCGCCGAGGCCGCCGCCGAGCTCGGCTATCCAGCCGGCCACATCCGTGCCGCACTCGCCCAGGCCGAGGTCGAGCTGCGTGCTCGCGGCGCCGCGGTCTACCTCCGCCAGATCACCGAAGCCCTGCACGACGCCGACCTCGCCACCAGCCCTGTGCCGCCTGTCGTCGAGCAGACTGGCGAGACACTCCGCGCCTCCGTGCCGCTCACCGACAACGCACCCGTTCCGGCGCTCGTCTGGGAGGAGGAGACCGGATGGCGCACCGCCGGCCGCCGCCGCCACCCCTTCACCGCACCCGACACCCGCCCTCTGCTCATCGGCACCACCCGCCCCACTCCCGGCGACCTTCTGGCCGCCCTTCGGGGCCTGACCCCACCGGGGCCGGCCCACTGATCCTCAGACCGTCCGACTTTCCCCCGAGCCCTTCAGAAGGACACGCCAACACCCGATACGTGGGACGTGGCGATGTTCCGGACGGCGACGGTGAAACGGTGAGGCCCACGCGAGCGGGGAGACGCTGGACGGTCCGGCTCGTCCCGCACGGTCGGCCGGCGGCCGGTGTCTGCGTGATCGACTGCGCGGACCCGAGCTGCACTCCCGTGACCACGCGTTTCCGAGACCCGGTCCTGGCCCGTACGGAAGCCATGCGCCATGTGCGCGAGCACGTCGCCCGCATCGAGGTCGTGGCCGGGACCGGCTGCCGCTGCCGTGCCGAGTCCTGCGCCTGGCACCCCACCGCAGCGGTCGAATGCGCGGGACGACCGGTGCTCGTGCTCCTGCCCGACGCCGTGGGCCGGCTGTGGGTGATCGCCGAGGTCTGTTCCGCGTGCGCCATGCGGCTGCCCCGCGGCAAGGTCCTCAAGGAGAGCGCCCCGCCCGTACCGCGGGAGCGCCCGACCCCCGCCAACTGCACCGTCTGCGCGCAGCACGAGCTCACGGCCGGGCCGGCCACCGAGCAGGTGTCCGTGGACGGTGAGCGGACCTACGGGCCGCCGGCCGCCAAGTGGAAGCCCACTGCGGCGTACGCCGATCACACCGAGTTCTGCCTGCGCTTCCTCCAGGACGCCCGGGTCGGGCGGACACCAGAGGCCCGGCTGATCGCTCTCCTGGCACTGCTGCGCATGCGCAAGGACGGGCGGGTGCTGCTGATCAGCGAGGACCTGTCCAGCTCGCGGACCGGAGTGAACCACATGGCGCTGCAGGAACTGATCGACGACGGATGGGTGGAGGGCAGCGTCGAGGCGGTCCGAGCCGCTGTACCCGGGGCGCCCGCAGCGCAGTGCACCATGTCTCGCCTCGCAGAGCCGTGGCTGACGGGGGAAATCAGCCGGAAGGTTCGAAGGCCGTTCAACGGCTGGGTCCAACGCCTCATCAGCCATGGGCTCCTCGACAGTCAGCCGGCGGGAGTCCGGCTCGCAGCCCTGTACATCACCGCCATGAGCAACCCGCAGGGCCACGGCCAGATCGGGCGCCGGATCCTCGCGAACCGCTGCCGCTTCACCTCCGTGGAGGTCAGCGTCCCCGTGCTGCTGACGCTTCTGGAGATCGGCTGGTTCAGCCAGCTCCACCCACGCCACGATCCCCACGCCCTGTCCAGTTGGCGCCTCTCCCCCGAAATCCGGCCGATCATCCCCGGCGCCGCCGGAAAGGTGGACACCACGCCCGCACCGATCGCTCTGGCCGGCCGCGGCCCCGACCTCGCGAAGTGGGCGCACGCCTACTACAAGCAGCACCACCACGCACCGCCCCTGAGGCGCCTCGTCAACGCCCACTGCGAGGAGAACCCCCACGCTCCGTGGACCAACGCCCAAATGGTCCAGGGCATCCGGACCGAGAGAGACGACGGGTGGCTGATCATCGGAACGGAAGACTGGCGCCCTGTCCAGCCCGGCCCCGCCTACAGCCGCCTCCTCACCGAGTCCCGCACCCCCAAGTCGACGTTCCGTCCCCGCCAGCAGCCGCACCCCGCGCCCCCGAAACCTCCCCCTCCGCCGCCCGGAACCTCACCTCACGGCCACGGCCCGGACCTACCTCTGCGCCCCACCCGGGTGACCGTACCCTCCGGCCCTCCAGAGCCAGATGGCAACGCCACCCTGCGCAGACTCCTCCTTATCCCCGGCGCCCGCGATGTCCTCCAGGCCCACAATCCCCCTGCAGGGGCGGCGGGCGCCGGTACGTAACCCCGCCAAGGTGTTGCGCTGTTTGTATGCCTCGCGGTCGAAGGCAGGTGGTCGGCCGCCCATGCGGCCGCGCCGCAGCCGGTGGCCACGCTGGTCCGCCGGGACAGGGATCACTGCCCGGATCCCGCGCCTTCGCAAGTGCTCGCGAATGGCCCAAGATGAATGCGCCTTGTCGGCCAGGACGAACTCCGGCCAGGTCCGGGGCGGCCGAACGGGCGGGGAACGCGGAGGCGGTCCATCACGTCTGGGAAGGCGGGCGCGTCGCTGGCTTGTCCGCCTGTGAGATGGAAGGCCAGCGGCCGACAGGCGCCGTCGGCCGCGTACCCGCCGGGGCCCCTTTCTACGGGCCCCGGCCGCGTGCTGGTGAGCTCAAACGATCGTGGAGTCCACCGAGACAACCCAGTCCAGGTCTTCTTCGGCGTCGGCCTGCGCTATCAGAGCGGTGAACACCCGCTCCCAGGTGCCGTCGAGGGCCCACATCCGCAGCCGGTTGTCGCCTCGCCAGTTGCCGTACTTCTCAGGCAGGTGCACCCATTGCGACCCGGTCTAGGTCCGATCCGGCAGCAACGGTTCGATCCGCGCCCGCTGCGCGTCAGTCAACGGCACACCCGGACCAACGATCAGACGATCGGAAGGGAGCGGCTATGCACCGGCCACGTCAGGCGGGGTGGACGCCGGTGCCGAGCGTGCGGCGCGCCCTGGGGGCGGGTGCTGGGTGCGGGTCGAGGACACCGCGGGCGCGGAGCTCGGCGACGTCGGGCAGGTCGGTTAGCAGGTCGGCCTGGGCGGCCTGGATCGGCGCGGCCCGCGGGCCGGGGCCGAGGGTGCGGCGTCCGGTCATAGCGGTCACCAGCTCTCCGAGGTCAGGGCGAGGACGTGGTGGGCGGCGGGCCACTGGTAGCAGGACGCTACTCCCGCAGCTCGCCGAGGGTATCGAGGTCCGGGCACCGCGCAGGCATAGGCGGCGTGCGCGGCGTCGTCGGCGGCCGGGGCGAGGGCGGGTGAGGATCGAGACCAGGAAGCGCGCGGCTTCGATCCCCGACGGGTGGGGCGGGAATCGGCACGGGCAGCGGCGGTGCGGTCCGCCTCGGCGCCGCAACCCCAGGTCCTCGCGCGCCCGGCCGTCGTTTGACGGTGCGCGGCGACGGCGAACGCGAACGCGGTGACCGCCTCCAGTTCGCGGTCGCGACGGAGCCTCAGCCCGGCAGGCGTCCCGGGCGGCGCGGGCGGAGCGCTGCTGGATCTGCCCGGCGATGACCGCACCGTCAACCCAAGATGGCCAAGAGGGTGGGGACTTGCCCCGCGCAGGTTACGTCGTCAGCACGAGCCGGAAGCGGACGAGCAACCTCCTAATTGATCGATTGCTTGTGATCGCTCGGTGGCTTAGGTTCCATGGGCCCGTTCATCACGGGCCGGGGGGATTACGGCGTCGGTCTGTGTAGTGGCGCTGCGCGCCCTCGTCGTACTGAAATACATCTGGGGGATAGCTTGATGGCGTGGGGTTCACAGCCAGTGCGGCCGCTGCGTGTGGGCGCAGCGGCACTGGGATTGGTGCTGGCGCTAAACGGAGCGGCAGCACCGATGGCGTCGGCGGTCGGCCAGAGTGCGGCTTCGCCAGCAGCAGTCCGGTTGCTGAAGGATAAGCGGGGCATCGACTTCACGCGACAGACGCCGCATGACCGACCAGCGAGTTCGAGGCAGTCCGTGGTGTCGAGCACGACGGACTGCGAGGCGGCGGAGACGCGAGCCAGGCACACGGGGAAGCCCGCCCTATGTGTCGAGACCAACCTGCAGGTTGTTCAGCGGCAAAGAACGCAGCCCACGAGCAATGCCTCACGTTCGGATGTCCAGACTGGGGCCATTGCGTCTTCCGTGCCGCCGGACACCCCCATCCTCACGCAGGTGCCGGTTCAGCTCGACATGCCCTGGTGTGACCAGCGCTCGTCCACTGGTTACAGCCGTTTTCAGACGTGCCTGAAGCCCAGCGGGCCGTTGACGGTGATATTGAAAAAGGCAGACGGAAGGGATCTGGGCGTGGCCCAGTGGGCGTACGATCAGCGGATCGAGACCCATCCTCATGACGAGGGCATCACGCAGTCCATCTCCCTTGTCCCGGTTCGCCTGGACCCGGCTCTGGTCTCGGTGACACTGGACTTCAGACCGCAATGCGCAGCCGCATGCTCTATGGGGCGACCGCTGCAGTGGGGGGCGATGACGTGGACTCCTGGCGACCTCCACGAGGCTCAAATGCGGCATTTGTTCTTCTGGACCAACTCTAATGTCGCGGGCGCTTCTGACGGCCTGAATTTTGCCTGGTCCGTAACGGCCACCTCGCCCGTGGCAGCCGCCCCGGACACAGCAACGTGGCGAGATTATTTGACCGATATCCGGTGCGACCGTCGAGTGGGCACCACGGCTGGCTGCGTGTTCTGGCGTTACACACCCACCTTCACTGTGGACAAAACCAAGTACCCAGCCGCCCAATACTTCATCGCTTGGACACAGCGCATGTACGGCGGCATGGGCCTGCAAAAGCTCAACCGGCCTCTGCACCGGCAGGCTGACGACACAATTGTCCGCCAGAATCGCAGCCGCATCTGCAACAGCACCTTCATCCCCAATGACGATACAAACATCATTGCCACCCGGATAAAAACGGACGACAGAACGTCGTGCGACGAGTTCCCGTTCGCGAGCTCACGAGAAAGCGGCAGGACGTCGACGGGAGGCCAGGTGGCAGGCGGCCAGGAGTGTGCACAGTTCTACGCTTTCTCATGGCCCGAGGGCCCGAGCGGCTGGAGCGTCTACTACGACCGCGCCTATCCCGACCCGTCTCCTCCCGCCAGTCCGGGTGTGCACTGCGGCCGGGCCAACATACCTCTCTCCCAGAACACCGGCGTCGGAGGTGACCTCGGGCGGTTCACCGTGGACGTGCGGCTCCTCGACAACGATGAATACTTCGTTGAAAGCGGCGCATACGACAAATTCACACCGCCGGCTGCGGTTCCGTTTTCAGGTGTTCTCGGGAACAAGAATTCGTCACTGGTTCTGGGGATCCGACAGTCGAGCACCACACCCGGCGCCGATGCCATCCAGTGGGAGCATTTGGGCATCCCTGACCAATTCTGGTCGTACTCGCACCAGCCGGGCACCCGAATCTACGAGATCAAGAATGAGAACTCCGGTCAGTGCCTGGCAATCAGCGGCAGCTCAGTCTATGACGGCGCAAAAGTGGTGCAGTGGCCCTGCGACGGCAGCCAAAGCCAGAAATGGGAAATCATCCCTACTCACGACACGCACGGTGATGCACAATACCGACTGAAAAACATCAACTCAGGCAAGTGCCTGGCCATCAGGGCAGGCAGCACCGACAGGGGCGCCGACGCCATCCAGTGGGAGTGCAACGGCGGTGCCGAACAGTACTGGGTCTGAGGACCTAGATCACGGCTCCGGGGCTCCGGCAAGCTCGCTTCGCCGGAGCCAGCCCCGCCCAGTCCCTGGCCCGAGCGAGTGAGCACATGCGCCCCCAGAACGCGCTCGGTCCCGCTCCCCGATCGACCGGCGAGGGGCCCACGCGTGGCGCCGCTCCGGTCAACTCCGGCCCGGGCCGCGGGCCACGCCCCTTTCGACCAGCCCACGTCCGTGCCACCCGATGCGGTGGCCCGGGCGGACCAGGCCGCTCCAGTGCCAGCCGATCCGCTGCGGCGGCCGCATCCTGGGGCAGCTCGCAGGCCCTGCGCGGGGAGTACATCGGCCAGCCCTTGTAGTGGTCACGACCTCCAGGTGCTCCTGGGCGACGAGCTCAGCGACGTCGTCGGCGGCGACCGCCGCGCCGGTGCGCTAGCAGGGCGGCGATCCGGTGCGCCCCGAGCGCCTCCGGCACGTACGGCTCCTGCTGCGGGACCACCGCGGTGGCCTCGGGCGTCGCGGTCTCGGCGGTGATGGTGTCCGTGGGCTGTTCATGGGCATGCCGAAGGCGCTCAGCGACGAGGGCATCGTGTACCGCTACTTCGAGCAGCTCGCCGAGCGCGGTCAAGGACGTCTCAAGGTCCAGGCCAACACGAATCCTTCGAGGGCCTCCTCGAGCTCGCCGACCGCGGCACGCTGGTCGACCTGGCGAGCGTCTATCGCCGTGGCGGGAGCAAACCCCGGTACTCGAACATCTGGATGGCATGGGCCAGTGGGTCGCCCCGCCGGCTGCGGGCAGGCATCGACGCCGAGCGCGGCCGGCCCTTGGCGGAGCGCGCAAGATGTTCGTCGACACCCAGCTCCGGCTTCGAGATGCCAGCCGCGACCTCGGCCCGGAGTGGTCCGGGCGACTTGCCCCCATCGACCGGGATGCGATTTCGATCCTGCGGCCCGCCGACGCACAGCGCCTCATGCAACGGGCCCGCCCCTCCGCTGCGGCTGCCTGGTCCCGCAGCAGCACCATCGCTCAAAGGGCGGATGTGCCTCTGGACCGGTGTCCTGCTCGGATGATGAAGGCCGCCACCTGATGGGTGGCGGCCTCCGGTTTGGCCCAGCGTGGCCGGTGATCAGCGGACGAGTTCCTGCGGCAGGCCGGATGCCCCCATGAAGGCCATCATCTCGGCATCCCAGGCCACCTCGCTGGCGAAGCCCTCAGCGATCTCGGTGCTTCGCCTCACGGGATGCGGCAGGTGCTGGTCGGTGAACCCCAGCATCTGTGCGCTCGCCCGCCACACTCGGGCGTCGGGGTTCTGTCCGACGGCGGCGTGGTGAGCGGCGAGCAGGTGAGCCGCGAGGGGATCTCCGGCGCCGGCGGCGAAGCGCCACCAGTACAGCGCGCTGTCGCGACGGTCGAGGCGGTAGAGCAGGCAGGCGAAGGTGCGCGCTCCGGTCTCGTCGTAGTCGGAGGCGAAGTCGGCGAGGGTGTCGACGTCGTTGGAGCGCAGGACGTTTTCGCACAGCACCTGGACGTAGGCGAGGACAACCGCTCTGGAGGCGGTGGGGTCGTGCGCGATGATCGGGGTGGGACGGCGCCTGACCATGCGGCGGCGCCCGGGCCGGGTGGAGCCGCGGGGGTGCGCTGTGGCCGGTTCAGGGCCGCAGGCGGGCGGCGGGAGCTGGGCGACGGGCTGCTTGTGCGGGCCGGGGTCGGGCGATTCAAGGTTCCGGTGCTGGACGGTGTCGGTGACGGTGTAGGTGACCCTGGCGGGGCGCCGGGAGTCCTGGGCGATGCGGTCGGCGAGCCGATTCATGAAC
>NZ_JBEXQW010000089.1:0-16460 GCF_040612775.1 Streptomyces sp. NPDC006339
TGGGAAAGCCCCGCACCTTATGGTGCGGGGCTTTTCTGCGTTCGGGGCCCCGCCGGGCCGCACGCGCGAGCTCAGAGCCGGCCGGCCGCCTTCAGGGCCAGGTAGGCGTCCGCGAGGGCTGGGGCCAGGTCGTCGGGAGCGGCGTCCACGACGGTGACGCCGTGGCGCTGGATGAGCCGCTGCCCAACGGGGACTTCGTCCTGCGGCACGAGGACCTGCTCGCCGAGGCGTTGGAGCGGGTGCGGCGCCAGGGGCCCCCGCGTTCCTGAGCCGGGCTCTCGCGCCCGGGAGCGCTCGCCGCGACGGCCCTAGGGTGAAGCCCATGGGTTACGACTTGGTGGTCTTCGACAACGACGGTGTGCTGGTCGACAGTGAGCCGATCTCCAACCGGCTGCTCGCCGCCTACCTCACGGAGCTCGGGCACCCCACCACGTACGAGGAATCGGTGCGGGACTACATGGGGTCCGCGATGCACCGCATCCACGAGGTGATCGAGGAGCGCAGCGGGCGGCGGTTGCCGGCGGAGTTCGACGACACGTTCCACGCGCGGGTCTTCGCCGCCTTCGAGCGGGAGCTGGAGGCCGTGGCCGGGGCCGCCGACGTGCTCAAGAGGCTGGCCGCGGCGGGCGTCCCGTACTGCGTGGCCTCCTCCGGCAGTCACCGGCGGATCCGCGTCGGGCACCGGAAGACCGGGCTCGACGTGTGGTTCCCGGACGAGATCGTGTTCAGCGCCGAGGACGTCGGGCGCGGCAAGCCGGCGCCCGACCTCTTCCTCCACGCCGCGGAACGCATGGGAGTGGCACCCGAGCGCTGTCTCGTCGTCGAGGACAGTCGGCTCGGGGTCCAGGCCGCCGTCGCGGCCGGGATGGACGTGTACGGCTTCACCGCGATGACGCCCGAGGCGAAGCTGACCGGCGCCACCGGCTTCTTCCGGGCCATGGACGAGCTGCCCGCGATTTTGGGTCTGTGATCCACCTACCCCTCGGTAGGGTGCGGGCCTACGCTGTGCCGCCATGACGGATGCGCGGTTGCGGCGTGGGCGGGGATCCCTGGCGGTCGGCTTCTTCGTGCAGGGGGTCACCTTCGCCCTGCTCGTGACCCGTATCCCGGCGATCCAGGACCGGTACGGGATATCCGACGCGCTCCTTCCGGCGTTCCTGTCCGCCGTGCCGGTGCTCGCCGGGGTGGCCAGCGTCCTCACGGAGAAGCTCGTCGTACGGATCGGCGCCGCGGCCGTACTGCGCTGGTCGCAGCCGGTGGTGCTGCTCGCGCTCCTGGCGGTCGGCGCCGGTACGGGGCTGTGGGCGGTGGCCGTCGCGCTGGGCGTGTTCGGGCTCGCCGTCGGGGCCCTGGACGCGTCCATGAACATGCTGGGGGTGAGCCTCCAGCGGGCGTACGGGCGGAGCATCATGCTCGGTTTCCACGCCGCGTACAGCCTCGGGGGCATCGCCGGTGCCACGCTGGCCTGGGCGGGGGCGCACGGGGACCTGTCGCTGTTCGCGTCCTATCTGCCGGTGGTGGCGGTGCTGCTGCCGGCCGCGCTCGTGGCAAGCCGCTGGTACGCGGCCGGGGAACCGGGCCGCGGACCGGCGGAGACGGAGGAGGAGGCGGAGGGGGCCGGGGCGGGCTCCGGCGGGGGCGCGTTCCGGCTGCTGCTGCCGCTCTGCCTGGTGATGACCTTCGCGTACATCGGGGACTCGACCGTCTCCAACTGGTCGGCGAAGTACCTCCAGGACGTCCTGCACAGCTCGGAGGAGCTGGCGACCGTGCCGTACAACGCGTACATGGTGACGACGCTGCTCGGGCGGGCCGTCGGCGACCTCGGCGTGCGGCGCCTCGGGGCCGTGCTGGTGGTGCGGGGCGGGGCGGTGCTCGCGGCGCTGGGCTTCGCGGTGGTCGCGGTGGCGCCGGGCGCGTGGGCGGGGATGGCCGGGTTCACGGTCCTGGGGCTCGGGCTGAGCGTGATCGTGCCGCAGACCTTCGCCGCGGCGGGCCGCCTGTTCCCCGGGGCGAGCGACGCGGCGGTGGCGCGGCTGAACGTCTTCAACTACGTGGGTTTCCTGATTGGCTCGCCGCTGGTCGGGGCGCTCGGTGAGGCGTGGTCGTACCGGGGGGCGATGCTGGTGCCGATGGTGCTGGTGCTCGTGACGGTGGTGTACGCCACGTCGTTCGCCGCTCCGGGGGCCCGATACGGTGGCGGGCATGAGCGGCCGCGCACTGTTGATGTGGGATGAAGCTGTCACGGGCTACGACTTCGGGCCCGAGCACCCGATGGACCCGGTGCGGCTCGCGCTGACCATGGGGCTGGTGCGGGCGTACGGGCTCGACCGGGCGGTGGACGTGGTGGCGGGGCGGCCGGTCGGCGACTCGACGCTGCGGCTCGTGCACCGCGAGGACTACGTGGCGGCGGTGCGGGCGGCCTCGGCGGATCCGAAGGCCGCGGACCAGGCGTACGGCCTGGGGACCGTGGACGACCCGGCGTTCGCCGGCATGCACGAGGTGTCGGCGCTGATCGCGGGCCAGTCGGTGGGCGCGGCGGAGGCCGTGTGGCGCGGGGAGGCGGCGCACGCGGTGAACTTCGCGGGCGGACTGCACCACGCGATGCCGGGGGCCGCGTCGGGCTTCTGCATCTACAACGACGCGGCGCTGGCGATCGCCCGGCTGCTCGAGCTGGGCGCGGAGCGGGTCG
The DNA here is from genome assembly GCF_040612775.1 of Streptomyces sp. NPDC006339. Classification (NCBI taxonomy): domain Bacteria; kingdom Bacillati; phylum Actinomycetota; class Actinomycetes; order Kitasatosporales; family Streptomycetaceae; genus Streptomyces; species Streptomyces sp. NPDC006339. The sequence goes on from NZ_JBEXQW010000089.1 coordinate 2,690, forward strand.
CGTACGTGGACGTGGACGTGCACCACGGGGACGGGGTGCAGGCGGCGTTCTGGGAGGACCCGCGGGTCCTGACGATCTCGCTGCACGAGCACCCGCGGACGCTGTTCCCGCAGACGGGCTGGCCGGAGGAGACGGGCGCGGCCGGCGCGGGCGAGGGCGGGGCGGTGAACGTGGCGCTGCCGGCGGGGACCGGGGACGCGGGGTGGCTGCGGGCCTTCCACGCGGTGGTGCCGGAGCTGCTCGCCGATTTCCGGCCGCAGGTGCTGATCACCCAGCACGGGGCGGACACGCACTTCGAGGACCCGCTGGCGCATCTGGCGGTGTCGCTGGACGCGCAGCGGGCGGTGCAGGAGGCGTGCCACGAGCTGGCGCACGCGCATGTCGAGGGCGGCAGGTGGGTGGCGCTCGGCGGGGGCGGGTACGCGGTGGTGGACGTCGTACCGCGGTCGTGGACGCATCTGGTGGGGATCGCGGCGCACGCTCCGGTGGAGCCGGCGTCGGTGATCCCGTCCTCCTGGCGGGACGAGGTGTACGCGCGGACGCGGCAGCCGGGCCCGATGCGGATGACGGACGGTCGGTGGCCGGTCGGATGGCGCGACTGGGCGGAGGGCTACGACCCTGCGGACCGGCTGGACCAGGCGGTGCTGGCGACGCGTCGGGCGGTGTTCCCGCTGCGGGGGCTGCTGGCCTGAGCCGTACGCCGCCCGCGGACTGGTGCCGGTCGGGCGGGGCACGGGGGCGCGTTACGCCGACTGTGCGGTGTGCGGCCGGTTTTGACCCTGGCCCGGGTGGGGTCCGGCAGCATCGGTCGGGTGCTGAGTACCGGGGCGCTGCGGGCGCATCTGTTGGCGGCCGGGCTGGCCGGGACCGTGGCGACGTCGCGGGAGGTGAGCCTGCGGAGCTATCGGCTGTTCGCCGCGCGGGATCCGCGGGTGACCCTCGGTCTCGATCCGGCCCGGGGGTGGGACGAGGCCGAGCTGCTGCGGCTGATGGCGGACCGGTGCGGGGTGTCGGGTGATCCGGCGCACCGCTCGGGGCTCGACGTGATCGATCCGGAGCGGACCCTCGGGGCGTTGGGGGCGTTCGCGGAGCGGCTCGGGGAGGCGGCGGCGCGGCGGGCTCCGGTGCTCTTCGGGACGGGGCATCCGCACCGGCTCCTGGGTTTCTACGCCGCTCTCGCAGACGCTTTGTCGGCGGCGGGATGTCTTGTTCTCACCCCGGCGCAGGGGAGATGTGTCGACATAACGACCCGGTTCGGTCTACGCACGTACCGGCTCGACTACGTACGGGGTGTCGCGCTGGTGCGAGAACCGGACCTGCCGGCCGCAGGGCGCGAGCCGGGGGCGCACACGCACTCGCCGCTACCGGTCAGGGTGGCGCTCGAAGGCGCTGCCGAGTGCGGCGGGCCGCTTCCGGAGCTGGTGGTGGGGGACCACGGCTGGGTCTGCGGGGCAGGTCAGCTCGGTATCGAGGCCATCGGCCTGGCCGACACGGACGATCCCGCGCTGTTCGTCGGGGAGGCGGAGGGGCAGGTGTCCGTGGCCGTTCCGCTTGATGACGGGGTCCGTTCGGACTACTACCGTCCACTCACTCGCTATGTACTCAATCGAGCGTGTCTGTCACGGTAAACGGCCGATGGCAGCTCCTCTTCCCCACTCGTACCACCCGCCCCTACTCTGGGCGTGAGCGCTCAGCGACGAAGAGTCACCGGAGGGGAAGCCGGTGGGCGTCGTGTGCGGAAGGTACAGGTGGGTCATGGCTGCTGGCGACAGGCCTCTCAACGAGGTGAAGTTCCTGACCGTGGCGGAGGTCGCCTCGGTGATGCGCGTCTCGAAGATGACCGTGTACCGCTTGGTACACAGCGGTCATCTGCCGGCGATCCGGGTGGGAAGGTCCTTCCGGGTGCCGGAACAAGCGGTGCACGAGTACCTGAGGGAGTCCTTCGTGGGGGTGGCGACCGCGTAGCGAGCGCGCGGCCGGAAGCCCGGATCCGCCCTCGGATTACAAGCGGGTCGCTCGGGGCGGTAGGCTAGCCCCTCGTAGGTCGTGTGGGCCCAGACGCCCCGCACCGATCCCCGCTGGCGCGGGGATGTTCCGAGAAGTGAGCGAGGGTAGTCGTGGGCTCTGTTATCAAGAAGCGGCGTAAGCGGATGGCCAAGAAGAAGCACCGCAAGCTGCTCAAGCGCACCCGCGTTCAGCGTCGCAACAAGAAGTAGGCGTCGCTGTAACGACGGCGTTCCGCGCCGGGCGTGGCCCTTCACCGTTCCGCGGTGGGGGGCCACGCTTTTTATTGCGCCGCGACGGGGAGGCGCTACGGTGGCGGTCGACGGAACACCGACGGAATATCCACGGAAGACCCGACGGAAGGCGCTGATCTTGGGCAAGGTCGTGCTCGTCACCGGTGCGGCCCGGCACCTCGGCGCCCGTTTCGTACGGCGCGTCCAGCGGGACCCGGAGGTGGAGCGGGTGGTCGCGGTGGACGCGGTCGAGTCCCCGCACCCGCTCGGCGAGGCCGTGTTCGTCCGGGCGGACATCCGCCTGCCGGCCATCGCCAAGGTCTTGGCCCAGTACGACGTCGACACGGTCGTCCATATGGACGTCACCGGAACGGCGCTGGGCGCCGGCGGCCGTACGTCGGTCAAGGAGACCAACGTCATCGGCACCATGCAGTTGCTCGGCGCCTGCCAGAAGTCGCCCCGGATCAAACGGCTCGTGGTGAAGTCCAGCACCAGCGTCTACGGCTCCGCGCCCCGGGACCCGGCCGTCTTCACGGAGACGACCCCGGCGAAGTCGCTGCCGAGCGGGGGCTTCGCCAAGGACGCGGTCGAGGTCGAGGGCTACGTACGGGGCTTCGCCCGGCGCCGGCCGGACGTGGCGGTGTGCGTGCTGCGGTTCGCGAACATCCTGGGGCCCCGGGTGGACTCGCCGCTTGCCGAGTATCTGGCGCTGCCGGTCCTGCCGACCGTCTTCGGCTACGACCCGCGCCTGCAGTTCGTCCACGAGGACGACGTCATCGACGTCCTGGAGCTCGCGGCGGGCGAGCCGCGCCGGGGCACCCTGAACAGCGGCACGTTCAACGTGGCCGGGGACGGGGTGCTGCTGCTCTCCCAGTGCGCGCGGCGGCTCGGCCGGCCGACGGTGCCGGTGCTGCTGCCCGCGGTCACCTGGGTGGGGCAGGCGCTGCGTACGGTCGGGGTGACCGACTTCTCGCCGGAGCAGATCCGGCTGCTGACGCACGGTCGGGTGGTCTCCACCGTCCAGATGCGCGAGACCCTCGGCTTCGAACCCCGCTACACGACCGCGGAGGCGTTCGCGGACTTCGCCGCGAGCCGCGGGCCGGGACTGCTGCCGCCCGAGCTGCTCGCGGGCGCCGTGGACAGCGTCGCCGGGCGATTCGCCCCCGCGCCGCCGCCCTCCAAGACCGCTGCAGCCGACTAGCCGAAGAGCCGAAGAGGAGCCCAGATCGCGATGGCGGACGCCAAGGTCATTCCGTTCGACGACGACCGGTCACGGGCGCGCCGCAGGCCCCCGGCACGCGGCGGCGGTGCGGAGGCCGCCGTACGGGCCCTCCCGGCCCAGCAGGCGCCCGAGGAGGCGCCCGGGGAGGGACCTGGGGAGGCGCCCGGGGAGGGGCCCGGGGAGGGGCCCGGGGAGGGGCTGCGGGCCGCCGCGCCTCCCGCCGAGCCCCCGGCGCGGGCGGGCTGGGAGCGGAGGCTGGCCGGCGGACTCGCCTTCCTGAGGCGGCGGGTGACCGGTGACTACGAGGTCGACGAGTTCGGCTACGACGAGGAGCTCACCGACCAGGTCCTGATGTCGCTGCTCCGCCCGCTGTACGAGAAGTACTTCCGGGTGGAGGTGAAGGGGGTCGAGAACATCCCGAAGCAGGGCGGCGCCCTGGTGGTGGCCAACCACTCCGGGACGCTGCCGCTGGACGGCCTGATGATGCAGGTCGCCGTCCACGACCACCACCCGGCCGGCCGGCACCTGCGGCTGCTCGCCGCCGACCTGGTCTTCATGCTCCCGGTGGTCAACGAGCTGGCCCGCAAGGCGGGGCACACCCTGGCCTGCGCGGAGGACGCGGAGCGGCTGCTGCGGGCCGGTGAGGTCGTCGGGGTGATGCCGGAGGGCTTCAAGGGCATCGGGAAGCCGTTCTCCGAGCGGTACAAGCTCCAGCGCTTCGGGCGGGGCGGCTTCGTGTCGACGGCGCTGCGGGCCGGGGTGCCGATCGTGCCGTGCTCGATCGTGGGCGCCGAGGAGATCTATCCGATGCTGGGCAACGCCAAGACGCTGGCGCGGGTGCTCGGCCTGCCGTACTTCCCGCTGACCCCGACCTTCCCGTGGCTGGGGCCGCTGGGCGCGCTGCCGTTGCCGACGAAGTGGACGATCCAGTTCGGTGAGCCGATCCCGACGGACGGCTATCCGCTGGAGGCGGCGGAGGACCCGATGCTGATGTTCAACCTGACCGACCAGGTACGGGAACAGATCCAGCACGCGCTCTACAAGCTGCTGGTGCAGCGGAGGTCGGTCTTCTTCTGACCGTACGCGTGCGCGCCGTACGGGGAAGGGGGGTGCCGTCCCGACGGACGGCACCCCCCTTCCCCGTATCGCCGTTACTGCGCGTCGCTGCTGTCGATGCCGAGGCCCGGCAGCAGGCCCGGCAGGATGGGCGGGATCTCCACGTCCGGGACGCGGGAGGTGGGGTCCTCGCCGGACGACGGCGTGCTCGGGCCCGTGTGCGGCGGGTCGAGCAGGCCGCCCGTGTTGCCGCCCAGGAGTCCGTCGTCCTCCGGTGCGCCCGTGCCCGGGCCGGAACCGGAGGGTCCGGGCTGGGTGGGGTCGCCGCCCGTCGAGGGGGCGGCGGGTGAGGTGTGCGACTGCCGGGGGTCGGCGGTCGGGGTGTTTCGCGGCGCGCTCGGGTCGCCGGAACCGATGGAGCCGCGCTCGGGGGTGCGCGGGAGCACGGACTGGAGCGGCTCGACCTCTTCGTCTATGGCGTCGAAGACGTCGCTCACCTCGTTGCCGACGTCCGTCAACTGGACCGGCAGCCGGTCGCGCAGTCCGTCCCAGGTGGCCCGGTGGGCCTGGGCGAAGGAGTTGAGCCGGGCCATGGGGCCGATCTCGCCGTCCCGTTCATAGGCACGGCGGAGCAGGCGGTGGCCCTCGGAGGCGTCGTGCTTCATGCCGCCGAGGACGCGACGGATCTCGTTGAGCGATTCGTGGTCGAGGTCGCCGGAGCGGCCTCGCTCCATGAGTCTGCGGGCCTCGCTCAGACGGGTGGACGCCTGGTCGAGATAGATCCCGCCCCGGTCGGCGTCGTCGTCCGCCATCCCGAGCTTGATGTCCTCCATGCCGCGCTTCAGCCCGTAGAGGGAGTCACCGGGGAGGGCGTCGGAGCTGGCGGCGGCCACTCCGCTGAACGCTCCCGCGGCCACACCGACGGTGAGGCCGCCGGCGGCGAGCCCCTTGGTCCAGCGGGACCGTGGGCGCAACTTCCTGAGCGGGGAGGCCCGGTGGGCTCCCCGGCCGACGGTCCGCTGCTCCGGCACCGTAGGGCCCGCGCCCGCGCTCCCTTCCGCGAGCATCGCTTCCATGGCGGCGACGAGCTGAGCCCGCTGCACCACCTTGACCTCGGGGTCCATCTCCGGCTTCGGCAACGCGCCGAGACCGTTCGCCAGGGCCAACAGCCGTCCGTGATCGGCCGCTTCGGCCGATGCCTCGGGCTGCTCGGCCGCCGCGCCCTCGGACGTCCGATCCTCCAGGGCCTGGGCGAAGGCGTTCGCCCGCCGGTGCGCCGAAACGTTCGCGATCACTGGCGGCACCTCCTCTCGTCATGACGGTCGACTCCCCGGGGGGTTCGGAAGGTTGCACACCTTGAGCGCATCCACACGAAAGAGTGAGTGGACGTGGACATGGCGTGACCACAGGGAGCCTGCATTTCGCACAACGAGCGGCGCGGCACTTGGGTTACGCGCGAAAGATGATCGGACCAGTGCGTCATCGAGGCGTCACCGACTGTGAGTTGGGCGGGGGTCGTGGTGGTGTGGGGGGTGAGGCCGGGCGGGGACGGCGGGACGGGCCGACGGGACGCGTGTGGGGGGAGCGGAGCGCTCAGCGGGCGTCGTCCGGGAGGAGGCGGGCCAGGGTGCGGACGGCCCGGTACTGCAGGGTCTTGATGGCGCCCTCGTTCTTCCCCATGACCCGGGCGGTCTCGGCGACCGAGAGGCCCTGGAGGAAGCGGAGGGTCACGCACTCCTGCTGCTGCGGGTTGAGGCGGCGGACGGCGTCGAGGAGGGCGGCGTTGGAGAGGGACTCGAGGACGGAGTCCTCCGGGCTGCGCTCGACCTCGTTGGCGTCGAGCATCTCGCCGGTGGTGACCTCCAGACGGAAGCGGCTCGACTTGAAGTGGTCGGCGACCAGGTTGCGGGCGATCGTGACCAGCCAGGCGCCGAAGTCGCGGCCCTGCCAGGTGAAGGTGGAGATCCGGCGCAGGGCGCGCAGGAACGTCTCGCTGGTGAGGTCCTCCGCCGTCGCCTTTCCGCCGACGCGGTAGTAGATGTAGCGGTAGACGGTGTCGCTGTACTGGTCGTAGAGACGGCCGAATGCCTCGGCCTCGCCCGCCTGGGCGCGCTCGACCAGGTCCATCATGCGGGCGCTGTCGCTGTCGGCGGTGGGCCGGCGGGCGGCGGTCGAGGTTCCGGCGCCGCCCCGGGTGCCGCGTCTGCCGACAGCGGCACCGCTCTCGGCGAGGGCGTAGCAAGGACCGGCGGGTGCCGGCCCTGCGAAGGCGGGCCCGCTGAAGGCGGGTGCGAGGCCGGCGTACGCGGTGGGGACGAAGCCGCGCAAGTGGTCGAGGACCGTTGCGCGCAGCGTAGCCAGGCCCGAGGCGTCAACCCCGACGTGTGGGTACACGGGACTCCCAGAGGCAGAGCTTCCATCACGTGCAGTGCGGGACCGTTCACTCGTCGTGGCGACGTGAGGGTTCCGGTGTGCGTCTGAGGAGAATAACGCTTCGTACAGGCGGCGCTACACCCAGTTGCTCAAATCATCGATTCAGTCGTATCCGTTACCGCTTGCTGACGGAACGAGGTGTAGTTGATGACTGATTGTTGATCGGTTTGCTTCCGAGTGTGATCAAGGGCGCAGTCGGTTGTGCTCAAGTGCGGGACGGGTGCGTGATCGGGGCCGCTGCCGGGTAGGGAGTGCGGAATGCCCGGGGGTCGACCTGTGCGGGGCTGTTCGACCACGTACGGGTGAGGGGCGCCGGTCCCGGGTTGTCGCAGATGATCGCGGACGAAACGTATCGGCGGGATCCGGCCGTGGCTCAGCGGCGGCGGCGGTGCAGGGCGAGCGCGGCGGCGGTGCCGCCGGCGAGGGCGCCGACGCCCGCGGCGGCCGGGATGCCGACCTTGGCCGCCTTGCGGCCGGTCCGGTAGTCGCGCAGCCGCCAGTCGCGCTCCTTGGCGTACCGGCGCAGCTTGGTGTCCGGGTTGATGGCGTAGGGGTGGCCGACCAGCGACAGCATCGGGATGTCGTTGTGCGAGTCGCTGTACGCGGCGCAGCGCGCGAGGTCCAGGCCCTCGGCGGCGGCCAGCGCGCGCACCGCCTCGGCCTTGGCCGGGCCGTGCAGGGGCTCGCCGACCAGCTTGCCGGTGTAGACGCCGTCGACGGACTCGGCGACCGTGCCGAGCGCGCCGGTGAGACCGAGGCGGCGGGCGATGATCGTGGCGGTCTCGACGGGGGCGGCGGTGACCAGCCAGACCTTCTGGCCCGCGTCCAGGTGCGCCTGGGCGAGGGCGCGGGTGCCGGGCCAGATCCGGTCGGCCATGTACTCGTCGTAGATCTCCTCGCCGATCGACATCAGCTCAGAGACGCGGTGGCCCTTGACGATGGACAGGGCGCTCTCGCGGGCGTCCTGCATGTGCTCGGGGTCCTCGACGCCGGCGAGCCGGAACCACGCCTGCTGCCAGGCGAAGCGGGCCAGCTCGCGGCGCTGGAAGAACTTCCGCTTGTACAGGCCGCGGCCGAAGTGGAAGATCGCGGCGCCCTGCATGACGGTGTTGTCGAGGTCGAAGAAGGCCGCGGCCCGCACATCGCCGGCGACCGGGAACTCGGGTTCGGCGGGCGCGGCGGCGGCCGCGGCCGCCTCTCGCTCCAGCTCCAGCTCGTGCGAGGTCTTGCGGGCCGCCTCGGCGGCGGCCTCGCCTGCCAGGACGCTGCGCGCGGTGGCGGAGCGCCTACGGGGGGTGAGCCATCCCAGAGCGGCCATGCCGTGAGCATAGCCAGTCTGTTCGGAACTTCCGGACGTGCGGGGATGCCGTGGCGTGAACACCGGGCGGCGCCCGCGTTTCCCCGCGGCGCGCAGAATGGACGGCATGTTCGGTCGTACGAAGAAGAAGAGCGGTCCGCGAACGGTGACGCTGATCGGCAAGCCGGGGTGCCACCTGTGCGACGACGCCAGGGCGGTGATCGAGTCCGTCTGCGCGGAGACGGGAGCACTCTGGGAGGAGAAGGACATCACCCAGGACGAGGAGCTGCACCGGGCGTACTGGGAGCAGATCCCGGTCGTTCTGGTCGACGGCGAACAGCACACCTTCTGGCGTGTCGACGCCGGACGGCTCCGTCGCGAACTGGGTGCCTGACCGAAAGACGGCTACCATCGTGCACGTTTTGTTGGGTTTCGGGGGCGGCGTCGTAAGGAGAGTGTGCGGTTTTGCCCCCGTCGGGTTCTCAACGCGTCGACGTCGTCCGCGGTTCCGTTCCGGCGCGAACCGGTCGCGTGACCCCGGTCACTTTGGCCAGACAAAACGGACACCATCTTTGTGCACGCGTTCACAAAGACATAGCCTGCATTCGACGGGGCGGTCCTGGGACACACGGCCGCCTACAGCCCCGCTCATCCCGCAGGAGCACCGTGGCAACTGGCCGAACTCACCGACCGGCGACCCGTAGCCGAGGAATTCCCGAGGCCACCGTCGCCCGCCTTCCGCTGTATCTGCGTGCCCTCACGGCACTGTCGGAGCGCTCCGTTCCCACGGTCTCCTCCGAGGAGCTCGCGGCCGCCGCGGGGGTCAACTCCGCGAAGCTGCGCAAGGACTTCAGCTACCTCGGTTCGTACGGGACGCGCGGCGTCGGCTACGACGTCGAGTACCTCGTCTACCAGATCTCCCGCGAGCTCGGGCTCACCCAGGACTGGCCCGTGGTCATCGTCGGCATCGGTAACCTCGGCGCCGCCCTCGCGGGCTACGGCGGTTTCGCCTCCCGCGGCTTCCGCGTCGCCGCGCTGATCGACGCCGACCCCGCCATGACCGGCAAGCCGGTCGCCGGGATCCCCGTCCAGCACAGCGACGACCTCGAGAAGATCATCAGCGAGGACGGCGTCTCCATCGGCGTCATCGCCACCCCGGCCGGCGTCGCCCAGCAGGTCTGCGACCGCCTCGTGGCCGCCGGTGTCACCTCCATCCTGAACTTCGCCCCGACCGTGCTGTCCGTGCCCGACGGCGTGGACGTGCGCAAGGTCGACCTCTCCATCGAGCTGCAGATCCTCGCCTTCCACGAGCAGCGCAAGGCCGGCGAGGAGTCGGGCGCCGAGGCCGGTGCCGAACCGGCCGCCGAGCCCGGCGCCGACACCCCCGCCGTACCGCCCGCCGCCCGTGCCGCGGAGGACGCCGGCCGCAAGGGACCCGACGGGGACATGCCCGCCGTGATGCCGGCATGAGCCTCCTCGTCGTCGGCCTCAGCCACCGCAGCGCCCCCGTCAGCGTCCTGGAGCGGGCCGCCCTCTCCCCGGACGCCCGGATCAAGCTGCTCCACGACACCCTCGCCGCCGAACCGGCCGCCGAGGGCGCCGTCCTGGCCACGTGCAACCGCATCGAGCTCTACGCCGACGTGGACAAGTTCCACGCCGGTGTCGCCGAGCTGTCCACCCTGCTCGCCCAGCACAGCGGCGTCGGCCTCGAAGAGCTCACCCCTTATCTCTATGTGCACTACGAGGACCGGGCCGTCCACCACCTCTTCTCGGTGGCCTGCGGCCTCGACTCCATGGTCGTCGGCGAGGGACAGATCCTCGGCCAGATCAAGGACGCCCTCGCCACCGGCCAGGAGCTGCACACCGCCGGCCGCCTCCTGAACGACCTGTTCCAGCAGGCACTGCGGGTCGGCAAGCGCGCCCACAGCGAGACCGGCATCGACCGGGCCGGGCAGTCGCTCGTCACCTTCGGACTCGAGCAGCTCGCCGACGGCACCGACGTCGACACCTGGGCCAAGGGCAAGCACGCCCTGGTCATCGGCGCCGGCTCGATGTCCTCGCTGGCCGCCGCGACCCTCGCCCGGGCCGGCGTCGGCGAGATCGTCATCGCCAACCGCACCATGGAGCGCGCCGACCGGCTCGTGGAGATCCTCACCGAGCCCGGAGGGACGGGCGTGTCCGCGCGCGCGGCCGAGATGGTTGCCGTCGGCGACGAACTGGCCCGGGCCGACATCGTCGTCTCCTGCACCGGCGCCACCGGCCTCGTCCTCACCGGCGAGCACGTGGAGACCGCCCTGCGCGGCCGCACCGCCCCTCTCCACCTGCTCGACCTGGCCATGCCCCGCGACATCGACGCCGCCGCCCACCGCATGCCGGGCGTCCGCCTCGTCGACATCGAATCGCTGGCCGAAGCCTCCGCCGACGCGCCCATGGCCGCCGACGTCGACCAGGTGCGCACCATCGTCGCCGACGAGGTCGCCGCCTTCGGCGCCGCCCAGCGCGCCGCCCACATCACGCCGACCGTGGTCGCCCTGCGCGCCATGGCCGCCGACGTGGTGGCCGGCGAGATCGCCCGCCTCGAAGGCCGGCTGCCCGGCCTCGACGACAAGCAGCGCGCCGAGATCACCCAGACCGTGCGGCGCGTGGTCGACAAGCTGCTGCACGCGCCCACCGTGCGCGTCAAGCAGCTCGCCAGCGAGCCCGGCGGCGCCGGGTACGCCGACGCGCTGCGCACACTCTTCGACCTCGACCCGGAGACGGTTGCCTCTGTCAGCCGGGCCGACCTGAACGACGGCGACGTCAAGAACCGAGGGCGAGTATGACCGAGAGGGCACTGAGGCTCGGGACCAGGCGCAGCAAGCTCGCCATGTCCCAGTCCGGACATGTGGCCGACGCCGTCCGGCGGCTGACCGGCCGGCCCGTCGAGCTCGTGGAGATCACGACGTACGGGGACACCTCCCGCGAGCACCTCGCGCAGATCGGCGGCACCGGCGTCTTCGTCGCCGCCCTGCGCGACGCGCTGCTCGCCGGCGAGATCGACTTCGCCGTGCACTCCCTCAAGGACCTGCCGACCGCCCGGCACCCCGACCTGGTGCTGGCGGCGATCCCCGAGCGCGAGGACCCGCGCGATGTCCTCGTCGCCCGGCCCGGCCTCACGCTGGCGACGCTCCCGGCCGGCGCCCGCGTCGGCACCGGCTCCCCGCGCCGCATGGCCCAGCTCAACGCGTACGCGCGCAGCCACGGCCTGACCATCGAGACCGTACCGATCCGGGGCAACATCGACACCCGCGTCGGCTATGTACGCAGCGGAGAACTGGACGCGGTGGTACTCGCCGCGGCCGGACTCAACCGCATCGGCGGGACCGAGGAGCTCACCGGCTCCCTGTCGGTCGACCACCTGTCGGTCGACACGGTCCTGCCCGCCCCCGGCCAGGGGGCCCTGGCCGTCGAGTGCGCGGCGTCCGCCGCCGACCTCGTCGCCACGCTCGCCGAGCTCGACGACCCGTACACCCGGGCCGCCGTGACCGCCGAGCGATCCCTGCTCGCCGCCCTGGAGGCCGGCTGCTCCGCACCCGTGGGTGCGCTGGCCGACCTGCTGGCCGACGGCCCCGGTCACGGGCAGGTTGTCACCGAAATGCGCCTTCGCGGCGTCGTCGGCACCACCGACGGCACCACGCTGGTGCAGCTGTCCACCACCGGTTCCGTACCCACCTCCTACGACGAGGCGGTGGCACTCGGACGCGAACTCGCGGACGAGATGCTCGCCAAGGGTGCGGCCGGTCTTATGGGGGAGCGAGCACTTTGAGCCCCACCAGCCCGACCACCAGCCCCGCGCCCGCCGCCTTCACCGGCCACGGACACGTCACCTTCCTCGGCGCCGGACCCGGCGACCCCGGACTGCTGACGCTCCGGGCCGTCGACGCCCTGGCCGGCGCGGACGTCCTGATCGCCGAGCCGGAGGTGCTCGAAGTCGTCCGCGGCCATGCCCGTCCGGGCGTGAGCACGCCTGAGCTGACGGTTGTCGACGAGGCGTCAACAACCGTCGGTGTCCCCGTGTTGAGGGATGCGACCAATCTTGTCATGGAGGCCGCGCGCGGCGGCAAGCGGGTCGTCCGTGCGGTGACCGGCGACCCCGGCCTCGACGGCAACGCGGGCCAGGAGATGCTGGCCTGCGCTGCCGAGGGCATCCCCTTCGAGGTCGTGCCCGGCGTGGCGACGGCGGTGGGCGTGCCCGCGTACGCCGGTGTACCGCTGCGCGACGCGCAGGGCACCGACGTCCGCTTCGTCGACGCCCGCACCGCCGACGACCGCTGCTGGGCCGAGGTCGGCGCCTCCGACGGCACCGTCGTCGTCTCCACCTCGCTCGACGCGGTGGCGGCGGCCGCCGGTGAACTGGTGGCGGCCGGCCGTAAGCCGGACACCCCCCTCACCGTCACCATCGCCGGTACGACGACGCGGCAGCGCACCTGGACCGCGACGCTCGGCACCATCGCCCAGGTCTTCAAGCAGGGCAAGGTGCTCCCCTCGCCCGAGGGCCACCGGCCGGCGATAGCCGTGGTCGGCGAGCGCAGCGCCCCGGCGCAGCGGGACCAGTTGTCCTGGTTCGAGTCCAAGCCGCTCTTCGGCTGGCGGGTCCTCGTGCCGCGCACCAAGGAACAGGCCGCGTCGCTCTCCGACCAGTTGCGCTCGTACGGCGCCGTGCCGCACGAGGTGCCGACCATCGCCGTCGAGCCGCCGCGCACCCCGCAGCAGATGGAGCGGGCGGTCAAGGGCCTGGTCACCGGCCGCTACGAGTGGATCGCCTTCACCTCGGTCAACGCCGTCAAGGCGGTCCGGGAGAAGTTCGAGGAGTACGGGCTCGACGCCCGCGCCTTCGCGGGGATCAAGGTCGCGGCGGTGGGCGAACAGACCGCCAAGGCACTGATCGACTTCGGTGTGAAGCCGGACCTGGTGCCCAGCGGCGAGCAGTCCGCGGCCGGCCTCCTGGAGGACTGGCCCCCGTACGACCCGGTCTTCGACCCCATCGACCGCGTCTTCCTGCCGCGCGCCGACATCGCCACCGAGACGCTGGTCGCGGGCCTGATCGAGCTCGGCTGGGAGGTCGACGACGTCACCGCCTACCGGACGGTGCGCGCGTCGCCGCCGCCGGCGGACACGCGCGAGGCGATCAAGGGCGGCGGCTTCGACGCGGTGCTCTTCACCTCGTCGTCGACCGTGCGGAACCTGGTCGGCATCGCCGGCAAGCCGCACAACGTGACCGTCATCGCCTGCATCGGCCCCGCCACCGCGAAGACGGCGGAGGAGCACGGCCTGCGGGTCGACGTCCTCTCGCCGGAACCGTCCGTCCACAAGCTGGCCGAGGCGCTGGCGGAGTTCGGCATGCGGCGCCGCGAGGCGGCGCTGGAGGCGGGGGATCCGGTGACGCGGCCGAGCGAGCGGAGGCCGGGGGCGCGCAGGCGCCGGACGACGTAGTCGTCCCTGCCGCTGCCCGCGGGGCGCGGGTCCCTTGACGGGTGATCGGCAGAT
>NZ_JBEXQW010000090.1:0-15168 GCF_040612775.1 Streptomyces sp. NPDC006339
GGAGAGGCGTCCGCCGAGGAGCAGCAGACCGCCGAAGGCCTCCCCCGGGGGCGTCAGCCGGCCGCGTCCGTGGAGGTCAGTCCGCCATCGGCAGATAGACCCGGTTGCCCGCCGCCGCGAACTCGGCCGACTTCGCGGCCATGCCCTGCTCGATCTCGTCCGCCTTCAGGTCACCGCCGTGCTCGCGGCGGATGTCCTGGGAGATCTTCATCGAGCAGAACTTCGGGCCGCACATGGAGCAGAAGTGCGCCGTCTTCGCGGGCTCCGCCGGCAGCGTCTCGTCGTGGAACTCGCGGGCCGTGTCCGGGTCGAGGGCCAGGTTGAACTGGTCCTCCCACCGGAACTCGAAGCGCGCGTCCGACAGGGCGTCGTCCCACTCCTGCGCGCCCGGGTGGCCCTTGGCCAGGTCCGCCGCGTGCGCCGCGATCTTGTAGGTGATGACGCCCGTCTTGACGTCGTCCTTGTTGGGCAGGCCCAGGTGCTCCTTAGGCGTCACGTAGCAGAGCATCGCGGTGCCCCACCAGGCGATCATCGCGGCGCCGATGCCCGAGGTGATGTGGTCGTACGCGGGAGCGACGTCCGTGGTCAGCGGGCCGAGCGTGTAGAACGGCGCCTCCTCGCAGATCTCCTGCTGAAGGTCGATGTTCTCCTTGATCTTGTGCATCGGGACGTGCCCCGGGCCCTCGATCATCGTCTGCACATTGTGGCGCTTGGCGATCGTGTTCAGCTCGCCGAGCGTCCGCAGCTCGGCGAACTGCGCCTCGTCGTTGGCGTCCGCGATCGAGCCGGGCCGCAGGCCGTCCCCGAGCGAGTACGTGACGTCGTACGCCGCCAGGATCTCGCAGAGCTCCTCGAAGTTCGTGTAGAGGAAGTTCTCCTTGTGGTGCGCGAGGCACCAGGCGGCCATGATCGAGCCGCCGCGCGAGACGATGCCGGTCTTGCGACGCGCGGTGAGCGGCACGTACGGCAGCAGCACACCGGCGTGCACGGTCATGTAGTCGACGCCCTGCTCGGCCTGCTCGATGACCGTGTCCTTGTAGATCTCCCAGGTCAGCTCCTCGGCCTTGCCGTCGACCTTCTCCAGGGCCTGGTAGAGCGGCACGGTGCCGATCGGCACGGGGGAGTTGCGCAGCACCCACTCGCGGGTGGTGTGGATGTTGCGGCCGGTGGAGAGGTCCATGACCGTGTCGGCGCCCCACTTGGTGGCCCAGGTCATCTTCTCCACCTCCTCCTCGATGGACGAGGTGACCGCGGAGTTGCCGATGTTGGCGTTGACCTTCACCAGGAACCGCTTGCCGATGATCATCGGCTCGATCTCCGGGTGGTTGACGTTCGCCGGCAGCACCGCCCGGCCCGCCGCGATCTCCTCCCGTACGACCTCGGGGGAGACGTTCTCGCGGATCGCGACGTACTCCATCTCCGGGGTGATCTCGCCCCGGCGGGCGTACGCGAGCTGCGTGACGGCCTGGCCGTCACGGCCCCGGCGGGGCAGCCGGGGGCGGCCCGGGAAGACCGCGTCGAGGTTGCGCAGCCCGCCGCCGCGCGGCGAGGTGTGCTTGATGCCGTCGTCCTCGGGGCGGACCGGACGGCCCGGGTACTCCTCGGTGTCGCCGCGCGCGATGATCCAGTTCTCGCGCAGCGGCGGCAGCCCGCGCCGTACGTCGGTGTCGATGGTCGGGTCGGTGTACGGACCGGACGTGTCGTACAGCGTCACGTCCTTGCCGTTGGTGAGGTGCACCTGACGGACCGGCACCCGGATGTCGGGGCGGGAACCCTCGACGTATCCCTTGTGCCAGCCCGGCGTGCGCTCCTGTCGGCCGCTGCCGCTCCGGTCGTCCTGGCCGTCCTGGTCGGAGGCAGGCGTGCGTGCGTCCTGAATGGTCATGAGACCTATCTCCCTACGCCGGCATTACCCGGTAACAGGTTCGGCGGTCGGCGCAGCTCGTGGTCAGCGCCCTCTCAGCCCGGTGCTCCGAGCTCCCGCGTGTGCAAAGGTGTCACCACGCTAGCGTCATCCCGGGCGTGCTGAACAGTGGGGGCCCTGACGTTCTTGCGATGATCGGTCGGTGACCTCCTCGCAGCAGACCCCCGAACCGCACGGCCATGAGCATGGCGACGAGCACGGGCACCAGCACGGGCACGAGCCCGGCCGCGCGCCCGGCCATGGGCATTCCCACGCGCACAGTCACGGCCCCGCCGCGCCGGTGTCCCGGCATCTGCGCAAGGTCATCGCCGCCGTTCTGATCCCGTTCGCCACCGCCGTGGTCGTCGGGCTCCTGGTGCTGTGGCCGGGTGGCGCCCCGGCGCACGAGCGCACCGGGGTCGGCTTCGACCGGCAGACCGAGCAGGGCAAGGTCGTCGCCGTCGAACAGGTCGACTGCAAGGACGTGAACGCGGCCCAGGTCCCGCCGACCGGGGACACGTCCACGCCGCAGGGCCGCGAGGCGGTCGACGCCCAGCAGGGGCAGTGTGAGAAGGCGACGGTCGAGGTGACCACCGGACCGGACAAGGGCCGGAAGTTCACGGAGATCGTCCAGCCGGACGCCCCGCGGCAACTGGACGAGGGTCAGGGCGTGGTGGTGGCGTACGCGCCGGACGCGCCGCGCGATCTGCAGTACTCCGTCACGGATGTGAACCGGAAGCTGCCGATCGGCCTGCTCGCCGGCATCTTCGCGCTCGCCGTCGTGGTCGTCGGCCGGATGCGCGGGCTGATGGCGCTGATCGCGCTCGCCGTGAGTTTCCTGGTGCTGACCCTCTTCATCCTCCCGGCGATCCTCCAGGGGTCCAACCCTCTGGTGGTGGCGGTCGTCGGATCGAGCGCCATCATGCTGGCAGCCCTCTACATGTGCCACGGCCTCTCGGCCCGCACCTCGGTCGCGGTGCTCGGGACGCTGGTCTCGCTGCTGCTGATCGGCCTGCTCGGCTCGCTGTTCATCGGCTGGGCCTCGCTGAGCGGCAACACGGACGACAACACCGGTCTCATCCACGGGCTCTACCCGGAGATCGACATGTCCGGTCTGCTGCTCGCCGGCGTGATCATCGGTTCGCTCGGCGTCCTCGACGACGTGACGGTGACCCAGACCTCGGCGGTCTGGGAACTGCACCAGGCCGATCCGCGGATGGGGCCGCGGGCGCTGTACCGGGCCGGGATCCGGATCGGCCGCGACCACATCGCCTCGGTGGTGAACACCCTGGTCCTGGCGTACGCGGGTGCGGCGCTGCCGCTGCTGCTGCTGTTCTCGATCGCGCAGAGCAGTGTGGGGACGGTAGCCAACAGCGAACTGGTCGCGGAGGAGATCGTGCGCACGCTGATCGGCTCGATCGGTCTGGTCGCCTCGGTGCCCGTCACCACCGGCCTGGCGGCGCTGGTCGTCTCGGCCGACCGTCCGGGGGGCGGCGAGCAGCGGGCCGGCGCCGGAGGCCAGCGCGCGGGCGCCGGGGGTCAGCGGTCGGGGCGGGGCGGGCGGCGGCGCCGGGCCAAGTGACCCGGCGACCGCCCGGTGTCACCCCGGGTGTCCGGGCCTCAGCCGGCGTTCTCCTCCGCCAGGATCCGTCCCAGCGCGGCCTCCAGGTTGTCCTCGAAGTCGCCCAGCGTCCGTTCCTGACCGAGCGGAACGAGCTTGTCCGTACGGTCGAGGAAGGCGACCAGCGGCGGCGCGCTCGCCCGGAACAGGGCGCGGTCACTGCCGACCTGGAGCCGGATCAGCACGTCGGAGAGTCTCTCGGGATCGGACGGCGCGATGTGCACATCACCGTCCCCGGTGGCCCGGTTGATCCCGTCGACCAGCAATTCCCTGCCGAACGCCCAGGTGACGGGCGCGTCTCCGGGAAGGTGGAAGGTCATCCGCACCGCATAGGGATCGCGGGTCTCGTATCGCAGTTCCACCGGGATCCTGAAGGAGAGCTCCTCGGAGACGAGGAAGCTCATCAGGACCTCGGCCTGAACCGTCTCTCGCATCTTGTACCCCGCAGTAGATGGGCAGTTGTGTAAACACGCTGCTGAAAGCTGTGGTCGAAACGGCCAGGAATGATCCGTCATGGCCCTCTTGACGCAATCGTGCTGTACGCGCTAGCAGATCACAAGGAGTGATTTTTCAGATACTGATAGAGAAGGCGAGTGAACTGAAGAGCCTTCCGATCTCGTTCTGTAGCTGCTCGATAGCAGGCAGCAACCGTTCTTCCTGGTGAAGAGGCAGCGAAATCGCCATGGCGGCCGCCGTGGAGCCCGCGGTGATGGGGATGGCGGCGCAGACTGTGCCGAGCGCATATTCCTGACGCTCTACCAGCGGTTCCATTCGCCCCATACCGCTCAAACGCTCCAAAAGGGCGCGCTGATTACGCACCGTATACGGCGTGATGGCTTCGACCGGATGTCGGTCGAGGTGGTCTTGACGGCTCTTCAGATCCAGTTGACTCAGCAGACACTGCCCGATGGCGTGCGCGTGGCCGGTCTGCCGGAAGTCCGCCCATTCCTCCACGGCCGGGGCGGCGGGAGTGTCGGCGACGGCGACGAGCTCGATCTCACCCTCGCGGTAGACGGCGAAGTAGACGGGGACGCCGATGGTGTCGCGCCAGCGGGCGAGAGAGTCTTCGATCTTGGTGCGACGATTCTGCAGAACGCCGCCGCCCATCAAGCGGCCGGCGGCGTCCCCGAAGACGAACACACCCTTCTCACGGCGCAGATAGCCCTCGTGCGTCAGGGTGCGGAGCAGGTGGTACGCGGTCGGGAGCGGGAGCCCCGCCTCGCGCGCGAGCTGTTTGGCGGGCGCCCCGTCCTCGTGGGAACCCACGGCCTCGAGCAGTCTCAGTGCTCTCTGCACCGAGCCGATCAGAGTAGGAGCAGCGGGCTGCGAAGCAGTGGCCAAAGGTCACCCCCAGGCGTGTCGACGAGTGCGTCGCACCCGCCCGCGGGGGCCGCCCCCGCGCGCCCGCCGCGACCTGGGACCGGTCGACTCGATCGAGGTCTTCGCCTGTGGTTCCCGGGGGCGGCAGCGGTTTTACACTCTAATGGCAGCTCCCAGGGCCATTGTCCGTTTCAACCTGGGCGTTCGCTCGGGCGGGCTAACGCCCTGCGGGGACTTCCTACCGTCGGGTAACCGGCGGTGGCGGCTACCAGTCCCCGCGCGAGGTCGAGGAGGACGTGAACTTCCGGACCACGTAGATCAGACCGCCGACCAGGGCCACGAACACCAGCAGCTTGAAGAGCAGTCCGACCACGAAGGTCAGGACGCTGGTGATCAGACCACCGAAGACGACCAGGGCGATGAGGGGTATGGCGACCCACTTCACCCACCACGGCATCCCCGCGAGAATCTCCTTCACCGCCATTGCGCTTACCTCATCTCCGAAGGCCGCCGGCACGCTGTGCGCCGGACACCCTCGATGCTAGGGGCGGGGACCAAGCGAACGGGGGCCTCCCGGCCCCCGCTTCTCCCTGATCCACCCCCTAAGGGGCGGGCCCCCCGACCGTCCTGGCCCGTGCCCGGGGCTCAGCCCTCCGGGGGCGAGAACACCACCATCACCCGCAGGTCCTCCGTGATGTGGTGGAACTTGTGCGGCACTCCGGCCGGCACGTAGACGACACTGCCGCGCGCCACCTGGGTGGTCTCCGTCCCCACCGTGATCGCGGCCCTGCCGCTCACCACGAAGTACACCTCGTCCTGCCCGTGCGGCTGCTGGGGGTCCAACTGGCCCGCGTCGAGCGCGTACAGGCCGACCGACATGTTCCGCTCCCGCAGGAACTGGAGGTAGGCGCCGTCGTTGGCCGCCCGCTCCGCTTCCAGCTCGTCCAGTCGGAATGCCTTCATCGCTCGTCCGCCCCTGCCCTTGGCCAGATCATGTCTGCCACGATCTGACACATGAAGAATTTCGTCGTCAAGACGCTCGCGAACGCGGGCGCCCTGGGTGTCGCCATCTGGCTGCTCCAGGACATCACACTGACCGGTGACAGCACCGGCAAGACGGCCTGGACCCTGATCCTGGTCGCGCTTGTTTTCGGTCTGGTGAACTTCCTGGTGAAGCCGGTCGTGAAGCTGCTCACGTTCCCGCTCTTCGTCCTGACCCTCGGTCTGATCACCCTGATCGTCAACGCGCTCATGCTGCTGCTGACCTCCTGGCTGGCCGACAAGCTCGACCTCAGCTTCCACGTGGAGGGCTTCTGGACCGCCGTACTCGGCGCCCTGATCATCTCCGTCGTCTCCTGGGCGCTGAACGTCGTCCTGCCCGACGGCGACTGAGGGCCGCATGAGCGACAGGAACACGGTGAGCGGTACGGGCGACGGCACGAGCGCCGAGGAGCACCGCGCCCTCGGCGACGGCACGCGCGCGGTGCGGGCCGGACTGCCCGAGCCCGTGAAGTACGAGCCGACCCTGCCGGGCCCGGTCTTCGCGGCCCATTTCCATCTGCCCGGCGAGCCCACCGGCCCGTACACGTACGGCCGTGACGAGAACCCCACCTGGACCCATCTGGAACGGGCGATCGGCGAGCTGGAGGCGCCGGGGGAGAGCGGCGTGGAGACGCTGGTCTTCGCCTCCGGCATGGCCGCCATCTCGGCCGTCCTGTTCTCCCAGCTCAGCAGCGGCGACGCCGTCGTCCTCCCCACCGACGGCTACCAGGCGCTGCCGCTGCTGCACGAGCAGCTTCGGGCGTACGGGATCGAGGTCCGCACCGCACCGACCGGCGGGGACGCCCAGTTGTCCGTCCTGGCCGGGGCGAAGCTGCTGTGGCTCGAGACCCCGTCCAACCCGGGGCTCGACGTGTGCGACGTGCGCCGCATGGTGGCCGCGGCCCACGAGGCGGGAGCCCTGGTCGCCGTCGACAACACCCTGGCCACCCCGCTCGGGCAGCGGCCCCTCCACCTGGGCGCCGACTTCTCCGTGGCCAGCGACACCAAGGGCATGACCGGCCACGGCGACATCCTGCTCGGTCACGTGACCTGCCGCGATCCGGAGCGGGCCGCCGAGGTACGGCGCTGGCGGAAGATCGTCGGCGCGATCCCCGGTCCGATGGAGGCATGGCTCGCCCACCGCTCCCTCGCCACCCTCGCGTTGCGGATCGACCGGCAGTGTGCGACCGCGCTCGCGCTCGCCGAGGCGCTGGCCGGGCGCCGGGACGTGACGGGGCTGCGGTACCCCGGGCTGCCCGGGGACCCCTCCCACGAGGTGGCCGCCCGGCAGATGCGGCGGTTCGGTTCCGTGGTCTCCTTCGTCCTGCCGGACCGGGAGTGGGCCGACCGCTTCCTGGACGCGCTGCGGCTGGTCGACGACGCGACCAGCTTCGGCGGGGTGCGGTCCACGGCCGAGCGGCGCGGACGCTGGGGCGGGGACGCGGTGCCCGAGGGCTTCGTCCGCTTCTCGGTGGGCGCGGAGGACCCCGACGACCTCGTCGCCGACGTCCTGAACGCCCTCGACAAGGCCGCGCGGTAGGCAAGGGGCGTTCCGAACCTCCCCCCTCGTGGCTCGGAACGCCCCTGGTCCCTCACGGAATCAACACGCGGAGACCTGTCTTAAGAAGGCTAGTTGACTGAGCGTCAGTGTCCAATCACGCTAGCGACAGCGACCTATCGACTTATTTATAGTTGGACGGTCCTGAGGCGATGTCAGCGGACCGCCTGAGTCGAACGGCCGCACCGGCCGGGAGGGGGCGGGCATGGATCTGACCCTGCTGCGCACGTTCGTCACGGTGCACCGGGCCGGCTCCTTCACCCGCGCCGCCGCGCTCCTCGGCCTCTCCCAGCCGGCCGTCACCAGCCAGATCCGCACCCTGGAACGCCAACTCGGCCGCCCCCTCTTCCTCCGACAGGCCCGAGGGGTCACGCCCACCACCACCGGCGACGAGCTCGCCCACCGCGCCGCCCCGCACCTGGACGCGCTCGTCGAGATCGCCGAGACCGGCCTGGACGAGCAGAGCGGAGTGCGCACCCTGCACATCGCCGGACCGCCCGAGTTCACCTCGGCCCGGGTGCTGCCCGCGCTGACCCCGCTGGTGGCCCAAGGGCTCGCGGTGCGCGCCTCCCTCCTGGGCAACGCGGAGGACACCCTCGACGGTCTCGCCGCCGGTCACCACGACCTGGCCGTCGCCACCGCCCGGCCCCGGGGCGGCCTCTTCACCGCCACGCCGCTCTGCGACGAGGAGCACGTCCTGGTCGCGGCCCCGCGCTGGGCCGCCCGGCTCTCCCCCGACGTGCTGCTCCGCAAGGGCGCCGTCGTCCTGGAGCAACTGCCCGTGGTCGAGGTGCACGAGTCACTTCCCTTCGTCGCCCGCTACTGGGCGGCCGTCTTCGAGACCAAACCGGCCGCCGCGGCGACCGTGATCGCTCCCGACCTGCGGGCCGTCCTGGAGTCGGCCGCCTCCGGCGCCGGCCTCGCCGTGCTGCCGCGCTATCTGTGCGAGGACGACCTGGAGCGGGGGCGGCTCGTGGCGCTGCTCGACCCGCCGGTGCCGCCGCTGCGCACCTACTTCCTCGTCGTCCGCACCGGCACCCTCGCCCTGCCGCACATCGCGCGGGCCCACGACCGGCTGCTGCGCGCCGCGGGGGACTGGTGACTTTCGGGACACCGTGCGTTTCAGGACACCGGGGAACGGCCATTTTCTTCCCATGACCGAACGACCAGTGGTCAAGCGCACCGCACGCGCCATCCTGCTCGACGGGGACGACCTGATCCTCATCAAGCGCACCAAGCCCGGCATGGACCCCTACTGGGTGACGCCCGGCGGCGGGGTCGAACCCACCGACGCGACGGTCGTCGAGGCCCTGCACCGCGAGGTCCACGAGGAACTCGGCGCCAAGATCGTCGACGTGGTGCCCTGTTTCGTCGACACCGTCGAGCACATCGTCGACGGCGGTGTCTCCGGGGTGAAGGTGCAGCACTTCTTCGTCTGCCGCCTCGAATCGATGGACCCCGCGCAGCGGCACGGCCCGGAGGTCGAGGAGCCCCAGGGCGAGTACGAGATCGTGCGCGTGCCGTTCAGCCGGGTCGGGATCGCCGCCGTCCATCTCGTCCCCCTCTCGCTGCGCCACTACCTGGACGGCAACATCGAGGGCGTCCGCGCCATGCACGCGCCCGACCTGGGCTAGGCCCGCCTGGGGCGCCCCCTAGGCCGGGACCGCGAGCTCCCCCAGGTAGTCGTGGCGGATCCGGTCGGTGGGGATGCCGGCGCCCCTCAGGGCGTCGACCCCGCTGCGGATCATGCCGAGCGGGCCCGAGAGATAGGCGTCGTACTCGGCCCACGGCCCGTACCGGCACACGGCGTCGGGAAGCCGTCCCTCCTTCTCGGTGACCGGGCGGACGGCGAGCCACGGGAAGGTCTGCTGGAGCCTCATCATCGTGTCGATGTCGTACAGGTCGTGTCCGCTGCGGGCGCCGTAGAACACCTCGACCGGTCGTCGGTCCCCGTGCTCCGCGACGTCCTCGACCAGCGCCTTGATCGGCGCGATGCCGGTCCCGCCGCCGAGGCAGAGCAGCCCGTTGTCCGTGGAGTGGTCCACGGTCATCGAACCAGCCGGCGGTCCGAGCCGCAGCACGTCCCCGGGGCGGGCACGGTGGACCAGGGCGTTGGAGACCCAGCCCGCCGGTACGGCCTTGACGTGCAGAGAGAGAAGGCCGTCCGGGCGGGGCGCGGAGGCGAAGGAGTAGTGCCGCCATATCCGCGGCCACCAGGGCGTCTCCAGGGTCGTGTACTGCCCGGCGAGGAACGGATAGGGCTGGTCGGGCCGGAGCGTGATCACGGCGATGTCCGGAGTCCGCAGATCGTGGGAGACCACCTCGGCCTGCCACCAGGCGGGCGCGTGCCGCTCGTCCTCGGCGGCGGCGTCGATCATGATCTGCGAGATCGTCGTGTACGCCCGCACCCAGGCCGCCTGCGTGTCCTCGTCCCAGGTGGAGACGGCGTAGCGGTCGAGCGCGCCGATCAGGGCCTCACCGACCGCCGGGTACTGGTCGGGCCGGGTGCCGTACTTACGGTGCCCGCGCCCGAGGTTCCGGAGGTACTCGGTGAGCACCGCGGTGTCGTCGAGGTGCTCGGCCGCCGTGAGCAGCGCCTTGAGGAGCCGGTCGCGCTGGGTGTCCATGGCGGCGGGGAACATCGCCCGCAGCTCCGGGTGGCGGGTGAAGAGCAGCGCGTAGAAGTACGAGGTCACCCGGTCGGCCACGGGGGCGATCTCCGCCAGGGTGCGGCGGACCAGAACCGCGTCGGCCGAGGGCCGGGGCGCGGCCTCCTCGGGCGGGGGCCCCTCGGCCAAGGGCTCCTCGGGCGAGGGTTCCTCGTGGACCGGCCGTGCGGCCGGTATTCGGGGCGGTGCGTCCATCGCCCCAGCCGGAGCATCCGTCATGTCCTTGCCTCCCCGCAGTCGGCCTCCGTGCTCGCAGGATGGCAGTCCGATGGCGAGAACGGGCAGAAAGCGGGATTCCCGGTGATTCGCCCTCCGTGGACGGCTAGGCTGCGCTCTTTCGGACCAGCGCGTACGCCTCGCGCAGATCCGCCCCGGCGTAGCTGTGGCGCGCGAGGTGGGCGAGGTGGTGGTCCGCGTTGACCGCCACGGTCTCGGGGACGAGGGCGAAGAGCTCCGCGTCGGACATGGAGTCGCCGTAGGCCACACAGTCGGCCGGCTCGACCCCGAATCGCGCGCAGAGCTCGCCGGCGATCCGAACCTTCGCCGAGGCGTTGAGGATGCCGGGCCGGTGGACCGGCTCGGTGAAGGGAACGGCGGGCCAGCGTGAGCCGTGGGCCGCGTCCGCTCCCCATTCCAGGAGCCGTTCGACGAAGAAGTCCGGCGAGAGGGAGATCACCGCACAGTGGCCACCCTCGGCCCGGATCTCCGCCCACACCTCACGGATGCCGGTGAGCCAGGGAGCCCCCTCGAAGGCGGCCGTCACGTGCTCCTCGGTGAGCTCGGCCCAGAGCTCACGGGCCCGCACCGCGAACTCGTCCGGGGCGAGCCCGCGCAGCAGGAAGTCTTGCTCCAGCTTCTCGATCTCCTCGCTCAGTCCGAGCTGCCGGGAGATCTCCACCGCGGCGGCCGAGCCGCGGATCAGGGTGCCGTCGAGATCGAAGAGGTGCAGTCTGCGCCTGCCGTCGAGGGTGGTCATGTACGCCGAGGCTAGTACGCCCGGTTACTCCCCCGGTCAGACTTGGGAGGCAGCGGATGTCCGGCACCGTGTTTCACGTGAAACATCGACGGGCGCGCCCGCTTCCCGTAAAACGGTGGACGCGTCCTCCTCGGGTCGGAGAGCCTGATCACCATGCCCCTCTCGCATCCTCCGCTCGATCGGCTTCCGATCCGACGCCTCACCTCCGACGACCTGCTGGCCTGCGCCGATCTCTCCGAGAACCGGGGATGGCTGCGCGAGGAGCGCAAGTGGGGGCTGCTGCTCACGGCGGGCGTGGGCTACGGCATCGACGACCCCGCGGGCAAGGGACTGCTCACGGCCTGCGTCGTGACCTCGTACGGCCCCGGTCTCGCCGCCATCGGCATGGTGCTGGTCGCCGAGGCGTACGAGCGCCGGGGCGTGGGACGCCGGCTGATGCGGCACGTCCTCGCGGAGGCCGGCGACACCCCGCTCAGCTTGTACGCCACGAGCAACGGGCAGCCGCTCTACGAACAACTGGGCTTCACCTCGGCCGGCCGGTCGGAGATGCTCCGGGGCCGTTTCACGCCGACCGAGCCGGCACCCGAGCGCACGGTCCGGGCCGCGACCGCGGAGGACCTCCGCCCTGTCCTGCGCCTCGACCAGGAGATCTTCGGGGCCGACCGCACCCACCTCATCACCCGCCTTCCCGCCTTCGCCGACCATGTGCGGGTCGCGGAGGAGGACGGCGAGATCACCGGCTTCGGCGCCCTCTGGCCCAACATGGACACCCATGTCATCGGCCCCCTGATCGCCCGGGACCCGGGCACGGCGCAGGCGCTGGTCGCCTCGCTGGCCGCCGCCACGGACCGGCCGCTGCGCACGGACGTCGACACCCGCCACACCTCGCTGCTGACCTGGCTGAAGTCGAACGGCCTCGATCAGATCGCCACGACGACCATCATGATCCGCTCCCTGCCCGACCTCCCGGGCGACTGGAGCCGCCGTTTCGCACCGCTGACCGTCGCCGCGGGATAGGCCGGAATTAGTTGCGCACGCCGATTTTTGCGCTTCATCGTCTACTCTGGTAGAGAGCCGCTCCGGACCGAGGAGAGACCGAGGAAGCGAGGAATGACCATGACGGCGACGGACCCCGCCCTGACGGCCCTCTCCCAGGGCTGGTGCGCCCTCTCCCTGCTGCACGGCAGGATCGAGGCGCACATCGAGCGCGCTCTGGAGTCCCGGCACGGTCTCAGTGTTCGCGAGTTCTCGCTCCTCGACGTCCTCAGCCGTCAGCACGACGGCCCCGGCGGGCACCTCCAGATGAAGCAGGTCGCCGACGCCGTCGTACTCAGCCAGAGCGCGACCACCCGGCTCGTCACCCGCCTCGAGGACCGTGGTCTGCTCACCCGCTACCTGTGCGCCACGGACCGGCGCGGCATCTACACCGATGTCACCGAGGCCGGGCAGAAGCTGCTCGACGAGGCCCGCCCCACCAATGACGCCGCCCTGCGCGAGGCGCTCGACGAGGCCGCCAAGAACCCCGAGCTGGCCCCGCTCGTCCGCGTCGTCGAAGGACTCGGCGTTCCCGTCTGAACCGACCGGCCGGAGGCGTAGCCTCGGTCTCATGAGCGATCTTGAGATTCGGCCCGCCGAGCGGGCAGACCTTTCCGCGATCGTCGCGATGCTCGCCGACGACCCGCTGGGCGCCCAGCGCGAGTCGCCAGACGACCTCACGCCGTACATCGCCGCCTTCGACCGGCTCGCCCCGGATCCGAACCAGCATCTGGTCGTCGCCGAGCGCGCGGGACGGGTCGTCGGCACGCTTCAGCTCACCGTCATCCCCGGCCTCTCCCGCCGGGGCACCACCCGCTCGATCATCGAGGGCGTCCGCATCCACGCGGAGGAGCGCGGCAGCGGGCTCGGCACCCGCCTCATCGAGTGGGCCGTCGAGGAGTCCCGTGCGCATGGCTGCCGACTGGTGCAGCTCACCTCGGACGTCACGCGCACCGACGCCCACCGGTTCTACGAGCGGCTCGGCTTCGAGCCCTCCCACGTGGGCTTCAAGCTGACCCTCTGAGCCCGTCCCGGCGACGGAGGGCGATGTTTCACGTGAAACATCGCCCTCCGTCACATGCCGGGCCGGTCAGAGGCCGCGCCAACCCGCCTCGTCCACACCACCGGGCACGGCGTCCCCCTGCTCGTAGGGCTCCCGGGTGAAGACGAAGGAGCCCAGGTCGAGATGGCTCACCGTGCCGTCCGGCCGCCGCACCACCCTGAGCGTCTCTCCCTGGTAGTAACCGTCGAGGCCGATCCAGCCTCCCTCCGGCAACGCCCGGAACGTGGCCCGCCGTCCGACGCCGCGCAGCGGCTCCAGGGTCACCCCGCGCCCGGCGCCGAGCCTGAGCCCGTACGCGTACGTGCCCCAGTACCAGGGGCCGGTCAGCGCGAGCAGATCCTCGTCGACCTCGGCCGCGGGAAGAGGCCGCCAGGGCTCCGGGATGCGCGGCTCGGCCTCCGCCACGATCCGTACGAGATCGGCCGCCACGACGGACGTGAGGGGGCCGGACGTGGCGTTGGCCAGGGCCACCGAGGCCAGCCCGTCCTCGACGCTCACCCAGAGGCAGGCGACGAAGCCCGGGAGCGATCCCGTGTGCCCGACGAGCGTCCGGTCTCCGCTGCGCAGCACCTGGAGCCCGAGACCGTACCCGCCCTGCCCGTCACCGGCCGCCGGCGGCACCGCGGGCACCCGCATCTCCTCCACGGACGCCCGGCGGAGCACCCGGTCGTCTCCCTCCGCCAGGAACGCGGCGAAGCGGCAGAGGTCGCCGACCGTCGACCAGAGCTGGCCGGCCGGCGCCATGAGTCCCAGATCCTCCGCCGGTTCGGGCAGCATCACATCGGCCCACGGATGCACCGCCCACCCGCCGGCGTGCGGGGCGACCGGCTGGGCGGTCGTCCGGTCAAGCCCCAGCGGCTCCAGGATCTCGCGGCGCAGCGCCTCTTCCCAGGACACTCCGCGCACGGCCTCGACGAGCGAACCGAGCAGCGTGTAGCCGGGGTTGGAGTAGTGGTGGACTCGCCCCGCCGGGTGCAGCATCGGCCGCTCCCCCAGCACGTCGGCCAGTTCGGGCCGCGTCGTACCGGGCGTGCGCTCCCACCACGGCGACGGTGTCTCCGCGGCCAGACCGGCGCTGTGCCCGAGGAGCTGAGCGATCGTCACCTCGCCCACGCCGGTGCCCTTCAGGTGCTTCTTCAGTGGGTCGTCGAGCCCGAGGAGCCCTTCGTCCCGCAGCCGCATCACCAGGACGGCGGTGAAGACCTTGGTGATCGAGCCGATCCGGAACTGCGTCCCGGCGTCCGGCTCGTGCCCGTCGACACAGCTACGCGACCCGAACCAGACGGCCCGCCCCTCCCGCACCACCCCGGCGGCGAAGGAGGGCGAGCGCCCCTCGGTCTGCGCGACCGCGATCCGGTGGAGCAGGGCGCGTTCGGTACTCGGCAGCAGGGATGCGAAGGATGAGGTCATGCGGTCATCATCGCCGTTCAGCCGAGGCTGAGCGGGGTCTCGGAGCCGAGGCGGCTCAGCTTCTCGGGGTTGCGGACGTAGTAGAGGCCGGCGATACGGGCGTCCTCGACCCGGATCGCGAGGACGCCGTCGACCTCTCCGTCCATGCGGACGAGCAGCGCGGGGCTGCCGTTGACCAGGGTGGGGTCCAGCTCGATCCGGATCATCGTCGTGGTCCTGGCCCTGCGCAGCCCGCCGAGCATGAAGCGGGCCACCTTGTCGGCGCCGGTGACCGGCCGCGGCGATGCCTTCTTGAAGCCCCCGCCATCGCTCACCAGGACGACCTGCGGGGCGAGCACGTCGAGCAGCCCCTGGGGGTCGCCGGACTCGACGGCCCGCCGGAACGACTCCAGCGCCGCGTCGGCCACGCTCCGGGGGACCACCTGGCGGGGGCGGCGGGCGTCGACATGCCGACGGGCGCGGTGGGCTATCTGCCGAACGGCCGCGGGGCTCTTGTCGACGGCGGCCGCGATCTCGTCGTAGCCGACGTCGAACGCCTCGCGCAGCACGAAGACGGCCCGCTCGGTCGGCGA
>NZ_JBEXQW010000091.1:0-14094 GCF_040612775.1 Streptomyces sp. NPDC006339
GCACGCGGCGGTGCCGGGGGCGGCGGCCGGGGCGGGGGCCGTCCCCGGAGCGGTGGTGGTCCCGGACGCGCCCGCGGACGTGCCGCCGCGCTGGCGCGGGAGCGTCGGGAGCGTCGGGAGGGCCGGGAGGGCGTCCTTCATCGTGCCGTTCGTCAGCCAGAGGGAACCGCTCATGCCCACGCGCCTTCCATCAGGCCGGTGCGCCACGGGTCGGTGAGGCGGACCGTCCAGTCGTCGGGTTCGGGCCTCGGCGCGGCGGGCCGGCCGGCGAGCTCCAGGTAGATGCGGCGGAAGCCGTCGACCGAGCGGTGCAGGGTGAAGCGGTCGACGACCCGTTGCCGGGCCCTGCGGGCGAGGTCGGCGCGGCGGGTGGGGTCGCGCAGCAGGTCGGTGACGGCGGCGGCCATCACGGCCGGTTCGCGGGGCGGCACGACGAGGCCGGTGTCGCCGACGGCCTCGCGCACGCCGCCGACGTCGGTGGAGACGGTGGCGCGGCCGCAGGACATGGCCTCGATGAGGGAGAAGGGGAAGCCCTCGCTGATCGAGGAGAGCATGACGACGTTGCCGGCCGCGTAGGCCCCCGCGACGTCGGAGGCGCGGCCCTCGAAGGTCACGCCGTCGGTGACGCCGAGTTCGGCCGCCAGCTTCTCCAGACGGGTGCGGTAGTCCTCGTTGCCGGCCGGGACCGGGCCGAACAGGCGCAGCCGCAGCTCGGGGAGTTCGGCGCGGCAGATCGCGTACGCCCGGATCAGTGTCTCCAGGTCCTTGATGGGGTCGACGCGGCCCACCCAGCTCAGGGTGGGGGTCTCCGGTTCGGGTCCGGCCCAGGGGAAGGCGGTGGGGTCGACGCCGTTGTAGACGGTGCGGATGCGGTCGGCGGGGGCGCCGCCGCGTTCCTCCCAGCGCCGGTTGTAGCGGTTGCAGGGGGTGATGAGGTCGGCCTTGCGGTAGCCGAGGGAGTTGAGCTCCCGGTAGAACCCGAGGAGGAACGATTTGACGGGGAAGCGCTGGGGCTCGGTGCGGTAGCCGAGGTAGCGCTCGCGCAGATAGATGCCGTGTTCGGTGAGCAGGAAGGGCACCCCTTCGAAGTGCTGGGCGGCGAGCGCCGGGAGGGTGGCGAGCCCGCTGGAGACGGCGTGCGCGACACGGCCCTCGGGGATCCGGGCGGCGAGCGGGCGCAGGGCGTGTTCCAGCAGGTCGGTGGCGGTGAGGGCGTCGTGGACGGTGGGCCGGGCCGCGGCCGTCGGCAGGTGCGGCATGGACCAGATCCACATGAGCGAGCGGAGCGTGCGCTCGGAGCGCAGGGCGGCGGTGAGCCGTCCGTCGCGGGCGAGTGCGGCCAGGGCGAGGAGCTCTTCGCCGAAGTCGCAGCCCGCGGCGGGGTCGAGGATCGAGAGCAGGAAGCGTTCACAGGTGTCGAGGAAGCGGCGGCGGGCGGGGCCGCGGGGCGCCCTGCCGCGCGTGGGGCTGCCCCAGAGCGGGAAGGCGGTGTGCAGCGAGAGGTTCGGAGGCAGTTCCCAGGCGACGGGTTCGCGGCCGCTGCCGGTGAGGGCGAGGACCTGGAAGTCGACCTCGGGCATGCCCCGGATCAGTTGGTCGCACCAGGTGCTGACGCCGCCGTGGACGTGCGGATAGGTGCCTTCGGTGAGCATGGTGACATGACGGCCACTGCTCGGCATGTGCGGTGTCCCCCCGGAACGTGAACGGCTGGTGGCGGCGATCAGGTGGTCGGCAGTCGGAGGGTGATCGCGCTCTGGAGCGGTTCGGGTGCGGTCCAGGCCGACCGCGTGCCCGCGTACGGGCTGCCGAACGCCGTGGTCCCGAGGAGGAGTTGCTTGCGCGTGCCCTCGGGGGCGGTGACCGGGACGGCGATTCCGGCGGGCGCCTTGACGGTGACGGTGGCGCCGACGCGGTAGGCGGTGACCTGGCCGGCGGCGAGCGCCGCCTCCCAGGCCGTACGGCGGCTCAGCTCGGCCCCGACCTCCCGCTGCGGCGGGTTGACGAGCGGGGTGTTGGCGGCGAAAAGCTCCCGGTAGTCGGCGAGGACCTTGTCGAGGACCGGGTAGAGGAGGCGCTCCTCGGCGAGGTTGGACTGGTGGACGTAGTGCGGCCGGGGGTCGTTGCCGAGGACGTGGGAGAGGGCGGTGCGGGCCTCCTGCGGCACGATGTGGGTGGCGTAGCCGGTGGCGGTGTCGAGCGGGGCGGGCAGGCAGGCGGAGGCCGGGTTGTCCTCGCAGAGGCCGCTGCCGCCGTCGGCGCGCGAGGTGTGGATCCAGTTGTACTCGTCGGTCATCTCGGCGGCGGTGCCCACGTTGTAGTACACGTTCATGGGGTGGCGGGGGACGGTCAGCGCGGCGCCGTGGCCGGTGCCGACGGAACGCTGCCCCGGCTCGCGGGAGTTGTCGCTCGCGGTCCACCGGACGCCGTTGTCGGCGAGCGCCGGGGCGAGGTTCGGGTTGTCCACGGGCTGCTGCGGCAGGGTCCTGAGGCCGGAGTGCTCGCCGGTGACGAGTTCGGTGCGGTCGACGGAGATGCCCTTGCCGTACGCCCAGTCGAGGTTGGCGCGGATCTGGGCGGAGATCTCGGCGCGGCTCGTCCACCTCGTGGCGCCGGTGGTGTCCTTGGCGCAGCTCCAGGGGACGGTGGTGGTGTCCTGGACGCAGCCGAGGAAGGGGTGGGTGTAGGTGTGGTTGATCCACCTGTACCGGTCGCGGTCGGCGATCAGGCGGGCGGCGAGCGGGTCGGTGCCGCCGTGCTCGGCCTTCCACTGCTCGCCCTGGCCGCCGTTGTAGACCATGTCGAGGAGGAACCCGGAGGACTTCTGCCAGGCGGCGGCGTGGGCGGCGTCGGCGGCGGTCATCCGGATGGGGTTCTCGCCGGCCTCGCCCTGGCCGCCGGGGCAGTCGAGGTCGCCGGGCGTGCAGTCGCGCACCGGGTCCCAGCGGGCGTCGGGCGCGAGGACGTCGTCGACGTGCACGGAGAGGTAGTTGCGGCTCCCGCCGAGGTGGACGCCCTGGGTGAGCCATTCGACGATGCCGCGGGCGAGGACCCGGAACTGGCGCTGGTGCGGGTTGTAGGCGAAGGTGACGACGAGTTCGCGCCGCCCGTCGTGGGCGTACTCGCCGACCAGGCTGATCCGGCCGCCGTCCGCCGCGGGCATGTCGAGGTAGCTGGTGTATCCGGCCCGGGGGCGGCCCGCGTAGCCGTAGCTCTCGGAGACCTCCGGGTCGTTGTCCTCGAAGGTCACCGGGCCGCGCAGGTCGCGGAAGGGGCCGGCCTGTCCGGCGGGGGTGACGTGGGCGCGGGCGCCGTCGAGGACGCCGGACCAGCCGCCGTCCGACGTGTAGTCGAGGCCGACGCCGGGGTGGGCCCAGGTGGAGGCGTCGACCTGCGGGATGCCGTACGCCTTCTCGTACGCGACGAGCGCGGCGTGCTCGGCGGAGTCGGGGCCGAAGGCGGCCTCGTGCGGCAGGACGACGCCCTGGTAGCGGGCGCGCGGCCGGCCGGTCGCGCCGTCGCCGGGTTCGCTGAGGAAGCCGGGGGTGAGGAGCGGGCGGTGCTCGTCGTTCAGGTCGAGGGTGCGGTACGGGACGCCGGTGCTCTTCAACTCGGCGGTGATGGCCCGGATCGCGCTGCCGCCGTCGTCGACGACGAGGACGGTCAGGTCGACCCGCGGGGCCGGCTCGGCGGCGCCCGCCTGCGCGGAGGGCACGACGGTGGCGAGCAGTCCGGCGGCGGCCAGCGCGGCCAGCCTGGCGGCCCTGGGGGCGCGGACCGAGCGGGGTGTGCGGGCCCGCCGGCCGCGGCCGGTGGCCGGGACGGGGGCGGCGGCGGTGGTTCTGGGCGTGCGGAATCGGCCGGAGTCCATCGGTGGGTGTCCCCCCTCGGCAGGCGCCCGCCGGACGGCGGGTCCTGTGGAGATGTCGCAGATGAGGCGAAGGGCGGTGGGGCGTCCTCGCGCGGTTGAGGCGAGTGTGGGACGAGGCCGGCGGGCCCGGGACGTAAACCCGAAAGAGACACCTCGGACGAGTGAATCAAAGCCCCCGTGAGCGAGAGCGGTGAGCGAGCGTAGGCTCATTCCCGGCGCTCATCGGGCCGAAATACGATGCGGCGGGCACGGTCGGCCCATCCCTCGACCGCCACAGAACTCAACGGAAGCGAGATTTCACCACCGTGACTGCTCTCACTCTCAGCACCGCCGGAGCGGCGACGTTGCGCGCCGACGCCGTCGTGGTCGGCGTCGCGAAGTCCGGCAAGACGCTCGTCGTGGCCCCCGGCGCCGAGGCCGTCGACCAGGCATTCGACGGTGGTCTCGCCGCCGTCCTGGAGACGCTGGGCGCCTCCGGCGCCGAGGGTGAGGCGACCAAGCTGCCCTCCCCCGCCGGTCTCAAGGCCCCGGTCGTCCTGGCCGTCGGCCTGGGCTCCGCCCCCGAGGACGGGGACGCCTACCGGGGCGAGGCTCTGCGGCGCGCCGCCGGCGTTGCCGCCCGCTCCCTGACCGGCTCGAAGAAGGCCGGCTTCGCGCTGCCGATCGCCTCGCCCGCGGACGCCGGCGCCGTCGCCGAGGGCGCCCTGCTCGGCGCGTACGCCTACACCGCGTACCAGGAGAACGGCCCGGACCGGAAGAAGCCGCTGGCCGAGGTCGCCCTGCTCGGCGCCAAGCCCCGCGACAAGGCCCACAAGGCCGCCGTGGAGCGCGCGATCGCCGTCGCGGAGGAGATGAACCGCGCCCGCGACCTGATCAACCAGCCGCCGAACGACCTGACCCCGGCCGCCTTCGCCGCCGCCGCGCAGGCCGCCGGCAAGGAGCACGGTCTGAAGGTCCAGGTCCTCGACGAGAAGGCGCTCACCAAGGGCGGATACGGCGGCATCCTGGGCGTCGGCTCCGGCTCGGAGAACCCGCCGCGCCTCGTCCGCATCGCCTACACGCACCCGAAGGCGGAGCGGACCCTCGCCCTGGTCGGCAAGGGCATCACCTACGACTCGGGCGGCATCTCCCTGAAGCCGGCCGGGCACAACGAGACGATGAAGTGCGACATGAGCGGTGCCGCCGCCGTGTTCGCCACCGTCGTGGCCGCCGCCCGTCTGGGCCTCGCCGTCAACGTCACCGGCTGGCTGGCGCTGGCCGAGAACATGCCGTCGGGCTCCGCCGTCCGCCCGGGCGACGTGCTGCGCATGTACAGCGGCAAGACCGTCGAGGTCCTCAACACGGACGCCGAGGGCCGGCTGGTCCTCGCGGACGCCCTGACCAAGGCGTCCGAGGAGAACCCGGACGCGATCGTCGACGTGGCCACCCTGACCGGTGCCATGGTCCTGGCGCTCGGCAACCGCACCTTCGGCATCATGGCCAACGACGACGACTACCGCACCGCGATCCACGAGATCGCCGAGGAGGTCGGCGAGCAGTCCTGGCCGATGCCGCTGCCGGCGGACCTGCGCAAGGGCATGGACTCCCCGACCGCCGACATCGCCAACATGGGCGAGCGGATGGGCGGCGGCCTGGTGGCCGGTCTGTTCCTGCAGGAGTTCGTGGGCGAGGGCATCACCTGGGCCCACCTGGACATCGCGGGCCCGGCCTTCCACGAGGGCGCCCCCTACGGCTACACCCCGAAGGGCGGCACGGGGTCCTCGGTCCGCACGCTGGTGCGGCTCGCGGAGCTGACCGCCGAGGGCGAGCTCTGATCACACGGTGATCCGTACGGCCCCGGGGACGCGAGCCCCGGGGCCGTACGCGTACCCGGTCGCGTTCGCCCGTGACGAAATCCGTAGGCGCGACGAAATCCGTAGGTTCGTACGCCTCCGCCACCCGCCCGTACGGACGATCGGCCGTCTCACTGCCCGGCCCCGCGTCCCGTCGTCCGGCAACAAGTGCGAAGATGGGTTCTCGGCAGGACAGGGCCCCCACCACAGGGCCGAAGAAAAGCGGCCGGAACCAGCCGCCGCCCCGTCACCGAAGACGGGCGACGAGCGCACATGCATGGAGGACGTGACGTGGCGAACGACGCCAGCACCGTTTTCGACCTAGTGATCCTCGGCGGCGGTAGCGGCGGTTACGCCGCGGCGCTGCGCGGAGCGCAGCTTGGCCTGGACGTCGCACTGATCGAGAAGAACAAGCTCGGCGGCACCTGCCTGCACAACGGCTGCATCCCGACGAAGGCCCTGCTCCACGCCGGCGAGGTCGCCGACCAGGCGCGCGAGGCGGAGCAGTTCGGTGTCCGTGCCTCCTTCGAGGGCATCGACATCAAGGCCGTGCACAAGTACAAGGACGACGTGATCTCGGGCCTCTACAAGGGTCTGCAGGGTCTCGTCGCCTCCCGCAAGGTGACGTACATCGAGGGCACCGGTCACCTGTCCTCCCCCACCTCCGTCGATGTGGACGGCCGCCGCGTCGAGGGACGTCACGTCCTCCTCGCCACCGGCTCCGTGCCGAAGTCCCTGCCGGGTCTGGAGATCGACGGCAACCGGATCATCACCTCGGACCACGCGCTGACCCTGGACCGGGTCCCGGAGTCCGCGATCATCCTCGGCGGCGGTGTCATCGGCGTCGAGTTCGCCTCGGCCTGGAAGTCCTTCGGCACCGACGTCACGGTCATCGAGGGCATGAAGCACCTCGTCCCGGTCGAGGACGAGAACAGCTCCAAGCTGCTCGAGCGCGCCTTCCGCAAGCGCGGCATCAAGTTCAACCTGGGCACCTTCTTCCAGTCGGCCGAGTACACCGAGAACGGTGTCAAGGTCACCCTCGCCGACGGCAAGACCTTCGAGGCCGAGGTGCTGCTCGTCGCCATCGGCCGCGGCCCGGTCTCGGCCGGTCTCGGCTACGAGGAGCAGGGCGTCGCGATGGACCGCGGCTATGTCCTCGTCGACGAGTACATGCGGACCAACGTGCCCACGATCTCCGCGGTCGGCGACCTGGTCCCGACGCTCCAGCTCGCGCACGTCGGCTTCGCCGAGGGCATCCTGGTGGCGGAGCGGCTGGCCGGTCTGAAGACCGTCCCGATCGACTACGACGGCGTGCCGCGGGTGACGTACTGCCACCCCGAGGTCGCCTCCGTCGGCATCACCGAGGCCAAGGCCAAGGAGATCTACGGCGCGGACAAGGTCGTCGCCCTGAAGTACAACCTCGCGGGCAACGGCAAGAGCAAGATCCTGAAGACCGCGGGCGAGATCAAGCTCGTCCAGGTCAAGGACGGTGCCGTGGTCGGCGTCCACATGGTCGGTGACCGCATGGGCGAGCAGGTGGGCGAGGCGCAGCTCATCTACAACTGGGAGGCGCTGCCGGCCGAGGTCGCGCAGCTCATCCACGCCCACCCGACGCAGAACGAGGCTCTCGGCGAGGCCCACCTGGCCCTGGCCGGCAAGCCTCTGCACTCGCACGACTGACGCTCACGTCATCTACGGGCGCGACGACCACTTTCCGCAATTCGTGAGGAGCAACTGAAACCATGTCGGTTTCCGTAACCCTGCCGGCGCTCGGCGAGAGCGTCACCGAGGGCACCGTCACCCGCTGGCTCAAGGCCGAGGGTGAGCGTGTCGAGGCCGACGAGCCGCTGCTCGAGGTCTCGACCGACAAGGTCGACACCGAGATCCCCGCCCCCGCCTCGGGCATCCTGGCCTCCATCAAGGTCGCCGAGGACGAGACGGTCGAGGTCGGCGCCGAGCTGGCCATCATCGACGACGGCTCGGGCGCCCCCGCGGCCGCCCCGGCGCCCGCCGCCGAGGCCGCCCCGGCTCCGGCCCAGGAGGCCCCGGCTCAGGAGGCCCCGGCCGCCCCGGCGCCGCAGGCCACCCCGTCCACCGACGTCCAGGAGCCGGCCCCGGCCCCGACCGCCGAGGCCACCGCCGGCGGCGGCTCGGCCCAGGGCACCGACGTCGTCCTGCCGGCGCTCGGCGAGTCCGTCACCGAGGGCACCGTCACCCGCTGGCTGAAGTCGGTCGGCGAGACCGTCGAGGCCGACGAGCCGCTGCTCGAGGTCTCCACGGACAAGGTCGACACCGAGATCCCGGCCCCGGCCTCCGGTGTGCTGCTCGAGATCGTCGTCGGCGAGGACGAGACCGCCGAGGTCGGCGCGAAGCTGGCCGTCATCGGCGCCGCCGGTGCCGCCCCGGCCCAGGAGGCCCCGGCCCCCGCCGCCGCTCCGGCCCCGGCCCAGGAGGCCCCGGCCGCTCCGGCCCCGGCCCCCGCTCCGGCGGCCCCGGCCGCTCCGGCGCCCGCCCCGGCCCCGGCTCAGCCCGCCGCCCCGGTGGCCGCTCCGGCTCCGGTGACCCCGGCTCCGGCCGCCGCCCCCGCCGCCGCTGCCCCGGCCCCCGCCGCCGCACAGCCGGCGGAGGACGGCGCCTACGTGACCCCGCTGGTCCGCAAGCTCGCCACCGAGAACGGTGTCGACCTGGCGGCCGTCAAGGGCACCGGCGTCGGCGGCCGTATCCGCAAGCAGGACGTCCTCGCGGCCGCCGAGGCCAAGAAGGCCGCCCCGGCTCCCGCCGCCGCCCCGGCCGCCGCCGCTCCGAAGGCCCCCGCCCTGGAGGTCTCCCCGCTGCGCGGCCAGACGGTCAAGATGACCCGCATGCGCAAGGTCATCGGCGACAACATGATGAAGGCGCTGCACGGCCAGGCCCAGCTCACCACGGTGGTCGAGGTCGACATCACCAAGCTGATGAAGCTGCGCGCCCGGGCGAAGGACGCCTTCGCCGCCCGTGAGGGCGTCAAGCTCTCCCCGATGCCGTTCTTCGTGAAGGCGGCGGCCCAGGCGCTGAAGGCCCACCCGGTCATCAACGCCCGGATCAACGAGGACGAGGGCACGATCACCTACTTCGACACCGAGAACATCGGTATCGCGGTGGACTCCGAGAAGGGCCTGATGACCCCGGTCATCAAGGGTGCGGGCGACCTCAACATCGCCGGTATCTCCAAGGCCACGGCGGACCTGGCGGGCAAGGTGCGCGCCTCCAAGATCACGCCGGACGAGCTCTCGGGCGCGACCTTCACCATCAGCAACACCGGTTCGCGCGGTGCGCTGTTCGACACCGTCATCGTGCCGCCGAACCAGGTCGCCATCCTGGGCATCGGCGCCACCGTGAAGCGTCCGGCCGTCATCGAGACCCCCGAGGGCACCGTGATCGGCATCCGCGACATGACCTACCTGGCCCTGTCGTACGACCACCGGCTGGTGGACGGCGCCGACGCCGCCCGCTACCTGACCGCCGTCAAGGCGATCCTGGAGGCCGGCGAGTTCGAGGTCGACCTCGGTCTGTAAGGCGCGGGGCCGAAAGGCAACGTAACAAGCCTCACCTGCGGCGCCCCCGTCCGGATGTGTTTCCGGGCGGGGGCGCCGCCGTATTGTCTAAGGGTCCAGTGACTCCTAAGGAGCGGCCCCCATGACCATGCCCGTCGTCCATTCGCTGCGCGAGCAGATCCGCGAGCACATCGTGGAGGGCATCGTCAGCGGACGCTGGAAGCCGGGCGAGCGCATCGTGGAGCGACGGATCGCGACGGAGCTGGAGGTCTCGCAGACCCCGGTCCGGGAGGCGCTGCGGGAGCTGGAGTCGCTGCGGCTGATCGAGTCGGCGCCCAACAAGGGCGTCCGGGTGCGGAATCTGACGGCCGCCGACCTGGAGGAGAGCTATCCCGTACGGGCCGGTCTGGAGCAGATCGCGGCGGAGCTGGCGGCGCCCCGGCTGTCGGCGGACTGCTCGGCCCTGGAGCCGCACGTGGCGGCCCTGTACGAGGCGGACGCGGTCTCCGACGGCACGGCGCAGGTGCGGCACACGGTGGCTTTCCACCGGGAGCTGGTGAAGGCGGCCGGGAACAGCGTGCTGCTGCACACCTGGGAGGGCCTGGGCATCGAGGTGTTCACGGCGCTGTCGATCCGCTGGCTGGGCACGGTGCAGAAGTCGTACGCGGAGGAGCACCAGGAGCTGGTGGAGGCGTTCCGCCGGGCCGATCCGAACATCGGGGCGCTGGTGAAGGCGCATGTGCTCGGCTGCGCGCCGCGCGCCTGAGCCGAGGCCCCGCGCCCGAGCCGAGGCTCGCGCCTGAGCCTGCTGTTTTTGGCCACCGTCCTTCGCGGGTCCGCCGTTTCCGGCGGGCCCGCTCGTTTGTGCGAGGGGCTTCTCAGACTTCCAGGCCCGCCTGCGAAAACAAGGCACCGGGTGCCCTTCCGGGCGGCACCCTGTGCCGACTTTGGCGCTTCGGGCATCTTTTTCTCTGCGAAGCTTTGATCGATCATCGATCGGCGGCTTACAGTCTTCGGCGGGCCGTACCCCGGCCCACCGCCCTGTCCTGCCAGACAAGGCCCCTTTATCTCCACCCCCACCTGTCCGGAAGGCGGCGATCATGACCGATCCCGTAGGCAAGATTCCGAGCGAGCTCGACCAGCTGCCGGACCGTGACACCGAGGAGACCGCCGAGTGGGCGGCCTCCCTGGACGCCGTCACCAAGGCCGCCGGCCCCCACCGGGCCGCCTACCTGATGCGCCGCACGCTCCAGCACGCCGAGGGCGCCGGCCTGGCCCTGCCCAAGCTCCTGGAGACGGACTACGTCAACACCATCCCCACCTCCGCCGAGCCGGTCATCGACGGCGACGAGGAGATGGAGCGGAAGATCACCGCCTGGAACCGCTGGAACGCGGCCGCGATGGTCACCCGCGGCGCCAAGCACGGCGTCGGCGGCCACATCGCCACTTTCGCCTCCGCGGCCTGGCTCTACGAGACCGGCTTCAACCACTTCTTCAAGGGCAAGGAGTCCGGCGACGCCGCCGGCTCCGGCGACCAGCTCTACATCCAGGGCCACGCCTCCCCCGGCATCTACGCCCGCGCCTTCCTCGACGGCCGTCTGAACGAGACGCACCTCGACAACTTCCGGCAGGAGGCCGGCGGCAACGGCCTGCCCTCCTACCCGCACCCGCGCCGCCTGCCCTGGCTGTGGGAGTTCCCCACCGTCTCCATGGGCCTCGGCCCGCTCTCCGCGATCTACCAGGCGCGCTTCAACCGCTACCTGACCAACCGCGGCATCAAGGACGTCTCCTCCTCGCACGTCTGGGCCTTCCTCGGCGACGGCGAGATGGACGAGCCCGAGTCGACCGCCGCCCTCGCGCTGGCGGCCCGCGAGGGTCTGGACAACCTGACCTTCGTCGTCAACTGCAACCTGCAGCGCCTCGACGGCCCGGTCCGCGCCAACTTCAAGATCGTGCAGGAGCTGGAGGCCCAGTTCCGCGGCGCCGGCTGGAACGTGATCAAGTCGCTGTGGGGCAACGCCTGGGACGAGCTGTTCGCGCTCGACACCACCGGCGCCCTGGTCCGCCGCCTCCGCGAGGTGCCGGATGCGCAGGTCCAGACGTACCAGACCCGCGACGCCGCCTACATCCGCGAGGACTTCTTCG
Organism: Streptomyces sp. NPDC006339; assembly: GCF_040612775.1. Classification (NCBI taxonomy): domain Bacteria; kingdom Bacillati; phylum Actinomycetota; class Actinomycetes; order Kitasatosporales; family Streptomycetaceae; genus Streptomyces; species Streptomyces sp. NPDC006339. Next base: position 11,376 of record NZ_JBEXQW010000091.1, read on the forward strand.
GCAAGGACCCGGCGCTCGTCGAGATGGCGAAGCTGCTGAGCGACGACAAGATCCTCGAGTGCTTCCACCTCTCCCGCGGCGGTCACGAGCCGCGCAAGGTGTACGCCGCGTACAAGGCCGCCGTCGAGTTCAAGGGCGCGCCGACCGTCATCCTGGCGCAGACCGTGAAGGGCTTCACCCTCGGTGAGGGCTTCGCGTCGAAGAACGCGAACCACCAGATGAAGAAGCTGTCGACGGACGAGTTCAAGAACATGCGGGACCTCCTGGAGCTCCCGATCTCCGACTCCCAGTTCGTCGACGGCGTGGTCCCCTACGGCCACCCGGGCGCCGACTCCCCGGAGGTCCGCTACCTCCAGGAGCGCCGCGCGGCCCTCGGCGGCCCGGCCCCGGCCCGCCGCGTGCACCCGCTCGCGCCGCTGCCGGCCCCGGCCGAGAAGACCTTCGCCGCCTTCGACAAGGGCTCCGGCTCGCAGTCCGTCGCCACCACGATGGCCTTCGTGCGCCTGATCAAGGACCTGGTCCGCGACAAGGAGACCGGCAAGCGCTGGGTGCCGATCGTCCCCGACGAGGCCCGCACCTTCGGCATGGAGTCGCTGTTCCCCTCGCTCGGCATCTACTCGCCGAAGGGCCAGACGTACGAGCCGGTCGACCGCGACCAGCTCATGTACTACAAGGAGGCCGTCAACGGCCAGATCCTGAACGAGGGCATCACCGAGGCCGGCTCGATGGCCGACTTCATCGCCGCTTCGACGTCGTACGCGACGCACGGCGAGGCGATGATCCCGTTCTACATCTTCTACTCGATGTTCGGCTGGCAGCGGACCGCCGACCAGATGTGGCAGCTCGGCGACCAGCTCGGCCGCGGCTTCCTCGTCGGCGCCACCGCCGGCCGCACCACCCTGACCGGTGAGGGCCTCCAGCACGCCGACGGCCACTCCCCCATGATCGCGGCCACCAACCCGGCGGCGCTGACCTACGACCCGGCGTTCGCCTACGAGGTCGCGACCATCGTCAAGGAGGGCCTGCGCCGCATGTACGGCGAGGCGGCCGAGGGCGAGGACCAGAACGTCTTCTACTACCTCACCGTCTACAACGAGCCCCTGCCGCAGCCGGCCAAGCCGGCCGGCGCCGGGATCGACGAGGGCATCATCAGGGGCCTCTACCGCTTCAACACGGCCGAGTCGGCCGGCCTGGAGCTGCCCGCGAACGCCTCGCGCATCCAGCTTCTGTCCTCCGGCACGGCCATCCACTGGGCCCTGGAGGCGCAGAAGCTGCTCGCCGCCGAGTGGGGCGTGGCCGCCGACGTGTGGTCCGCGACCTCCTGGACCGAGCTGCGCCGCGACGCGCTGGAGGCCGACGCGGCCCTCCTGCGCGGCGAGGAGCGCGTGCCGTACGTCCGCCAGGCCCTGGCGGGCGTGGACTCCCCGGTCCTGGCCGTCTCCGACTACATGCGCCAGGTCCCGGACCAGATCGCGCAGTGGGTCGAGCAGGACTACAGCTCGCTGGGCGCCGACGGCTTCGGCCTGTCGGACACCCGCGAGGCGGCCCGCCGCCACTTCGGCGTCGACGCCCAGTCGATCGTGGTCGCCGCCCTGGCCCAGCTCGCCCGCCGCGGCGAGGTCCAGGCGACGGCCGTGAAGGAGGCGCGCGAGCGCTACGGCCTGTAAGGGCCACGGAGAACACAGGGGCACGGGCGGCACGCATGATGGGGTCATGCGTGCCGCCCGTCTCATCAAGATGGTCCTGCTGCTGCAGAACCGCCCGTCCATGACCGCCGCCGAACTCGCCGCCGAGCTGGAGGTGTCGGAGCGGACCGTCACCCGCGACGCCCTCGCCCTCTCGGAGGCGGGGGTTCCGGTGTACGCGGACCGGGGGCGGGCGGGCGGCTACCGCCTGGTCGGCGGCTACCGGACCCGGCTGACGGGGCTGGCCCGCGGGGAGGCGGAGGCGCTGTTCCTGTCCGGGCTGCCGCAGGCGCTGCGGGACATGGGTCTGGAGGACGCGGCCTCGGCGGCCCGCCTGAAGGTGTCGGCGGCGCTGCTGCCGTCGCTGGCGGACGCGCCCCGGTCGGCGGCGCAGCGCTTCCATCTGGACGCGCCCGGCTGGTACCAGGAGCCTCGGACACCGGAGCTGCTGCCGGCGGTCGCCGAGGCGGTGTGGGACGACCGGCGGATCTCCGCCCGCTACCGGCGCGGTGACGGCGAGGTGGAACGGGAGCTCGAACCGTACGGCCTCGTGCTGAAGGCCGGCGTCTGGTACGTGTGCGCCCGGGCGGGCTCCTCGTACCGCACCTATCGGGTGGACCGGTTCACGGACGTCGTGCCCGGCGAGGAGCACTTCGTACGGGACGCGGACTTCGACCTGGCGGGGTTCTGGGCCGAGCGGTCGGCCGAGTTCGCGCGCTCCCTGCTGCGCGCGGAGGTGGTGCTGCGGCTCACCGAGGCGGGCGCGCGGCGGCTGCCGTACGTGACGGACCGGGCGGCCGCCGAGGAGGCGCTGGCGGCGGCCCGGGAGGAGGACGGCCGGGTGCGGGTGACCCTGCGGGTGGAGAACGAGGAGGTCGCCTTCGGCCAGTTGCTGGGGCTCGGGCCGGAGGCGGAGGTCCTGGCCCCGGCGGCGCTGCGCGAGCGGTTCGCGCAGGCCTCGTGAAGGCCCGTCCCGGGGCCCCCACCGCACAGGGAGACAGGACCATGCAGAACACCGAGAGCCGATCGTGCTG
>NZ_JBEXQW010000092.1:0-14027 GCF_040612775.1 Streptomyces sp. NPDC006339
GCAGGCCGATACAGGAAGGGCGCCCCGGAGCGGGCCGTCGCCGCCCACGGCCGTTGCCGGCCGCTCGCGTCGGTCATCACTTCGGGCCAGGCCGGACGCCGGACTCCGCCACGCCGCCATCCATCCGGTCAGCAAAGTGATCCGAAGGAAACGGCCTAGGCCGTTTCCTTCGGATCATGTGCGTAGGCAGAACAAGGGCTGGAAGGTCTGCTGAGTTTGGTGCGGCGGTGGTGCTCGTTGCGCAGTGACCGCGAATGGGAGCGGTCATTGCCGGCCTGGTTCCTGGAGCGTGGGGGTGGGGTCGTGGTGGGGGTCAGGCCAGTTGGAAGGAGCGTTTGGCGAGGCCGGCCATGTAGCCGTCGATGACGGTGCGGGCGGGCTGTTCGGGGTTCTGGGCGGTGCCGAGGGTGATGAAGATGGGGAGGTAGTGCTCGGGGGTGGGGTGGGCGTAGGGCATGCCGGGTGCGCGGGTTGCGTAGGCGGCGAGTTCGTCGACGTCGCCGCGGGCGAGGGCGTCGGCGGCCCAGTCGTCGAAGCCGGAGGACCAGGCGGGGACGGTGCCGTGGAGCATCATGCCGCGGGTGATGTAGGGCAGGCCGTGGACCATGAAGCCGGAGCCGATGACGAGGATGCCTTCGTCGCGCAGGGGGGCCAGGCGGCGGCCGAGGGCGAGGAGGCGCTGGGGGTCGTGGGTGGGCATGGACATCTGTACGACGGGGATGTCGGCCAGTGGGTACATGGCCATCAGCGGGATCCAGGCGCCATGGTCCAGGCCGCGGGTGGGGTGCTGGTGGACGGGTTCGGCGTCGGGCATCATCGCGGCGAGGCGGGCGGCGAGGGCGGTGGCGTCGGGGGTGGCGTAGCGCATCTGGTAGTAGCGCCGGTGGAAGCCGCCGAAGTCGTAGTACAGCGGTGTGCCGGCCGCGGGGGCCGACAGCATCAGCGGGGCGTCCTCCCAGTGCGCGGAGACGATCACGATGGCTTTGGGCTTGGGCAGGGCCAGGGCCCAGTCGGACAGCTCACGCAGCCAGGGGCCGTCGTCGAAGAGCGGCGGGGCGCCGTGGCTGAGGTATATCGCGGGCAGGGGTCCGTCGGCGGGGGTCCAGGGGCGGTGTGCGGCGGCCCGGGTGAGGGCGCCGGGGAGGAAGGCGTCGTAGGCGCCTGCGGGTATCGCGGGGTTGAGCGGGTCGGTCATGGCGGGCCTCCGGGCGGATGCGGGTGATCGAACACGTGGGGCGGGGGGCTGATGCGCCGTGGCCGGTCCTGGGGGCTGGTGCCGGTCAGGGGTTGAGCATCGGGGGGCAGGTGCGGTCGGGGTTGATGGCGTCGTTGACGCGGTGGCTGATCTCGCGCAGCTGCTTGGCCTGTGTCTTGGTCAGGGGGTCGATGACCAGGCGGCGTACTTCGGCGACGTGGCCGGGGGCGGTGGCCACGACCTTGTCCCAGCCAGCGTCGGTCAGGATCGCCAGGGTGGATCGGCCGTCGGCGGGGTCGGGGGTGCGGGTGAGCCAGCCTTTGCTCTCCAGGCGTTTGGCGGTGTGGGAGAGCCGGGAGAGGGAGGCTTCGGCGAAGTCGGCCAGGTCCCTCATCCGCAGGGTGCGGTCGGGGGACATGGAGAGTCCGGCGAGGACCTGGTACTCGAAGTGGGAGATGCCGGCGTCGCGCTGCAACTGGGCGTCGAGGGCGGCGGGGAGGCTGACCAGCATGCTGACCATGGCGAGCCAGGTCTGCTGTTCCTCGGCGTCCAGCCAGCGGGGCTCATCGGTGTTCATACCCTCACGGTAACTTGACGCTTCAAGTCCGACGCCGACTGTCTCCTGCTGCATGGTGACCTCCCGGTCTGGGGTTGGGCGGCTCGGCTCCGGGGCTTGCCGCGGACGGGCCGCAAAGCGGGTGGCCCGGGTCAGCTGCGGGGCGTGTCGTTCAGGGGCAGGGCGCGCGGGTAGGTGGCGACGGCGATGGCGGCGACCGCGACGTGCATGAGCATCAGGGCGATGATCCCCGCGGCGTCCGCGTGCGGCTTGTAGTCGCTGACGAACATCGCCAGGTCGGGGACGAGGGAGACGATCACGACGGCGGGGACCAGCCGGGCCAGCAGGGCGCGCGGATCCGCCGAGCGCCGGCGGACGACCGCCCAGCCGGCCGCGCCGATGAGGACGCCCAGGACGGTGAAGGAGACGTAGGCGCCGGGCTGGAGGGGCTGGAAGTCCTTCGAGGCCCCCGCCGCCAGGGCGATCAGGGCGATGAGCGCGTTGGCGATGCTCGCGGCCACGATGCCCCCGATCAGCCATCCCGTGGCGGCGGCCCGGCTGGGCCCGGAAGGTATGGACTGGGCCGATGCGGTGGTGGCAGAGGAGGGCGTGGTGGACATGGGGATCTCCTTGAAAGGGGGACGAGCGGCGGAGGCAGGCGGCGGCGCGTGACCGGCCGCCCGTGAAGAACGGCGTGTACGGCTGGTTCAGTGGGCGAGTGCGGCGGTGAGGGTCGCGCGCAGTGCGGTGGTGGGCCGTCCGATGAGGCGGGAGAGGTCACCGGTGGTGCCGGCCAGCTGGCCGTCGGCGGTGCCGGCGTCGATCGCGAGGAGCATCTGAACGACCGGCTCGGGCAGACCGGCCTCGGCCAGGGCCCTGGCGTGGTCCTGGGCCGGCAGGTCCTGGTAGGTGACCGGGGTGCCGGTGACAGCGGTGGTGTTGGCGGCGACGTCGTCCATGGTGAAGACGGTGTCGCCGGACAGTTCGTAGACGGTGTTGTCGTGGCCGTCGCCGGTGAGGACCGCGGCGGCGGCTGCGGCGTAGTCGGCGCGCGAGGCCGAGGAGATACGACCGTCGCGGGCGCTGCCGATGATCGTGCCGGTGGCCGCGCCCTGCTGGGCGGTGGGGATGTAGTTCTCGTTGTACCAGCCGTTGCGCAGCAGGCTGTGGGTCAGGCCACTGGCCTTGATCGCTTCCTCGGTGGCCTGGTGCTCGGGGGCGACGGGCAGGGTGGATGTGTCGGCGTGAAGGACGCTGGTGTACGCCAGGAGGCCGGCGCCCGCGTCCTTGGCGGCGTCGATGACGGCCTGGTGCTGCTGGACGCGGCGGCCGAAGTCGTTGCCGGAGATCAGCAGGATCTTGTCGGCATCCTCGAAGGCGGTCTTGAGGGTGTCGGGGCGGTCGTAGTCGGCCTCACGGACCTGGACGCCGCGTTCGGCGAGGTCGGCGGCCTTCTGCGGGGTGCGGACGGCCGCGACGATCTGGTCGGCGGGGACCCGGGTGAGGAGGTCTTCCACGACGAGGCGGCCGAGCTGCCCGGTGGCGCCGGTGACGATGATCATGAGAGGGGCTTTCGGTCGGTTCTGTCAGGGATGCGGGCCACCGCCCTTCCGGGCGGGGCGGGCAGAGCTGGGCAGCGGGCCAGGACGGTGGTCCGGGTCAGTCGCCGACGTTGACGATGATCTTGCCGCGAGCGTGGCCGGCGGCGAGGGTCGCCAGACCCTCGGCGGCCCGCTCCAGGGGGAGGACGGTGGCGATGTCGGCCTTGACGGTTCCTTCGGCGGCCAGGGCGGCCAGCGGCTCGATGACCTCTCGGACCGGGGTGGCCATGATGTTGCTGCCGGTCAGCCCGGCCGCGGCGAGGGCCTGCTCGTCGGCGGCGTTCAGGGTGCTGGCGACCTTGCCGCCCTTGCGCAGGGCACTCAGGGGCAGTCCTTCGGCACTGCGGGAGACCAGGTCGATCAGGCCGTCGACGCCGTCGGGGTAGGCGGCGGTGACCTGGTCGGCGACCAGCGTGGCGGCGGTGTGGTCGACGACCGTCGCGGCCCCCAGGCCGGTGAGCCGGTCGGCGTCGGCGGGCGTCCCGGTCGCCACGACGGTGGCGCCACGGGCGGCGAGCAGCTGCACGGCGTAGGAGCCGACGCCGCCGGTGGCACCGACCACCAGGACGACCTGCCCCGGCTGGACGTCGAGGGCTTCGACCGAGGCGTAGGCGGCGGTGCCGGCCAGCGGCGGGGCCGCGGCCGTGGCGAAGTCCAGCCCGGCCGGCTTGGCCGCCACCGAGGCGGTCGGGAGCAGCGCGTACTCGGCGAGGGTGCCGGCCTGGACCGGCGGGACGAGCAGGACGTGCCCGAAGACCTCGTCACCGGCAGCCAGGTGGTCGACGCCCGCGCCGACCACCTCGACCACACCGGAGGCGTCCCGCCCCAGCACCAGCGGGTAGGCGTGGGGCATCATCTCGGCCATCATTCCCGAGGCCAGGGCGTTGTCGACGGCATTCAGGGCCGCGTTCCTCACCCGGATCAGGACATGGCCGTCGGTGACCTCCGGGACGGGCAGGTCGGACACGGCGGGCTGGGCACCGGGCTCGGAAACGTTCAGTGCACGCATGGCGATCTCCCAAAGACCTGGGTTCGATTTCGGCTGGTTCGTGGCGAGATTAGAAGGCGTAAGGCCCGAAGCGGCCCCACGCCACAGCAAGGGCCAGGATCAGCACGACGGCGTTCACGCCGATCATCTGCTGCTCCTTGCGGCGGGCGTGGACGACCGCGGCGCCGAGCATGAGGACCGCCAGCCCCGCGGCTGCCAGCGGCACCAGGACCGGCGCGACGCCCAGGGCCGCGGGCAGGACCAGGCCGAGCGCGCCGAGCACCTCCAGCGCACCGATGGCCTTCACCGCGCCGACGGAGAAGTCGCCGGTCCATCCCATCCCGGACGCGGCCAGCTTCTCCTTCGACTGGACGATCTTCATCAGACCGGCGAGGGCGAACGCGACGGCCAGGAGGCCCGCGATGATCCAGAGGGTGACGTTCATAGTGTCGGACCTTCCCCAATGACTTGACGCTTCAACTAAAGGTAGGCCGATTACTTGAAGCGTCAAGTAAAACCGAGGAGCGCGGTGCGCCCGAGGAACGCTGGGGGTACATCTCGAGCGCCTGGCGGCGTTCGTCGAGCAGCACCGCGAGCGCCTGGAGGAACTGCTGCGGGCGTACGGGCCGGGCAGCAGCCCGCAGAGTTCGGCCGGTACGCACTGATCGGACAGCCCGAGACCCTGGTCACCCTGGAGCGTATGGAGGCCGTTCCGATGCTCCTGCGCCGACTGTGGGAGAAGGAGCTGGAGACCGTCTTCCTGGACGACCTCGAGTTCGCGTGGGGCCGCGCCGCGACCGCGTTCCCCACCCCGCTGCAATGCTGAACCACCACGTGTACCGGTGTCTGGACCCGCATCGAGCGGGCCCGGCAGCGGCGACTTCTGGGTCCACAAGGACGCCCAGGGACGCTACTCCATCACCTTCCAGCGCTCGTTCGCGACCACGCCGACCGTCACCTCCAACATCACCGCCGACGGCTGGGTCCTGCTCGACAACACCCACGCCGCCGTCATCGAGACCGGCCGGGTCGTGATCACCACGGTGACGACCACGGCACCCTCGGCGACCGCAGTTTCAGCTTCCAGATCATCGGCTGACAACCGCCCCGTGGCCGGGTCTGCAACGCGCAGGCCCGGCCACCTCTTCGCGTATCCAGCCCCCGCCGCGACAGCCATCCGCCCAGCGCTGCCGCGAGGCCACTCGCCACGCGCCCGCATCTGGGGAATCAAGCCGCCCCAGCATCTGTTGTCAGCCCTTGATGCGAGGATCCGCGCGCCCCGCCCGTGAGATCCGGGCAGGGCGCGGGCGCCTGGGGGCGGTACTGCCGCGACGTGTCGGCGGGGCCGATGCCGAGCGTGCGGCGCGGCCTCGGCGCGGGTGCCGGTGCGGGTCGAGGACGCCTTGGGGCGCACGCCCCGTGGCCGTGGACCGGCGATCCGCGTCGACAGGTGTCGAGAGGGCGTACGCCGGAGCGCAAGGTGCTCGCGAGTGCTTCCCCTCGCCCCCTGCCCCCAGGCGTGTACAGCCCGGCTCGCAGCCCTTTCAGGATGAAATGAGCGCGTTACCAGACGGGCGGAACTATGTCCGGTATTCGAAATCCCATCCGCGAGAGAAAGGTGTGCCATGAGTACTGCCACGACCGGGGTGCTGGATCAGTTGGAGGAGCTGGTCCTCTGACAGCAAGATCAAGGCGGCTCTGACCAAGGTCGCACAGGACCCGCACCCCAAGGGCGAGACGATCGACATCGAGGGCCGCCTCACATCCCTGATGCCCAAGGAGCTGAAGACCCTGATCGACGGCGCCGGAAAGGCGGGAGGGACCGTCGCAGGGGCTGCCGGCGACACCCTGGGCAAGGCCACCAGGCCCCTGGGCACGTGGGAGGCGGAGAACCCGCAGATCGTCATGGTCTCCCAGCCCTTCGTGATTGCCGTCGTGAGGGTCATCGCCAACGCCCTCGGCGGGGGCGGTGGCGAGGGCGGCGGCCGTGAGCAGCGCAAGCCCGGCACCTACGACAACGGGTACGACGCGTCCCGTGACGCGCAGAACTAGCGGCCTGGCGCCTCGCTCACGCCGGCCACACAGCCACGCGGACAAGCCCCGAACGGCTTGACGGACCTCGTCACCATACGGCCGTACCGCTCCCTGTCCCCCGCTTTCCGAGCCGGGGGCCAGTCGATTCAGCCGCCTGCCGCCCCGCACTCGCAGCGGCCGGGTACGGGGACGGCCCGGTCCGGTGCTGGGGACCCGGATGCCTTCCAACACGGCGGTGAACTGAGGACTGTCACCGCGCTGACCTGTGGTGACCAGCAGCGACAGCGGCCGATGGCCTTGCTCGCAGGCCAGGTGGATCTTGGTGGTGAAGCCTCCCCGGAGCGGCCCAGGCCGTGGTCCTCGGGCTTGGAGCGGGTGCCGCCCGATGGTTCGTTCTGCGTCCAGGCGGTCGCGGCAGGCGCCTGCGGCGTGCTGGTGGGCGCGGCAGATCGTGCAGTCGACGTTGACCTCCCACGTGATCAGCCCGGCCTTGCAGCCGGGTCAGCAGTTCGGACCAGGTGCCGTCACGCTGCCAGCGGCGAAAGAGTCCGTAGACCGTCTGCCACGGCCCGTACTCCGACGGCGTCCCGCCACGGAGCCCCGGTCCGCACCCGCCGCCGGATCCCGTCTATCAGCTTCCGCCGGCCCAACGACGGCCGACCCAGCTCCGCGACCGGCAACACCGGCTCCAGCACAGCCCACTGATCGTCAGAAAGATCCCCTCGCCCCCACACCACCATCATCGCGATGTGAGGCGAGGAGCGGAGCAGACTAGCCGCTGAAGTCGCCCCGGCGGGGTCGCGGCTGGGGTGCCCGGTTCGTGTATCCGCCTGCTACTTCTTTTGCCAGAGGGTCAGTCGGGTGGCGTAGTCGGGCAGGTCACCGTGGCTGGTGGTGATGCCGGTGACCTCCAGCATGGCCAGCCGGTTCTCAGTGGTGACCGTGCACAGCAGCGTTCCGACGGGGATGGCGGTCCGCAGGTCGTTCGCCTCGATCTCCGTGGGCAGCACGTCGGCCTGAGCGCCTTGGAGGCACTGCTGCGGCGTCTTGCCAGTGCTCTTGCCCATCGGGGTATAGAACTCCCAGCGGCCGCCCGAGATCTCGCTGAGCAGGAGCTCCCGGCCCGGGGTGTCCTGCATGACCTGCGGAATGTCAAGGTCAGCCCAGATGAGGTTGGCCCCGCTCGGGGAGCGCAGGGCGAAGGGACGGTCCCGGAAGACGACGGTGTACCCGGAGTCGTCGGCGGCGGAGGGCGTCGGCGTCGGCGTCGGAGCAGTGGATGGGGTGGGCTGCACCGACTGCTTGCTGTCGCCTTTGCCCTGCCCATCCTCCGCGGTGTCGCCGGAGCGGGTCAGCGTCCAGGTCAGGATCACCGCCAGGGCGACGGCCACGGCGGTGCCGGCGACGACGGGCCCGGTCCGCGGGCGCAGCGGCGCCGCCGGGGCCGGCGGTGTGGACGGCGGGGGCGGCGCCACGGTGGGAGTGGCGGCGAAGGTGGGGCCGTGCGGTGGGCGCGGCCCGGAGGCGGTGACCGTTGGCTCGGGTGGCGGGGTGAGCGGGGCATGCTCCCGGGCGGCTATCTGTGCGGTCAGCGGCTGCGGCAGCCAGCCGGTGAAGTCGTTCAGGGAGCGTCCTGCCGCCTGCTCGCACAGTACGGCCAGTTCTGGGGTGCCGATGCGGTCGCCCGGGTCGGCGGACAGGCAGCGCTCCAGGAGCGGGCGGAGCCGGTCGTCGTAGAGGTCCAGGCGGGGTGGACGTACGGCGGTGTTGGCGATCTGTGCGGCAAGGGTGAGAGCGCCGCCGTCGCCGTAGGGGTGGCGGCCGGTCGCGGCCACGGCGGCGATCAGGCCGAGCGAGAAGACGTCGGTGGCCGGTCCTACCGGCTCACCGAGCGCGTGCTCGGGGGACATGAACTGCGGGGTGCCGATGACGCCGCCGGACAGGGTGAGCTGGGTGGCGTCGGCGGCGCGGGCGATGCCGAAGTCGATGACGTAGGGACCCTGGTTGCTCAGCAGGATGTTGCTGGGCTTCAGGTCGCGGTGCACGATGCCGGCGGTGTGGATCGCGGTCAGCGCCCGCGCGGTGCAGCCGACGAGCTGGAGGACGGCGGGCAGCGGCAGCGGGCCGTGCGCCGCGAGAGCCTCGTGCAGGGGCAGACCGGGGATGAACACCGACGCCAGCCAAGGCTGTTCGCCGGTCGTGTCGTGGTCGACGACCGGGACGACGTGGTAGCCCTGGACCCGGCGGGCCGCCTGAACCTCCTGCTCGAAGCGGCGGCGGAACGCGGGATCGCCACCGTACTCACGCCGGATCACTTTCAGCGCGATGGGCTGTCCGCCGCGGGTGCGGGAGAGATAGACGGTGCCCATGCCGCCTTCGCCGATGCGGGCCAGCAGCCGGTACCCCGCGATCTCCCGCGGGTCCTCAGCACGCAGCCGTTCACCCGTCACGTCCGCCGCCATACCGGACCCTCCCCCATTCCTTGATCATCGTCTGCGGCGAGCGTAACCGAGGCGGACCCCGCACCGCGTCCTGTTTCACGTGCACCGCGGCTCATGGCACAGCGGGGACAGGCCCAGCACCCCACCTCGGTCATTTGGGCGGGAGCACGTCAAGTAGCCGTAAGATCGCGGTCGACTGACGGTCGATCATGGAAGGACGGGGGCGTCATGGTGATGCGGAAGGTGTGCGGTGGGGTTGTCGGGCTCGCGCTGGTATTGGCGCTGGCCGGCTGCTCGGGCGGCAGCGGAACGAACGGCGGTGGATCGAACGGCGGTGGTGTGAAGGCGGTCGCCGGGCCGCTCACCTCGGCTCAGGTGGCGCAGGCCATTCCGAGCAAGCTGGCCGCGCCCAAGGGGTGGAAGGGGAAGACTCCGCAGGTCCAAGAAGGCAGCGAGCTGCAGGAGTTCTGCCAGATGAAGGGTTCCTGGAGCTGCGCCGGGCTGAGTGCCGCAGCGACCACTCAGCACTTCGATCTGGACAGCGGTGGTGAGATCGACGTGGACTTCGAGCTGCTGGCTTACGACTCCGTCGAGAGCGCCAAGGTCGGCATGAAGACGATGGTCGCCCAGCACCATGAGAGCAGCGCTGCCGCGATCAAGCCCCTGACGATCGACGTGGGCGCCGACGAGACCGACGCCTACGCGAAGGAAGAGTCCTCGGTCGCGGCGCTCCGCGTCGGCACCGTCGTGGCTCTCGTGTACGGGCATGCGCTTCCGAAGGACCACGACCTGCGGTCGTTCGCCACGATGCAGGTACAGCGCATCACGACCGTCGCCGCCGGTAAGAACCCGGACGCCTGAGCTCCAGCCCTCGGCCTCCGGGCCACCGGGCACGGTGACGGCCCCCGGCCTCCGATGCCGGGGGCAGAGGGCAGGGGGTAGACACGGCCGTCCTGTACGCCACTCCGGCGAGCACACGCGCGGCCCCAGGCAGGAGACCCGGACGGGGCGCCAGCCCTCAGAACGCCCCCAGGCGCCTTCGGCGTCACCGGGGAGCGTCCTTGCCCTCGGTCGAGAGGAAGGTGCCCAAGTGCCCCCGCGGCCGGCTCCCGCCCCGAGAGACTGGCTCCCACCACGACTGCCAAGATGATCAGGGACTCCGCCATCCCCCCGCGCGCAGGTCCTGTGCGCCGGACGCCCCGGGCGCGCAGCTCGGCGACGTCGGGCAGGTCGAGGCCGGGCAGGTCGACAAGGAGGTCGGCCTGGGCGGCCTGGATCGGCGCGGCCGGAGGGCCGGGGCCGAGAGTGCGGCGGGTGGTCACCTGGTGATCGTACGGCGGACCGCCGGCCATGGCCCTGTAGTGCCGCCGGGTTCGGTGCGGGCCGGGCGGATGAGCAGAACTCGCGCCCGAAGTGTCGCATCACTCACCCGTGCGCCGGTTCCGTGCCGCCTCGTTCGGTGCCTCGGACGCGGCACGGTCCGATCGTGTACGCGCCGCCGGGGCGTCCGGATGGGCCGGGGCCAGGTGTACGCAGCCAAGTGCAGCGGCTTCAGGAGGACGCGCCGGTCATCACGGCCGAACGGCTCACGCCCGGATTCGCGCGCGGTCGGCTCACCGGTGTCGCAGGCCGACCGCTGTGAGGTAGGCGTTGTCCGGAGCGAGGCTCGCTATCGGGGCGAGCGCTGTCAGTGTCGGCGCTGACCCGGTCGAGGACGACGGGGCGAAGTGCTCGCGGGCACTGGGGACAAGAGAGGTTTCCGGCCGAGCAGGCCCCGTAGCGAGGTGGGAGAGCACGAAGGCCCTGCTCCTCCTAGGAATGAACCTGAAGGAGCAGGGACCTTGGGGCAGGCCAGTCTGCCAATGGGGCGGGAGAGGTCAGGCCAGGTTGATGTTCTCGGCCTGCGGGCCCTTCTGGCCCTGCGTGACGTCGAACGTCACGGTCTGGCCCTCCTGGAGCTCACGGAAGCCCGAGGAGTTGATCGCCGAGTAGTGGGCGAAGACGTCCGGGCCGCCACCGTCCTGGGCGATGAAGCCGAAGCCCTTCTCCGCGTTGAACCACTTCACAGTTCCCGTAGCCATATCCATGCCTTCCAGTCGATGAACGCCTCCCACACCATGCGGGAGACGGAGGTGATCGCCCTGGTTCCTGCGGCACAGCACAGCAAAACGCCCACGCCGAAGGCGTGGGCAAAGGGAACTTCCGAACCACGACAGCTCACACAGACGGTACACGTCCGCACACCCCGTCACCACAGGAAAAACGCTCACATCGCGCCTTGAACCGGGTGCGGGCAAGGCCGCCGGGAAGCGCCAGGCGCGCCCTGGGTCATGCCGCGGCTGTGGGGTTCGTTGCTGCGGCAGCGCGGCGGTATTCGGCGTTGATGCGCCGGGCTTCCTCCAGTTGGTCCTCGAGGACGACGATGCGGCACGCGGCCTCGATGGGGGTGCCCTGATCGACCAGTTCGCGGGCGCGGGCGGCGATGCGTAGCTGGTAGCGGGAGTAGCGGCGATGTCCGCCGACGGAGCGCAGCGGGGTGATGAGGCGGGCCTCGCCGATGGCGCGCAGGAAGGCCTGGGTGGTGCCGAGCATCTCGGCGGCCCGGCCCATGGTGTAGGCGGGGTAGTCATCGTCGTCGAGACGGCCGTACGAGTCGTCCGCGGTCATTGCACCTCTCTCGTGGGACTCACGGAACATGTGGAGGGGCCCTGGTGCCGTACGGCACCAGGGCCCCGAAGGAACTGCTACACCATCTGCCGGCCCTGATGCCGCGCCGGCCTTCTGTTGCCACCGACCCGACCAACATGCCGCCGGGCCTGCGGGGATCGCGGTTGCTTGACCGGAGACCACCTCACTATCGATGTCCTGCGGTACCCGGACCCAAAACTCCAGCCCGGGCGATCCTGATGGTGTTGGCCCCTCCGTTCTTCCCTCTGGATCAATCACTCACCAAACGGGAACTGCGTACTGCTGGTGTTGCGAACTGCTGGTGGCCTCTCACAGCGCCACTTCGGCAGCCGGCCCCGCCGCCTCCTGCGTCTGCTCTGACTTGGAACCCCACTACCGAACCTCCCGGCGCGCGCGCCGCCCGCAGCCGACGCCTTCACCGAGGTACTACTCACCAACTTCACTGCGGGGTACTGCACTGCGGTGCTAGCGGCCCCTGATCACTGCGGGCCACCCGGTCGGTCACCAGTCCCGTCGCCGTCCTGCAACAACCCTGGCTTCGAAACTCCGTCACCGCACCGTCCTGCAAACTGCAACTGCGGGTACTGCGGCCCGGCAGTTCTTCTCTGCCGGGCCCTTCTCGATCTCGACTACGACAGAAACCATAACCACACCACAACCCAATGTCTACTCTGGCCAATACAGATTTTCGCCTGTCCGACAGCAAGGTAATCGTCCTCGCCCAGCGACAGGTGCGAGAGCAAGCCGGGTTAACAGGCCGCACGGCCTCACCGCCACCGCGGCGGCCGGGCCCGCACCGCTCACCCCTGCGTGAGCGCACCATGCTCGTAGTCCCGGACAACCTCTGGATCACCCGGGCAGGCGAGGTGTGGAGCGTGATCCGGTGGGCAGAAGGGCGACTGCGCCGTCGACGGACACCCCCCGAGTCGTGGACGGCGGCGATGGTCGGTGGCTGGTGTGCCGCCTGCGGCTCCCTCCATGCCGCAGGCGGCACCGCCCCGGCGGCCTCCACTGCATGGACCCGGGGAAGACCAGGTAACTCGCGCAGCAGTCGGCCCGCCCGGCTCGCGGGTGGCATGTTCACGGAGAATGGGGGCAGGGGCAGCTTCGTGCCATCCGCATCTGCCGACCTGCTCATACAGGTCCGGCGCGCCTTGGTGCAGGCGGGTTTTCACCTATCCGACGGTGACGGGGAGGACGGCAGGCCAGGGCTTGCAGTGACCGAAACCCCGACCGGGGTGCTGGTGAGATGACCCGCTTCGGACGGCTTCATCTCTCTGTCGCGGGACCAGCCCGGGGCATCAGGCGACAGCATGCGGGCGATCGTGCAGGCCGCGGTGTCGGGCCTGCTGCTGGAGATGGGGCATACGGTCACACCATCGCCCGACGGGGGCGACCTTCTCGTTCTGCCTGAGTGGTCAGGCGCCGCATCCGAAACACAGTGAGACCCGCTTCTCTACGCGGACTTCCTCCGCGCCGACGCAGTCTTCTTCGCGGCCGTCTTCTTGGCCAGGGCCTTCTTCGCGGCGGCCGTCTCCTTCTTCACCGAGCACGCCCAGGCCACACCACACCTCGGCGCGGATCCTCACCCCCATCGCCGTCGTTCTGCCCACGCAGCGGCAGGAGCTGACTCGGCGCCCCCGCGATCAGTGCACGCGCGGCCGCCGGGACGCTCCAACACGTCCAGCCCCTTCGTCGAAGTTCAGCTCGTCGCCCCACGTCTGCGCACACAGTCCCCCACGCGCACGACGGTGCCGGTCATCCGGCCGACAGAGCCGGGGACCTGCCCGAATAATGAAGGCCGCCACCTGGTGAGTGGCGGCCTTCAGTTCGGCCCAGCGTGGCCGGTGGTCAGCGGACGAGATCCTGCGGCAGGCCGGATGCCCCCATGAAAGCCATCATCTCGGCATCCCAGGCCACCTCGGCGATCTCGGTGCTTCGCCTCACCGGATGCGGCAGGTGCTGGTCGGTGAACCCCAGCATCTGTGCACTCGCCCGCCACACTCGGGCGTCCGGATTCTGCCCGACAGCGGCGTGATGGGCGGCCAGTAGGTGGGCCGCAAGGGGGTCACCAGCGCCGGCGGCGAAGCGCCACCAGTACAGCGCGCTGTCGCGACGGTCGAGGCGGTAGAGCAGGCAGGCGAAGGTGCGCGCTCCGGTCTCGTCGTAGTCGGCGGCGAAGTCGGCGAGGGTGTCGACGTCGTTGGAGCGCAGGACGTTTTCACACAGGACCTGGACGTAGGCGAGGACGACCGCTCTGGAGGCGGTGGGGTCGTGGGCGATGATCGGGGTGGGGCGGCGCCTGACCGTGCGGCGGGGCCCGGGCCGGGTGGAGCCGCGCGGATGTGCTGTGGCCGGTTCAGGGCCGCAGGCGGGCGGCGGGAGCTGGACGACGGGCTGCTTGTGCGGGCCGGGGTCGGGCGATTCAGGGTTCCGGTGCTGGACGGTGTCGGTGACGGTGTAGGTGACCCTGGCGGGGCGCCGGGAGTCCTGGGCGATGCGGTCGGCGAGCCGATTCATGAAC
>NZ_JBEXQW010000093.1:0-13750 GCF_040612775.1 Streptomyces sp. NPDC006339
AGCGCCGACCACCCCGACCGACTGCCGGAGCTGGAGCAGCAGCGGCACTCACCGATCACCCCGGTCTCGATCTGGATGGACACCTACTCGGCGCTTTCGTGCATGGGCACCGTCCTCCGCCAGGTGCTCGTACCGATCGCCCAGGCGGCGCGCTGACCTGCGAAAGGAACATCTCGTGGAACTTCGTGGAACCGTCCTACGCGCGCGCGGGTGCAACGGGGTTCATCGGTCGGGACCCGGCCGCCGCCCGGTACGGTCGGCCGCATGACCAAGTACGACACCCCCCGGGACGGCTCCGGGGCCAAGCTGTGCGCCTGGTGCGGCTCGCCCGTCGAGCAGCCGGCCACCGGCCGCAGCCGCGACTACTGCCGCCGGAGTTGCCGTCAGCGCGCGTACGAGGAGCGGCAGGTGGCGAAGCGGATCGCGGAGGCCGTCGACGCACGCCACGTTTCGTCACGTGACGAGCAGCGGGCACCCGCTCCGGAATCGAC
This sequence comes from Streptomyces sp. NPDC006339, assembly GCF_040612775.1. Taxonomy (NCBI): domain Bacteria; kingdom Bacillati; phylum Actinomycetota; class Actinomycetes; order Kitasatosporales; family Streptomycetaceae; genus Streptomyces; species Streptomyces sp. NPDC006339. The sequence continues at coordinate 492 of NZ_JBEXQW010000093.1, forward strand.
ACGTGACGAAACGGTGCGACCCCGTCCGGAGAAGAAGAAGCCGCAGGTCGTGGCGCCCGCCCGGCCGCCTGCTCCCCGACCGACGCCGACGGTGCCGCTGGCGGACATGACGAAGCCGAGGAGCGAACGGAAGTCGCTCTTCCCGAGCTTCCGCCGGCCGCCGAGTCAGCCGGTGCTCTTCGACGACCAGGAGCAGGGCGACGGCTGAGCGGCTACTGGGTGCGGAAGCGGCTGTGCGCGGACTGCTTGGTGATGCCGAAGGCGGCGCCGATGTCCGCCCAGGAGTCGCCGGCGGCGCGAGCGGCGGCCGCGGCCCGGGTAGCCGCTTCGCGTGCCCGCTCCTCGGTCCGGCGGGCGAGGAAGAGCGCTGCGCGCGGGTCACGGCTGGCGAGCTGGTCCAGGACGTCGCCGAGCTCCGCCAGGGCGCGGATGCCCTGGACGGCGCTGAAGGTGACGTGCCGCGTCCACTCCTGACGGAGCGGCTCCTCCGCCTCGTCGACGGTCACGGCCGGGTCGATCGGGTGCGCCGTCTGGCCGGTCGACCCGCAGGTGCAGGACCAGCGGATAGCGGCCGCCGCGGGGCCGGCTGTCTCGGTCAGGAGCGCTCGCCAGGGCAGTGCGGTGCCTCCGGGGAAGGGTGCGAAGCCCTCGGGCGTGCGCTGGAGCGGCTCGACGTGGCCGACGTGGAGGGAGGTGTTTTCGCTGGTCCAGGGCATGTGTCAGGAACTCCTTACGGTCTGGTCAGAATTTCCGACCCTAGCAAGTCAGGTGATTCTGACTCAGGCGTCAGGGAGTGTGACGGTCTTGGCCGACGATCCGACGTGGTGCCGGCGGACCGGCGGCGTACGAACGGCCCGGCCCGCTGACCCACCACTGAGCCGCACCCGGACGCCCGGCCCAAGACGGCCCGCAGCGCTGGGATCAGCTCGACTGCCTCAGCCACATCGCGGCAGCAGGTGCTCCCCATCAGCCCGAGACGGGCCGCAAGGTCGCCTCACGCGTCCGCATCCGTGACGGCGGGGGTACGGCGCCCGGCCACCCTCCCGAGCCGCCTGACGGCCGCTCAGCGCCCGCGACCCCACCCCTCCCCTAACCAGCCGTCCTTGGACGCCCAGTGGACCCGCAGCCGCGCGACTAGGTGGCTACGGAGGCTTACGGACCTTGGGCGCCCCACGTACGGTCTGAGGGCGCGAAGAAGCCCCCGCCACTGCCCGGCGGGGGCTTCTGATTCGAGGGCGTAGGTCCGTCTGGGGATCAGCGGTGGCGGGGGCCCAGGAGGGCGGCAGCGGCGGTGACGAAGGCGACGGACGCCTCCTTGGCCGCGTGCCGCCGGTCGTCGAGCTCCGAGCGGCTGGTCGCCTCACGCAGCGCGTAGGTGGCGTCGGCGGCCCGCTGGGCGGGGACGGTCAGCTCGGGAACGAGGACCTGAAGCCGGATGTGGGGGGCGGTGATCGCAGCCCGGGTCTCGTGGGACTTGGTCTGAGCCTCGGCGTGGTGCTCGGTCTGTGCCTCCAGGGCCAGACGCTCCCGGTGGAACATCGCCGAGCGGTGCGCGTCCAGGGCGGCCGCGAAGTCCGTGACGGCGCCGAGCTGGTCTTGGCGGTGGTTGTCGGCCCGCTGCTCGGCGCGTGCCGCCCGCGCCGAACGGTGCTGAAGGAGACCGGCGGTCAGTGCGCCGGCGAGGGTGCCGAGTACAGCAACGATCGAAGGCCACATCAGGGGATCCTCTCTCGCGGTCGGTGGCGGCTGGCTACTTCCCCATGGGCACCCGGGTTCCGGGGGCGTAGACGTCCTCCCAGTACCCGAGCGGTCGGTCCTCGTCGTGGAAGGTGACGGTGGTGACGATGACCGGCACGGCGGCGTGGGGCGGAGCGTCGATCTCCAGGGCGTCGAGCTCGTCCTGGGATGCCTGCCGCGCGTAGCCGGTGCGCTGCCCTGTCACGACTTCGCGGCCGGTGCGCTCCGTGTACAGCTCACCGAACTGCTTGGTCATGCGGACGTCGTCCGACAGCTCCGGCACGACCGAGGTCGTGTGCGGCGGGTACACGGAGATGCCGACGGTGGTCGGCTTGTCGTCCTGCCGGAAGACGCGGATGCGGATGACGGCCTCGTCGCCGGGCTCCAGGTCGAGCGCGGTGCACACGTCCGGGTCGTACACGGACCGGCGCATCACACGGTGACCCGAGGACGTCTCGCCGGGGGCGTACCGCTTTCCGTTCTGCTCCATGCGGGCCAGCCGGTCGGCGCCGGTGATGACCATGGGCGACTTCTCAACGACGGTGCCCTGCGCCCCTCGGGAGGCGACGAGACCTTCGCTCTTGAGTACGGCCAGGGCCCGGGAGACGGTCTTCGCCGCTACGCCGAACTGCTCGCGAATCTCGGCCACGGACGGGAGCGAGTCCCCCGGGGCCAGCTCTCCACTGGTGATCAAGGCCCGGAAGTGAGCCGCCACGTCGGCGTATCCCTTCCCGGCCGGTGCCTTGTATGCCACAGCTTCTCCCTGTTTGTCGGGGCGCGGTACTTCTCCGAAGGTACATCAATGTCCCCCCGAAGGTACATCCTTGCTTGCGGACGGTGCTTCGTGTACCTTCGGGACGTCGCCAAGGTACGTTAAGTACCTCAGGGCCGACAGATCCGTACCTTCGGACACCCAGAGAGGTGCTGTCGTGGCCACCACAAGGAACGTCCCGCCCCAGGGGCAGGGGCAGTCACAGCAGTCGAAGACCAACAAGTTCGCGGACGCCGGCGCGATGCTCGGCGGCTTCGTCGGTGCGATGGGCGGCTCCTTCGTCCCGCCGATCAACCTGACCGTCAACAACGGGGGCAAGGGCGCCGTGCGGGCGACGGCCTCCTCGTCTCACTTCCTCTTGGGGGAACCGGACTTCAACTCCACCGAGGACGTCCGGGCCTACTGCAATCACGTCCGCGCGCTGATGATCCAGGCGGCCATTGAGCTGGCCATGGCCTCGAAGATCCTCCAGGCCCGCCTCTCCCAGGCGCAGACGCTCCCGGACGACACCCCGGTCCAGGCGCGGCTCCGCGCGGCGCGGGTGGCGCGGAAGCTCAAGAAGGCCGGTGACGGAGCGACCGCTGCCGCGAAGAACTCTGTTGCCGCCTACGCCGCCTTCCAGCGCGAGTACGCCGACCTGATGCGCCCGCGCCCCCAGCGCACCGCGACCACCACGCCGTTCCGGTACTGAGAGGGAGGCACTGCGATGGTGAAGAAGACCAGCGAGAACACCGAGCACCTCCCGGCCATGACCGGCGGCACCGTCCGCTCTTGGCTGTGGCACCAGACCAAGCCGTTCACCCCGCCGTGGATCGTCACCGGCATCGTCGGCGCTGCGGGCGCCGGCGCCAACTTCGCCTGGGGCGGGTCGGCCTGGGCGGGTGTCGGCCTCACCCTCGCCTCGGTCGGCCTCACGGCCGCCACCTGGCACGCGGGCCGGACGACCGGACGGCAGCGCCGTCTCCACTCCGCCATCACCGTGGCGGCCGCCTCGACCTGGACGACTGCCGCCGCCCTGTCCGGCCCGCTCACCGGCCCGCTCCCGGACCTCTACCTCATGGGCGGCGCTGCCCTGGCGCTGAGCTGGAACATCCGCCGCGTCCTGCGCTCCGCCACCAACGAGACGGCTGAGTCGGCCGACAAGGGTCTGCTGGAGAAGGTCGGTCTCGCCCGGACCAAGCTCAAGGAGGTCCGGGTCGAACCGAACCGGGTCACCGTCCCGTACGAGCTGCCCGCCGGCGAACTCACCAACGACGACATCTCCCGAGCGATCCCCCGAATCGCGTCCGCGCTCGACGTCCCCACCACCGCGATCCGCGTTCAGCACGACCCCGACAGCGCGAGGAAGGGCCAGTTCGTCATCGTGCCCGAGGACATGCTCAAGACCCCGACCATTTGGCCCGGCCCGGTCGCCCCCGGGCAGTCCGTCGCCGTGCCGCTGCGGATCGGCGTGTACGACGACGGATCCGACCTGGTGCTCCCGCTGCTCGACGCGATCCACATCCTCGTCATGGGGATGACCGGCTCCGGCAAGACCGAGGGCGCCGTCGACGTGATGCTCGACCTGCTCACCCGCTCCGACGTCGCCGTGTGGCTCGCCGACGCCGCCAAGAGCGGACAGGACTTCCAGCCGCTCCTGTCGGCCTTCGACTGGGCCGCCCTCGACACCCCTTCGGTCGCCGCGATGACCGCCGCGATCCAGGCGGTCATCCCGGTCCGCACCCGCTGGCTGCGCGACCACTCCTACCGGGCGTGGGAGCCCGCGGCCGCGAAGAAGCAGACCGACCCCGCGCACTCCTGCCGCAAGGACGGTCAGGTCTGCGGCTGCCCCGGCCTTCAGTACCTCCTGGCCTGGATCGAGGAGGCGGCCAAGGTGCTGCGCGAGCTCGGCGACGACGTCTTCACCGGCATCGCCCAAGAGGCGCGTTCGGCGGGCGTCTCCCTGGTCCTGTCCATGCAGCGGGCCTCCGGCTACCAGCTCTCGACCGACACCCGCGCCTCCCTGCCGGCCGCACTCTGCTTCGGCGTGCGGGGCGACGACGCAAGCTTCGCGCTCCCGGAGGAGGTCCTGGACGCGGGCGCCAACCCCAGCGCCTGGGGCAACAAGCGCAAGGGCTACGTCTACCTGGTCTCGGCCGGGGTCGACGAGGACCTGTACGCCAATCCCGCCCGCACGTTCTGGACCGGCCCGTCCGGCGAGTACGAGCGCGCCGCCCGCTGGGTCGTCGAGCACTTCGCCCCCATCCGGCCCGAGCTCGACGATGTCACCGCCGGCGCCGCCGCGAAGGTCGCGGGCCAGCTCTTCACCGAGCGCCGCGCCCGCGCTCTGGGCGCCCCCGCCGCCCCCGCCCGGGAGCTGACGGAGGAGCAGGAGTCGGAGCAGGAGGTCGCCGCACTCGTCGACCCGGAGGACACCGAGCTCGACGCTACTGCCGAACTCCCCCCGGTCACGGCCGACACCGAGCTCCCGGCCGCCAAGCCGTCCACGGAGGAAGCGCGGGAGCTCCTCGAGGAACTCGTCGAGATGCTCGCCGAGATCGGCCCCGGCACCGTCGCGGTGAAGGACCTCAAGCCGTACCTGGAGCAGCTCGGCCGTGACCGCTCCTGGGTGTCGAAGGAGATGAAGCGGCTCGCCTCCGAGGGCCGTCTCGCCCCCACGACGGATGACGGCGTCTACCGGCTGGTCCCCACCCTCGCCGCCGCCTGACGCGGCCCGCACAGCCGCACACCCTCGCACACCCGCACAGCGCGAATCCCCACGTCGGACGGGGTGTGAGAGAGGCCGCACACCGGCCCGCACACCCCCCGGCACACCCGCCGCACACCAAATGCAGCGGGCCGACCCGGTAGCCCCCGGATCGGCCCAGACGACCACGGAGGTACCCGTGACCGCCAACCCCCAGTATCCCGCCGACCGTCAGATCACCGACGCCGACCTCCTCGCCGCGCTCCTGCCCGACTCCCCCGCCGGCGCCGCCCCGGCCCCGCTCGTTCCGGCCGCGCAGCCCACCCTCGACGTCGCCGCGCTCCTGGAGCTCGCCCGCCGACAGGGCGCCCTCGAAGCCGCGGTCACCGCGAAGACCACCCCGGCCGAAGACAAGTTGTCTTCGGGGCCGATCGTCCCGCGCTGGGCCGTCGGCACCGCCGTGGCGAGCGTCGGCGTAGGTGCCGGCGCCCTGCTCCTGGGCTGGGCCCTCGACCTCCTCGCCGCCGGAGCCGCCGCCGTCGCGGCCGGGATCACCGCCGCCGCCCCCATGCTTCTGGTCGGCGCCGTCGTCGTCGCCGCCCTCCTCGGCCGCCGCAAGGGCAACGGCGCGTTCGAGGTCACCCAGACCGTCACCCAGACCATCACCCAGACGGTCAGGGGCGGTGGCCGCCGGTGAAGCTCGACACCCAGCGCCAGGTCGACCAGGCGGAGAAGATCCTCCGGCTCGTCTGGCTGATCGTCTTCGGCGCCGTCCTGTTCTCCGTCCTGACGGTCACCCCGCTCGTGCAGCGAGTCACCCCGGACGCCTGGGACTGGACGGCCTGGATCCTGCCCGTGGTCGTCGACGCCGCCGTCGTCATCGTGGTCCGCGTCGACGAGATCGTCGCCCGCCTCGACGGCCGCCCCGGCGGCTGGCCGGCCCTGCTGCGCTGGCTCACAGGCGGCATGACCCTGCTCCTCAACGTGGGCGACTCGATGCTCAAGGGCGACTGGGTCGGCGTCGGGGTCCACGCGGTCGCGCCCGTGCTGCTCATCGTCACTGCCGAAGCCGCCATCGGATGGCGCCGCGCGATCAACAAGGCGCTCGCCCGCATCGACCGTGAGCAGGCCGCCGAGCGTGAGCGGCTGGCCCGTGAGCGCCGTGAGCAGGAGGACCGCGCACGCGCCGATCGGGAGGCCCGGGAGCAGGCCCAGGCGGCCGAGCGTGAGCGCCAGCGGCAGGCCGAGGAGCGACTCCGTGAGCAGGCCCGGCTGGACCGTGAGCGGGAGCGTGAACACCAGGCCCGCCTCGCCCGCGAGGAGCGCGAGCACCAGGCGCAGGTCGAGCGGGAGCGCAGGGAGGAAGAAGCCCGGCTCCGCAAGGAGGAGCAGGACCGCGCCGACCGTCTCCGCCGTGAGGCCGAGGAGCGGCAGGAGCGTGAGCAGAAGGACCGGGAGGCGGCCCAGCGGGCCGAGCGTGAGCGCAAGGCCGCCGAGGCCCGCAGGACAGCCGCCCCGGCCGTGAGCGCCAGCGTGAGCGCCCCCCGGCCCACCGTGAGCGCTTCCGTGAGCACCCCGCCCGCTGAGCCCGCTCACGAGCCCCAGGCCGCCCAGAAGATGCCCGAGAGCAAGGCGCGAGCCGCCGTTGCCGAGGGGCTTCGTGAGGGCCGGTCGCAGCGGCAGCTCGTCGCGCTCACCGGCTGGTCGGCGGGCTGGGTCGCCAAGCAGGCCCAGGCGCTCACGAAGACCGAGCAGGAGCAGCAGCCCAAGGAGGGGGCCCTCGTATGAGCACCGAAGAGCTGACCGCAGCGCACGCCGAGGTGAAGGCGGAGATTGCCCGCACCGACTCGAAGACCGCACTGCTCACCGCGTTCGTCGGCGCGGTGCTGGCGGGCGCCTGGACCGTCGCCCGTGACCTCCCCCTGACCGTCCCCGCGTCCATCGCGGGCGGCCTCGGGCTCGTGCTCCTGGTCGTCGCCGCCGGGCTCCTCCTGCGCTCCGTCCGCCCCAACTTGCGTGGCGGCCGCGGCTTCCCGCTGTGGGCCACGCTGACCCCGCAGCAGATCGCCGCCACCGACGAGTCCCGCGACCTCGCCGCCGACGTCGTCGGCCTCTCCCGCCTCGCCGTCGCCAAGTTCCTCTGCCTCCGCCGCGCGGTCGACCTGATCCTCGCCGCCGGCGCCCTGCTCCTCCTCGCCGTCCTGCTCACCCTCGGAGGTGCCCTGTGACCACCACCGCCGCCGCCACCCACGTCGTCGTCTCCCACGGCGCCGACTTCTTCGGCGAAGACCGCCACCCCCTCCGCGTCCTGGGCTCCCTGGCCGGGTACGCCGAGGGCATCCTCCCGGCCGCGGAGCGCAAGCTCCTGGTGCAGCTCCTCCTGCAGGCGGGCGACGGCGCCGCCGGCGTCACCCGCACCATCGCCGTCGACCAGGTCGTGAAGCTCGCCCCGCTCCTGCGCCGCGTCGCCCGCAGCAAGTTCGTGAAGTCCCGGGCCCACGCGGCCGCGGCCGCCCTCCTCGCCGACGCGGCCGAGCGCGCCGCCGCCGACGGAGAGGCGTGGCAGTGGCGGGTCGAGCTGGGCGACGTCGAGGGCGGTGACCTGCGATGAGCAGCAAGCCGCCGAAGAGGTACTCCGGTCTCGCCTCCAGCGGCCCGGGCCGCCTCTACCCCGTCGGCGGGTCGAGGCCCAACACCTCCCCGAAGAGCACCGAGTACCCCGACACCCGCCGCCGGCCGCACGGCCCGTCGGCCTCCTGACCCACCCCAGCCCGGGGCCTTCTGGCCTCGGGCTTCTTCAGCACCTCGAAACCCCATGCGTAACGGGATTACCTCGCGCGTCGTGTTCTAGAAGCGGGACGCAGGTGTAACGCCCGGCGCACTCACTCCGTCCATCACTCGCCGGGAGGAGCACACCATGCAGCAGGGAGCAGGGGTATTGAAGTCAACCCGCCGACCTACGATCCCTCCTATGGGCGCGGGGCCTGACGTAAGGATCCCCATGTCCCGTCCCGCTGTGCTGCTCCGGCCCACCCCCGACTTCCCCGGCCTGTGGGTCACCGCCGAGGGCAGCGGCCGCGCCATCTACGCCTGCTCCTGCGGCTACACCCGGGACGTCGCCGGCCGCGCCCGCGTCCTGGAGCTCGTGACGCACCACCAGGAGCACGCAGACGTCTGCGTGCTGACGACGGGTGTGACTGACGGGGAATCCGCGCGGCGTGTCACGCGCGGGGGCCGAGGTGCGGCAGGATCTACCCGTACAACTCCAGAAAAAGCCGAGAGGCCAGGGGGCCTAATCCCTGACCTCTCCGGTGAGCCCACTCTGTCCGCCGCTTAAAACGATCAGAGAAGAGCCCAACGCTGTGACAAGCGTACGGGACGCTTCGTCGTCCGCAACCCCCTCCTCGGCCGACGCGCCGCCGCAGTCCCTCGTCGAGGTCGACGCCCGCGCCGCCGCCACCCGCCCCGCCGGCCCCCGCTGCCACTGCGGGACTCCCATCACCCACACCCCCGGCAAGCGCCCCAAGGTGTACTGCTCCGATGCGTGCCGAAAGAGGGCAAAGCGGGCGATTGTGCGGGGAGAGGCGCTGCCCACCCCCCGCCGGTCGGGCGGCACTTCCGGCACCAAATCCGGACGCGGCCTTGGTACTACCGCGAAAACTACGGACATGCAGGTCAGCGGCCTGTCCGCCGACCATGTACGCGGCGAGAACCCGACATTCACCCGTACCGCCCGCGGTCTGCCGCTCGACCCGGCGGACATGGCGGCCCGCGACGCGGCCTTCGAGCTGCGGGAAGCCCTGCGGGACCTCTCGGGCCTCTCGCGACTTGAGAAGTGCGGTCTCTCGGTCCTCGCGGGCGGTGTCACCCCGGTCATCCGCAACGGCCGGGCCGGGTACGCGGGCGTCGTCACCTGCGGCTCCGTGCACGTCTGCCCGTGCTGCGCCACCTCGATCCGCCGCGTCCGCCAGGACGAACTGGAGCAGGTCGGCCAGTTCTGGGAGTGCCAGTCCTGCGGCCTGGTGATGATGACGCTCACCATGCGGCACTACGAGCGCGACCCGCTCGCCGAGCTGGCCGAGCTTCAGCGGCAGGCGTGGAAGCGGAGCTTCGGCCAGAACGCCGGCCGCGACTGGCGGCAGGCGAAGAAGGACTTCGGCGTCCGCGGCTTCGTCCGGGCCTGGGAGGTCACCCACGGCGAGAACGGCTGGCACTGCCACTACCACGTGCTCCTGTTCCTCGACCGGCCCCTCGGCTCCGACGACGTCGAGCGGCTCCAGAAGCTCGCCTTCAGCATCTGGTCCTCCGCCCTCGTCGCCGTCGGCGCCCGCATGCCGGTCGAGAAATCGGAGAAGGACGGCAAGCCGGTCGCCGTGAAGATCGACGCCCCGGACCGGGGCGAGTCCGGGCAGATGGCCCGCTACCTGATGAAGGGCCAGGACGGGAAGACCCGCTGGGGCGTCGCCGCCGAGCTCACCCGCCAGGACGTCAAGCAGGGCCAGGGCGGCCACCGCACGCCCTTCGAGATCGCCCGCGACGCCGTCGCCGGAGACGCCCGCTCCGCCGAGCTGTGGCGCGAGTTCGTCGTCACCGCCACCGGCATCCGCGCCCTGTACTGGTCCAACGGCTTGCGCAAGCTCCTTGCGGAGATGGGCTTCGAGCTCGACGACCGCACCGACGGCCAGGTCGCCGCCGACGACGCGGCCGCCGGCACCCCGCTCGCCTGCATCCCCGCCGCCACCTGGTACCGGCACATCGCCCGCCAGAAGGGCCGCGCCCTCGCCCTGCTCCACGCCGCCGAGAAGGGCGGATCCAGTGCCGTCCGCCGCCTCGTCGAGTCCTGGGGCCTGACCTGGGGCCTCGACGTCCTGGAGCCGGAAGTCCTCCCGGCCGGGGCCGACCCGACCGCCGACGAGGTCCTGCGCCGCATCGAGCGCGAGACCATGGCCGCCCGCATGAGCGTGTGGCGCGACGAGTTCGACCGCCAGGACCGCGAGGCCCGTACGAACCTCGTCGTCCGGCACTCGGCCAAGGCGTGGGAGGCCCGCGCGGCCGCTGCCGAGAAGGTCCGCCAGGACGCCGAGGCCGAAGCCGCCCGCCGCGCCGAGACCGGTGAGCCCGCCGACAACCTCATGACCCGTATCCAGCGCGGGTGGGTCGACGCAGGTCTGCCCCGCCAGGCTGCCCGGCCCGCCGACCAGACGCCCAAGGTAAGCCTGAAGAAGCCGCTCAAGGTGAAGCCGATGAAGGTCGTGGTCACCCCGCCCCGGCCCGGCGCCGGCGCCGACACCTGCCGCCGCTGCGGCGGGCACCTCGACGCGATCCTCCGCCCGTACGGGCAGCACCTGGCCGACTGCCTGAAGACCGACGGCCCGGTCCCCGTGTGACCGCCATCCGGCGGGGCGACAACTTCGAGTTGTCGCCCCGCTCGTTGACCAGACGACCCCGACCCGCCCTCCTGGAGGCACGCATGGGACGCGACGCGAAGCGCGCGAAGCAGAACCGGCGAGACAAGCGCCAGCGACAGAACTGCGGCATCCCGGACGTCACCGTCCACGCCGTCTCGACCCCCGACCAGGTACTCACCGCACTCTTCGGACCCGGCCCCGCCACCGACGACTGGCGCCAGGACGTGCTCGGCGGCAAGCGACTCTCGCTCCGCCTCGACGTCGCCGGCCGAATGACCATCAACGGCCACGTCCTCACCCCCGAGATCTGCGCCGCGCTCCAGGCCGAGCGCCCGCACGAGGCCGACGACTTCGACTACGCCAAGCTCACCGCCATGGGCACCGGCATGCCCCCGGGGCTGGAGATGTGCCGCCCGGCCCCCTGACCCGGCACGGAAGCGCGAGCAGCCTTACGCCCGCGCGCGCGTAGGGGTGTGCCAGAAGTGCCAGAAGTCGACCGGCCGCCGCTCCTCCGGCCCCGGTCGTGACGGCGCCGGCTCTACTCCAACGAAGGTTGGTAACCGCGGGGGCCGAGCGGCCGACGGCCGACGACGGCCGGACGCTCCAGTCGCTCGGGCACCTCGACCCAGTCGCCCTCGACCGCGCGCTCAGCAGCGGACAGAGTGCGCTCGTCGCGCTCGGGAATGGTGATCGCCGGGCCGGTCCCAAGGCGACGTCGTGCAGTGCTCATGGCGCCAGTCTCCCGCCCGTGCCCGGGCGCCGAGAACCCGGCTGCGGCCGGGGCGGTGGTCCACCGTTACTGGTATCAGTAACTACTACCTTGCTACCGCTCTCCACCGGCCTGTGGTCTAGCACCTAGTGGCAACCTCGGGTTGTCGCCCGAAACCCCTGGCCGTCCCCGGCCGCGTGTAACTCGCTCACACCCTGAGGAGGGCTCATGACCGCACCACAGATCTTCGAGTCGACGGACGACGGGTACGCGTACTTCTTCCGCCTCGACGAGATCGAGGACGGCCCGGAGGGGCGGATCTACGTCGGGGTCACCCGTTCCGGCGGCATCACCAAGGGCACTGACACTCCCGTGAGGATCACTGAGGAGAACTGGCGTCGGGAGGGCTGGCGCCGTCTCCGTGAGGGCAAGCACGTGCCCGGCTGGCACTAGTCGCTTGGCTCGCGGGAAGCTCCCCTTCCCGCCCAACTTGCTCAGGGTTTTGGGCCGGTGCCGAGGGGGCGCCGGCCCCGCGCTTCGAGCGCGTGATCCTGGTGCTCGACGTCGTCCAGGGGCAGCACGCCGGGCTCGGCCCGCTCGACGGGTAGAAGCCGCGGGGACGTCGTGGTCCTGGTGCTCGTCGTTGGATCGGCGCGCAGCGGGCGGCGCCTGCTCATCGCGACAGTCTCCCGTGACCGGCATGGAGACCGGCGAGGAGTCGGCAGACGACCGGTGAGAGACCGGCAAGGGACCGCCACCCGGACCGCCACATGCCGGTCGGCTGCCGGTCGCCTGCCGGTTCCTCGCCGGTCGGGTGGCGGTCCTGTGGCGGTCTCTGGGCGGTCTGCTGGCGGTGCCGGGTGGCGGTCCGTACGGCCTGTCTAGCCTCCCGACGGCGCCCTTTCAGACGGCGATCGCGGCGAGCAGCACCGTCGCCAGGCCGAAGCCGACGGCGGCCGCGATGGTCAGCGCCGGCACCGCCCGCGGCTTGAAGTGGGCGACCACGCCGACGAGGGCGGCCGCGAGGATCGCCACGGCGGCGATGAGGGCGAACGTGGTCATGGGCATGGGTCCTCCGGTGTCATGAGGCCCGGCCGTGTGCCGGGCGGTGAGCAAGGTGGAGGACCGGGGGGTTAGGCCCGCAAGTGCCTCCACCCCTTGGCGGGGCTCGGAGGCGATCGGACAGGACCGGGCAGCCGTATTCGATAGCTGCGGCCATTGAATCCCAGGCGGCGGCGAGGTCAGTGCGGGCCGATACGGCCTGTCCTATGGGACGGCGGGTGGCGGTGCTCCCACTCTGGTTGCGCCTTCGACTCGAAGGTGGTCAACGGTTCCTCCACCTTTGTTATTTGGGACGTGTGACGCGGACGCGATCACGAGACGGGCTCAGAGAGCTGGTGGAGCGGTGATTGCGGGGCAATCACTCCCGGCCTTCGGGACGGCTCGGGGGCGGCGTACGGTCCCGGGGTGGACGACTATGAGCTGAGCGATGGGACGACCTCGCGGCCTGGACCGCCCACGGCGTACGACGAGCGCCGGTGGGCGACGAGGGTGGCCATCTTCGAGGCGTGCGACGAGTGGGACCTCGAGGAGGAGCCGCCAACTGAGGCGGAGGTCCGGGTCGCCCGGGAGCTCGCGCAGGACATCCGGGCGAGCATGCACGAGCCGCCGGCGGTACCAGGTGACCGCCGCCCGCCGCTGCTCCGACGCCTGCACCAGCTCGTCGGCCTCGCCCAGCTCGTGCGCGTACTCGTCGACACCGCTGACCCTGGGCAGATCCGTCCGGAGCTCCAGGCCGTCCTGGACGCGGCCGAGGCGATGTGCGCCGGCTTCGAGGAGCCACTCGCCGACTTGGAGGACTACCTCGTCCGGTACAGCGCCGACCACCCCGACCGACTGCCGGAGCTGGAGCAGCAGCGGCACTCACCGATCACCCCGGTCTCGATC
>NZ_JBEXQW010000094.1:0-12772 GCF_040612775.1 Streptomyces sp. NPDC006339
GGTGGGCGGAGGTCCGGCCGGCCCGGCCAGGACGAGCCCCGCGGCGCCGGCCGCGGCGCCCGCGGCGACACCCAGGGCCTTGCGGCGGGTGATGCTGGACATGGAAACCCCCTAGTGGTCTGTGCGACCGGGGGTTTGGTCATATGCCCCCGGCGATTTCCATCGGTATCGCGGGGCGCCGGCGGGGCGGAAATCGCCGGGGTTCGGTTGGCCGCGATGCGGACAACCTGCCATGAACAGTACAGAGTTGAACGAAGTTGATCTTGCTGTTCGGGAGAGCGGGAGCCCTTCGGGGCGCAAGCCTTGCGGAGAAGATGATCATTTCGTGAAGGATCTTTCGATCCGATGGGGATCGTGTGGCGGAGCCCACGCTCCCAGGCTGTCCGGATCCGAGCGGTCTCCCGGAGCCGTACGTCGAGGTCGCGGGCGCTCCCTCATTGACCTGCAAGGAAGGAAAGGTGGACACTTTGAGGCGGAATCCAGCCTCGTACCGCCGCCATGACGATCACCGATGGCGTGCTCCGGTGACGGGAGGTGCCCATGAGCCGCGAACTCGTCCGTGAGGTCGAGAACCTGCTGGTCCAGGCCGGTTTCGGACCCGGCAGCGGTCTGACCACCCACAGCCGGGGCGACGCCGTCGTCGTGAGCTGGCACGCCGACGCCCTGATCCGGCCCACCATCTCCGTCCACGCCACCGAACCCGGACTCCACGCCGCCGCCGAGATCAACGGGATCCGCACCGCACTGGGCCTCGCCCTCACCTCGGTCCTCGGCGACGCCGGCCTCACGGCCGTCATGCGCCCCGACGGCTTCGTCGTCACCCGCGAGGCTCCGGCCGCCCGGGCCGGGGGAGGCTGACGCGGCTCCCCTCCTCCTCTCCAGGGACGGCCCTACCGAAAACCCTGCTCGTCGTCCGGCGCCGAGGGGCTAGCGTTGCGGTCATGCGCGAAGTGATCACCGAGGACCGTCGGACGCTGGCGGTGGAGGAGTGGGGGGACCCGGCCGGGACACCGGTCGTCTACCTGCACGGCAGCCCCATGAGCCGACTCGCCCGATACCCGGACGAGTCGCTGTTCCACCGGCTCGGCATCCGGCTGGTCACCTTCGACCGGCCCGGCTTCGGATGCTCCACGCCGAGGCCGGGGCGTCGCGTGGTCGACGCCGCCGAGGACGTGGCCGCCATCGCCGACGTGCTCGGCCTGGACCGTTTCGCCGTGTTCGGCGTCTCCGGAGGCGGCCCGCACGCCCTGGCCTTCGCGGCCCGCTTCCCCGAGCGCGTGACACGGCTGGGCGCGCTGGCGAGTCTGGCGCCGCGCGACGCGGCCGGCCTCGACTGGACGGCGGGCATGAACGACGGCAACCGGCGCAGCGCCGCGGCCGCCCTGGCCGGACGCGAGGCGGTCGGGGCACATCTGGCCGGAGTCGGTTCGACCGAGCCGCCGCCGCTGCCGGAGATCGAGCGGGCGGTCCTCTCCCGGCCCGACATCGGCGCGATGATCGGCGCGGCGTTCCAGGAGGCGGTGCGCCCCGGCCTGGACGGCTGGGTGGACGACGTGACGGCCCTCTTCGGCACGCCGTGGGGCTTCGACCCGGCGCACATCACCACCCCCGTACGGCTCTGGCACGGCGGTCTCGACACGCTCGTGCCGCCCGCGCACGGCGAGTGGCTCGCCGCCCGCATCCCCACCGCCACGCTGATCCGGCAGCCGGACGCCGGGCACGGCGGCCACTTCGACGCCACCCCGGAGATGCTCGCCTGGCTGGTCGCCGAAGGCTGACCCGCCGACGGCGGCGGCCCGGACCCGGCGCGATATTCGATGGCGGACGAGCCACGGGACCGCGAGGATGCGCCCATGGACTCAGCAGAGCGCGTCGACGGGCCGGCGGTGGAGCGATGGACCCGGGCGACCGTCCACCCCGACATGTGGGTGGACCCGGCCGACGACCCGCGCGAGGACGAGGCCGAGGGCGTCGACGAGCGCAGCGCGCTCCTGGCGGCCCTGCGGCACTTCCGCCTCACCCTGGAGATGAAGTGCGCCGGCCTGGACGCCGAGCAGATGGCCCGCCGCGCCGTCCCTCCCTCGACGATGTCCCTGCTCGGCCTGGTGCGTCACATGGCCGAGGACGAACGGCACTTCCGCCGGCTGGCCGGCGAGGACCTGCCCAGGATCTACCGCACCGCCGAGGACCGCGACGGCGACTGGAACGGCGCGGTCGCCGACCCGGCCGTCGTGGACGACGCCTGGCGCCGGTGGCGGGCGGAGCGCGAGCGGACCGACCGGTTCATCGAGGGCTTCGCCGACCTCGGCACCCGCACCGCCGGCGGCGATCCGCTCCGCGACATCCTGCTCATGCAGATCACCGAGTACGCACGCCACTGCGGGCACGCGGACCTGCTGCGCGAGCGCGTCGACGGCCGCGTCGGCCAGTGACCCCCGCACGGGACGCCTCGGCGGCCCGTATGGTCACGCCTCCCGGCGCGGCGGTAGCGTGGCCGACCGTGACGATCACACTCAAGGACTCCGTCCGCGCGCTGCTCGACGACGTGAACCCGGCCGTTCTGGCCACGATCCAGCCCGACGGGTCGCCGCAGACCTCCGTCGTGTGGGTGGGACGGGACGGAGACGACATCCTGATCTCCAGTCAGGACGGCCGCCGCAAGATCCGGAACATCCAGGCCGACCCGCGCGTGAGCCTCACCGTCCACGACCGGCGCGATCCGCTGCTCTACGCGGAGATACGCGGCTCCGCCACGGTCACCGAGGACCGGGGCCGAGCCCTCGCCGTCGCCCTGGCGGAGAGCTACGAGGGCGAGGGCGCCGGCCGGGAGTATCTGGAACTGCCGCCGGAGAAGGTGCGGGTCGTCGTCCGCATCACGCCGTCCAAGGTGCTGGGCACGGCCGCGAAGTAGGCGGCGCCCGATACCGACCCAAAGGCCCGCCCCGGTTGGGGCGGGCCCGGTCGTGGTGGTGGTTCTGGTTCGGGTCGGGGATCTGGTTCCGCCCGGCCGGGGGCCGGGGCGGTGGGCCTCAGTGGGCGCCCGCGTAGACGCGGCTCGCGAACTCGGCGATCTGCTTGTCGCTGAGGTTCTGCGCGAGGTTGGCCTCCGAGATCATGCCGCAGAGGCGGTGATCGTTCTGCATGTCGATCACCGGCAGCCGCTTGATCTGGTGCTGCTCCATGACGTGCAGCGCGTCGGTCGCCGACGCGTCCGCGTCGATCCAGTGCAGTTCGCCGCCGAGGGAACCACACTCGATCTGAGAGGGGTCGTTCCCGTCGGCCACGCACTGGACGACGATGTCCCGGTCGGTGACCATGCCCTGGAGCCTGTCGTCGTCGCCGCAGATGGGCAGCGCACCCACCTGCAGGTCGCGCATCATCCGTGCCGCGTCCTGCAGGGACTCGTGCTCACCGACGCACTGCGCGCCGGCCGTCATGATGTCGCGCGCCTTGAGCGTCTTGTCCTGTGCCATGATCGCTCCTCCTGTGTGTCGACATGGTGGTGTACAGGACCGGTTGCCCTGTTCTTCCATCGCAACACGCGAGCCTTCCGGCTGCCACGCCGCCCGGCCCTCGTCCGGCCGTCGTACGGGTTCAGCGCACGGGGTGTCCGGCGACGGTGTGGGCCACGCGGTCCAGGCCCAGTCCTTCGGAGCCGGCCAGCGCGCCGGCCGTCCGGTTCACGTCGTCGGCGGTGACCCCGATGCCGCTCGGACCGTCGGCGTGGGCGGCGGCCGGGGCGAGGGCGTTCAGGAACAGCGGCAGGGTGGCGAGCGCGGCGGCCCGGAGCAGCGTGTGTGTCGTCATGCCGTGACCAACGCGTACGCGGCGGAGCGGACACGTCCCTCGATCGGGCCCTGCCCTAGAGGGGCGGCGAGGCCGAGCGCCGCTGATCGCTCTCGTTGCGCAGGTCGGTGGTCTGCCGGGTGAGGGTGTCGACCCGTTCGGCGAGCTCCGGGTGACGGGGGGCGAGGTGGGCGTGGGTCCGGGACAGGGGTTCGAGGAGCTGGGCCGGGTTGTTGTCCGCGAGGGCCTGGTCGAGGTCGTGGCGCAGCGAGGTGGGCAGGGTGTCGAGGGAGGTGATCTGCCCGGCGAGCCTGCGGAGGTCCGCCGCGTTCCCGTGCGCCCACGCCGTGACGGAACGGTCGGCCGCGCGGCGATCGCGGGTGGCCTGGACCCGCTGCTCCGCCGTGGTCCCCGGGTTTCCGGGCCGCACCCGCAGATAGCGGCGCTCGGCCGCCTGGCGGCTGGTGACCCCGAGCGGATGGGCGAGGTCGGCCCAACTGGCGCCCGCGTCGCGCGCGGCCTCGATGAGGCCGGGCTCCCAGCCGGCGAGCTGTTCGCGCAGCTCCCGCAGGAGGAGCAGCGCGGCCAGGGCCTCCTCGGACGAGGTGCGCGCCGAGGTGTCCCCGGGGGCGGAGCCGGACCCGGACCCGGAGTCGGCGGCGGGGGAGTGGGCGGGCGCCGCGGTCCGGGCCTTGCGGACGGTCTCGTCGATCGCGGCGAGAGCCGCGAGGGCCGCGTGGACGGCGACGGGGCGGTCGGGGCCGGTGGCGGGCTCTTCGGGTCCGGCGGCGGGATGGTCGGGTCCTGCCATGGTCTCTCCCTCACCGTGGTGTCGTCCGGTTGTCGTCCATTCGTTGACGATGGAGTTGTCGTCCATCCGTTGACATGTTACAACGGTGTCAGGTGAAGCGCATTGGCAGTCCTTGCCTGATCGACTGGAGGTGTTTCGCGATGTTGATGCGCACCGACCCGTTCCGCGAACTCGATCGCCTCACGCAGCAGATGCTGGGAACGGCCGGCACGTGGTCCCGCCCGTCCCCGGTGCCGATGGACGCGTACCGCGAGGGTGACGACTATGTGATCGTGATGGACCTGCCGGGTGTCTCGACGGACGCGATCGACATCGACGTCGAGCGGAACATGCTGACGGTCAAGGCCGAGCGCCGCCCCGTCACCAAGGCCGACGACGTGCAGATGGAGCTGTCCGAGCGGCCGCTCGGTGTGTTCTCCCGGCAACTGATGCTGGCCGACACGCTCGACACCGAGAAGATCACGGCCGACTACGTGGCGGGCGTGCTCACGCTGCGCATTCCGATCGCCGAGCGCGCGAAGCCCCGAAAGATCAGCATCAGTCGCGGCGACGACCGCAAGCAGATCAGCGGCTGAGCCGCCGGCAGGCCGGGGAGCGGGGGCCGGAAGCCTCTCCCCCTCCTTTCTCCTCCGTCCTCCGCTCCCCACACTCCCGCAGTCCGCAGTCCGCAGTCCGCATCCGTTCGTGAAGGGGGTCGTGATGAGACTGCGCTGGCAGACGTTCCTCGACTCCGTCCAGGAGCGCGGTGACTACAGCACGCCGCAGGAGGCCGAGCGCGCCGCCCGCACCGTGCTGGCACTGCTCGGCGCTCATCTGGTCGGCGATGTCCGGGCCGCGCTCGCCGCCCGCCTCCCGGAGACCTTCTCCGTCATCCTGCTCAATCCGCTCCAGGCCGTCGAGCCGCTCTCGCCGGAGCGCTTCGTCCGCGCCACCGCCGCCTGGATCGAAGGCGCCACCGAGCGGACCGCTGCCTGGGACGTCAGCGCCGTGCTCAGCGTCGTCGCGGACGCCGCGGGCGAGGAGCTCACGGCCCAGATGCTGCTGCAACTCCCGCCCGGTTACGACCTCCTCTTCGGCCGGCCGCACCCCTCCGAGTGACCGGCCCCGTCGTCACCCCCTGTTCGTTCCGCCCGGCCGGCGTCCATCGGCCCGGGCCCGAAGAGAACGGCGATCCACATCACCATGACAGTTCAGGCCGAGACCATGACCGCCGCGCCGGCCGCCGCGCCGGCCTCCGCCCCCACGTCCGCTCCGGCGCACGCCCCCGGGCGCGCCGCGATGTCGTACGCCGGCCTTCTCGAGCGGGTGCGCTACGAAGGCGCCTACCCGACCCGCGAGCGCGCCGAGGAAGCCGTCCGATCGGTGCTGGCGGCCCTGGGGCGGCAGCTCGTCGGCGACGAACGGGTCGAGCTCGCCGCCCGTCTCCCCGTCGAAGCGGCCCTGGTGCTCACCGCCCAGATTCCCGCCACCACCCCGCTCACGGGCTGGGAGTTCGTGAAGGACCTCGCCCGGCGCACCGGCGGCAGCCCGGCCACCACCCGCTGGAACGTCGGCGCCGTCCTCGCCCCCGTCGCGCACCTGGTCGGCTCCGACCTGGTGGACCGCATCATCGACCAGCTCCCGCCGGGTTACGCCCTTCTCTTCGGCAAGGCCGACCTCCGTCCGCCCCGCCGTCCGGCCCACGACTCATAGGCCCACGACTCCTATGCGCGCGGCGGCACGGGCCGCGGGTGCTCGGCGGCCTCGGGCAGGGTCTCGGCCGGGGTGTACGAGGAGGCGAACGTGAAGGCCCGCGGGGACGGCCCGTGCGCCCGCAGGTCCGCCAGCCGCTCCAGCGCCTCCTCCACGGTCGGCCGGTGGCCGGCGGGCACCCACCAGAGCACGAGGTGTGCCTCGGCGTGCCGCTCGAACCACTCGCGGCGCCGCCGCATGACCTCCAAGTGCCCGCTGCGGTACGTGAAGTCCCACAGGGTCTCCTGGGACTCCCACACCGTCAGGTTGACGATGACGTCCTCGCCCGCCGGGCGCAGGCCGGTGGCGTCGGCCGCGCCCTCCTCCACGAGCCGCCAGACGAAGCCCGGTGCCTCGTCGGCGGCTCCGTTCACCGAGTCGAGCATCTCGACGAACGGGGCGATGCGCGGGTCGTCGAGGGGATGGCGGAGCGTCGCGACGTTGAGCTGGGCGAGGTGGGCAGGCGTGATCGAGGTCATGGCCTCATCCCAGCACGGCCCCTTTTCTATGTCAATGCTCGTTGTTTTTAGAGATGCTCGGGGGTCGGTGCCTCGGCGGCCTCGACCACCACGCAGCACTCTCCGGGCCGGGGGTCCATGCGCGCCCGGACGGGGCCGTTCGTGCCGAGCAGCCCCTCCAGCAGGGCGAGATTCATGCCGCAGACGAGCGGCGGGAAGCGCTCGGCGACGGCGTGGAAGGGGCAGTTGCGCATACGGACGACGGGCGCGGCCGATTCGGCCGCGCCCTCGGCGTGTTCGGCGACCTCCAGACGGGGCTCGTACCCGCGGCCGGCCAGCACCTTCGCCGCCTCCTCCAGTCCACCGCAGGGTGCCGCATCCCCGCGCAGGGCCTCACCTCTGCGGCGCGCGGCGGCGCAGAGCCCCGCGTCGAGGCCGGCCTCCTCGGCGGCCTCGGCCAACAGCTCGGCGGCGGTGCGGTAGTCGCGGGCGGGCAGCGACACCGACCGCTCGGCCCGCGCCCGCGTGTACACCTTGGCGGGACGTCCGGCCCCCGGGCCCGACCGGCCCGTCAGGCGGCGGCTTCCGCTCTCCAGCAGCCCGGCCTCGGTCAGTCGGTCGAGATGGTGCGCCGCGAGCGTGCGCGCCACCCCCGCCGCCTCGGCCGCCTCGTTGCGCCCCACCTCGCGGCCCTGCGCCGCGACGTACTCGTACAGGCGCCGCCGTACCGGATCCTGCAGCACCGCGATCGCGTCGATGTCCTCCATGTCCTTCATTCGGCCATTCTAGAAACAACGGGAGTTGGAGATAGAGAGCCGGCGACAGGGGGCCGGACGCGCCGCGCGTGGTCGTTCCCCTTCTTGCCTCACCTATCGGGATTCGATAGATTTCCGTCGTTGCTCGATCGAAGGGAGAGGTGATGGGAAAGCTGACCGTGCTCGCGCTCCGCGCCGTGCTCGTGCTGCTGCTCGCCGGTTCGGTGTTCGTGCAGGCGGTGATGGTGCCCCTGCTGGCCATCGACATGAAGGGACTCGACGAGGAGGTCGCCCATCTGCGCACCCCGGTCCTCGTGATCATCGTCCTGGGCGTGGTGACGGTCCAGGTGGTCCTGGGCTGCGTGTGGCGGCTGGTGACGATGGTGCGGCGAGGGACCGTGTTCTCGTACGCCGCCTTCCGGTACGTGCACATCGTGATCGGCGCGGTCGTGGCGGCCGCCCTGCTGGTGTTCGCGCTCGGGGTCGTCCTGGCGCCGGGCGAGGCCGTCGCCCCCGGCATCGTCCTCCTGATCGGCGGGCTCGGCCTGGCGGTCCTCGGGGTGGCGCTCGTCGTGCTCGTGCTGCGCATGCTGCTCGCCCAGGCCGTCGCGCGCGATGTGGAGGCCACGGAGATGCGGGCCGAGCTGGACGAGGTGATCTGATGCCGATCGCCGTCGACATCGACGTCATGCTGGCCAAGCGGAAGATGTCCGTGGGCGAACTCGCGGAACGCGTCGGCATCACCCCCGCCAACCTCGCCGTCCTCAAGAACGGCCGCGCCAAGGCCGTACGCTTCACGACGCTCGCCGCGCTCTGCGAGGTGCTCGACTGCCAGCCCGGGGACCTTCTGCGCTGGGAGGCCGAGGACGCCGTCGACGCCGAGGATCCCGCGGCCCCCGTCGACGCGTGAGGCACCTCGCGTCCCTCACGGGCGATGTGGTGAACGGCCGTCACCGCAGGGACGACGCTCCTCCCGCGTGAGCCCCCGGCAGGTCGGGGCTGTCGGACCCCGCTGATATACGTGTCCCATGACCGTCTTTCGTGACTTCAACTTCAAGCTCCTCGTCGTCGAGAAGCTCATGTACTGGGACGAGACACTCTCTCCCGCCTTCAGCCTGAGGGAGCACATGCGCGCCCGCGGAGTGGAGGACCTCGACGCGTACGTGGCGGAGCACAAGCTGGAGTACACCGTCCTGGACGAGGCCAGGACCTACTTCGAGCAGCTCGAGATACCGAACGAGCTGCTCGCGACCGTGGACGAGCTGACCTTCGACGGCGGCCACCAGGTGTTCATGGAGTGCGCCCCCGTCTGGGACGGCGAGGACGCCCTCTTCGACCTCACCCGTCTCGACGACCTGGAACTGCTGCCGAACCTCAAGCTCTTCACCGGCGGCCGCGCTCTGGAACACATGATTCCCGGTGCCCTGGAGATCCTCGAGGCTCGGGGGATCACCGCACGCCACTAGAGCCGGGTGACCCTGCCGCCCGGCCGCAGGGGAGGGCGTCGCTAGGACAAGGTCCTGGCGACCACGGCCGCCGTCTCCGCGATCAGCCGGTCGTCGTGCTCGTCGTCCTTCCCGCTGCGGCTCGACATGATCGCCATGACGAGAGGGGCGGCGCCGGGCGGCCACACCACGGCGATGTCGTTGCGGATCCCGTGGACCCCGCCCGTGCCGGTCTTGTCGCCGACCACCCAGCCCTCGGGGACACCCGCCCTGATGAGCGCGTCGCCCGTGCGGTTGGTCCGCAGCCACGTCGTGAGCTGCGCCCGTTCCTCCTGTGCGAGTGCGTCCCCGAGCACGAACGCCCGCAGGTCCCCGGCGAACGCGCGCGGCGTGGTGGTGTTGCGGACGGCGCCGGGGGACCACCGGTTGAGCTCGGGCTCGCGGTCCTCCACCCGGGTCACGCGGTCACCCACCTCGGCCAGGGCCTTCTCCAGTCCCTCGGGGCCACCGAGCGCGTCGAACAGCAGGTTGGCCGCCGTGTTGTCGCTGAAGCGGACGGCGGCGTCACACAGTTCGCGCAGGGTCATGCCGGTGGCGAGGCGCTTCTCGGTGACCGGCGAGTGGGCGATCAGATCCTCGCGGGAGTACCTGATCACCTCGTCCATGCCGTCGAGGGAGTACCGGCGCAGCACGGCGGCGGCGGCCAGGGCCTTGAAGGTGGAGGCGAAAGCGAACCGCTGGTCGGCGTTGTGGGCCACCTCCCGCCCGCCACCGGTGTCGATCGCGTAGACG
The DNA here is from genome assembly GCF_040612775.1 of Streptomyces sp. NPDC006339. NCBI lineage: Bacteria > Bacillati > Actinomycetota > Actinomycetes > Kitasatosporales > Streptomycetaceae > Streptomyces > Streptomyces sp. NPDC006339. Next base: position 9,779 of record NZ_JBEXQW010000094.1, read on the forward strand.
CCGAGCCGCGCGTCGTACCGGCGCTCCAGTTCCCTCAGCTCGTCGGCGTAGGGTCGCACGCTCCCTGAGGGCCGGGTCGACCCGGAGGGCGGGGGAGCCGGTGACGCCGGGCTCTCGCCGCGGGTGCACGCCGCGAGCGGCAGGACGGTCATCAGGGCCACCGCCAGGACGAGCCCGCCGCGCACGCCGCGCCGCGCCCGTACGCCGTACCGCATCTTCGAACCTCCACGTGACGGAGCCGGCATCCGCAGGGCCGGGGCCGTCCGACCAGCCTGCACGATCGGTTCCGGAACAGGAAGGACCGTTGCCCGAGATGGCGCGTCGCCGCCGCGCGAGCGGGAGCACTCCTGGTTGAGTGTCCGTGCCGTGGACTAGGTTGTCCCCGCAAAAGATCACGCAGCAGATCATGCGGCGGATCACACAGCAGTTCACACAGCAGTTCACACAGCAGTTCACGCAGCAGATCACGCAAGAGTTCACGCAACAGAACACGCAACAGACCGAGAAGCAGAGCCCGTTGGCGGACCTCGTCCTCGGTACGGGGCAGTCCGCGTCCGGGCTCGGGAACGCCCTCGGCGGTCACGCGCGGAGCCCGCGACCCGCCCGTCTCGCGGCGCCGGGGCGCCGCGCGCCCACCTCCGCGTTCCGCACGTCCCTGCCCTGTTCCGTACTCCTGTACTCCCTCCTTGGAGCCATCGACGTGACCGTGCGAATACACCCCCCTCGCCGTTCCGCCACCACCGCCCTCCTGGTGTGTGCCGCCCTGGCCGCCACAAGCGTCGCCTGCGGCAACCAGAGGGACGACCGCGGAGCGGCCGGCAAGCCGAAGGGCACCGTCGCCGGCGCCCCGCTGAGCGACCTCCTCCCGGCGGACATCCGGTCCGCCGGCGTGATCAGGGTCGGCTCCGACATCGCGTACCCCCCGGTCGAGTTCAAGGACGCCTCGGGCCGCACGGTCGGTCTCGACGTGGACATCGCCCGGGCCATGGGCGAGCAGCTCGGTGTCGAACTCCGCTTTCAGAACGGCACGTTCGACACGCTCGTCACCGGTCTGCGCGCCGACCGGTACGACATCCTCATGTCGGCGATGAACGACACCAAGGACCGCCAGAACGGAGTCGATCCGGTCACCGGCAAGAAGGTGGGCGAGGGCCTGGACTTCGTCGACTACTTCAACGCCGGGGTCTCCCTCTACGCACGCAAGCAGCACGCCGGGACCGCCAAAGGCTGGGACGACCTGTGCGGCAGGACCGTCGCCGTGCAGCGCGGCGCCGTCGCCCACAACCTGCTCAAGACCGAGGACGCCGAGTGCGCCCGGTCCGGCAGGCCCGCGATCGACATCGAGGCGTTCGACACCGACGCCGAGGCCCAGATGCGCGTCCGCAGCAACGGAGCCGACTTCGGCAGCTCCGACTTCCCGGCCGCCGCGTACGCCGTCAAGACCTCGGGCGGCGGGGAGGACCTGGCCCTCGTCGGCGAGCAGACGGGCGCTCTCCCGTACGGCATCGCCGTCGAGAAGAAGGACACACGGCTGCGGGACGCGCTCGCCGCGGCGCTCGACGCGATCATCGCCAACGGGCAGTACGGCGACATCCTGGCCAAGTGGGGCAGCCAGGACGGCGCCGTCACCAAGGCCGTCGTCAACGGCGGTGCCTGATGCGCGACCCACACACCGACATGCGGGCCGTTCCGGTCCGCCACTACGGCCGGTACGCCGCCGCCGTGGTGGTCCTGGCGCTGTTAGGGGCGATCGTCTCCGCCTTCGCGCGCGGGCAGGTCAACTGGGGCGCGATCCCGGACTACCTCTTCGACGACCGCGTGCTCCTCGGCGTACGAGAGACGCTGACCCTGACCGTGCTCTCCATGCTCATCGGGGTGGCCGGCGGCGTCCTGCTCGCGGTGATGCGGCTCTCCAGGAACCCGGTGACCTCGTCGGTCGCGTGGTTCTACATCTGGTTCTTCCGCGGCACTCCGGTGTACGTGCAGTTGCTGGTCTGGTTCAACCTGGGGCTCGTCTTCGAGTACGTCAACCTCGGCCCCGTCTATCAGGACGAGTGGTCGGACTTCATGACGCCGTTCCTCACGGCGCTGCTCGGCCTCGGCCTCAACGAGGCCGCCTACATGGCGGAGATCTGCCGGGCAGGACTGCTGGCGGTCGACGAGGGCCAGACCGAGGCGGCCCACGCGCTCGGCATGCGGCACGGCAGGACGCTGCGGCGGATCGTGATCCCCCAGGCCATGCGCGTGATCGTGCCGCCGACCGGCAACGAGGTCATCAACATGCTCAAGACGACCTCGCTGGTGGCGGCCGTGCAGTACTACGAGCTGCTGCGGTACGCGCAGGACATCGGCCAGACCTCGGGCGCCCCCGTGGAGATGCTGTTCCTGGCGGCGGCCTGGTACCTGATTCTGACCTCGGTCCTGAGCGTCGGCCAGTACTACCTGGAGCGGTACTACGCGCGCGGCTCGGCCAGGATCCTGCCGCCCACGCCCTGGCAGAAGGGGAGGACGACCCTGTCGACCTTCCGCCGTCCGGCGGTGGGGACGGGAAGCCCGAAGGGACCGGCATGGTGAAGCCCGAAGGGACCGGCCTGGTGAGCCCTGAAGCGACCGGTCTGGTGAAGCGCGAAGCGACCGTCATGGTCAAGGCCGAAGGCGTCCACAAGTCCTACGGCGCCGCGCACATCCTGCGCGGTATCGACCTCGAGGTGCAGAACGGCGAGGTGTTCTGCCTGGTCGGCCCGTCCGGCTCCGGCAAGTCCACCTTCCTGCGCTGCATCAACCACCTGGAGCGCATCGACGGCGGCCGGCTGTCCGTCGACGGGCAGCTCGTCGGCTACCGCCAGAAGGGCGACAAGCTCTACGAGCTGAAGGACAGCGAGGTCGCCGCCCAGCGCCCCGACATCGGCATGGTCTTCCAGCGCTTCAACCTCTTCCCCCACATGACGGCCCTGGCCAACGTGATGGAGGCGCCCATCCAGGTGAAGGGCGAGT
>NZ_JBEXQW010000095.1:0-12474 GCF_040612775.1 Streptomyces sp. NPDC006339
ACCCCAAATCCGGCAAGTCGATCGCTGTGAATTGACGATGTGACGCCGGTCACCCGGACATGGGTCGGCGGGGGCCCCTTCCGTATGACCGGGTGCCGGGGATCGGCGTCTCAGGCGTCGAGGACCTGGCCCTCGCGGCGGACGACGGGCGGCTCGACGGACCAGGGGAAGTTGATCCAGTCGTCGGTCTTCTTCCAGACGTACTCGCACTTCACGAGGGAGTGCGACTTCTCGTAGACGACCGCGGAGCGGACCTCGGCGACGTGGTCGACGCAGAAGTCGTGGACGAGCTTGAGGGTCTTGCCGGTGTCGGCGACGTCGTCGGCGATCAGGACCTTCTTGTCGGAGAAGTCGATCGCGTTCGGCACCGGCGCCAGCATGACCGGCATCTCCAGCGTGGTCCCGACGCCGGTGTAGAACTCCACGTTGACCAGGTGGATGTTCTTGCAGTCCAGGGCGTAGGCCAGGCCGCCGGCGACGAAGACGCCGCCGCGGGCGATGGAGAGGACGATGTCCGGCTCGTAGCCGTCGTCGGCGATGGTCTGGGCGAGCTCGCGGATCGCGCGCCCGAAGCCCTCGTACGTCAGGTTCTCGCGTACTTCACTCATGCGGCTGCCGCCTCACACCTGGGTCCGATGGAAGTTCATGTACGAGCGGGAGGCCGTCGGCCCCCGCTGGCCCTGGTAACGGGAGCCGTACCGCTCGCTCCCGTACGGGTACTCGGCCGGCGAGCTGAGACGGAACATGCAGAGCTGCCCGATCTTCATGCCCGGCCACAGCTTGATCGGCAGGGTGGCGAGGTTCGACAGCTCCAGGGTCACGTGCCCGGAGAAACCGGGGTCGATGAACCCGGCGGTCGAGTGCGTGACGAGACCGAGCCGCCCCAGGGAGCTCTTCCCCTCCAGCCGGGAGGCGATGTCGTCCGGCAGGGTGATGACCTCGTAGGTCGAGGCGAGCACGAACTCGCCCGGGTGCAGGATGAACGCCTCGTCGCCCTCCGGCTCGACCTGGCGCGTCAGGTCGAGCTGCTCGACGGCGGGGTCGATGTGGGGGTGGCGGTGGTTCTCGAACACCCGGAAGAAGCGGTCGAGCCGCACGTCGATGCTCGAGGGCTGCACCATGGATTCGTCGTACGGGTCGATGCGCACCCGGCCGGCATCGATCTCGGCCCGGATGTCCTTGTCTGAGAGAAGCACGCTCCCACGATACGCAGAGGGCGCGGAGCTCCCCCAATCGGGAAGACCCCGCGCCCCCCGTACGCCATCAGCGCCGCTCGAGCTCCACGGGCACCGCATGCCGCAACCGCGCACACCGCGGACACCGAATGAGCCGCCCGGGCCCGATCCGCCCGGCCCCGAGCTGCTGCAGCGGGAACGAAGCGGTACTGAACACGTGCCCCTCGGCACAACGGACGACGGTGCGCTCCATCGAACCCATCAAGTCCCTTCCCCGACAAGTGGTGGACGAGACAGCCACATTAGGGGATCAACGGGACGCCACCCCACGCGGCACTCCGCAGGGGCCGCTTCGTCTGAAGTGCCGGATGGGGTAGAGTGTGCAACGATGCCGCATCGATCTTCGGGCGGCACTGCGGATGTAGTTTAATGGTAGAACATGAGCTTCCCAAGCTTATAGCGCGGGTTCGATTCCCGTCATCCGCTCTTGCACGAAGCCCCAGGTCAGCGACCTGGGGCTTCGTCGTTGTCCAGCCCTGTCAAAGGCCGCGTGGCTAGCGTGTGACGTCATGACCGACGCCACATCCTCCGGGGCGGACCTCCTGAGGTCTCTGAACCGTCTGGAGCACTGGAATGGTGCCGCCTGGCTGTCCTGCCACTGTGAGCCGGACGACGACGAGGCCGACAATGCGCGGCTTCTAGCCCCTGGCGTCGCTGGCCCAGTGCCCACGGAGCGAGCGTCAGGAGCTGGGCGGGGTCGGCCGGCTGCTGATCTGCCGCCTGCTCCGCTGGGTGGCGGGCCAAGCGGCGCTCGTGGCGACGAAGCCCTACCCGATCGACATCCCCGTCAGCGAAATGGACGACACCGAGCGGGAGGCTCGGGAGAAGGCCGTGGTCCAACTCACCTGGCACCCCTCCGCGAGAACCTGTGGGTGATGCGCCCCCACCTGAGTGCACACCACGACGCCGCCGAACGCCGGGAGACCGCGTTCGTCCGGTACCTCTGAGCTCCGCTCAGCCCGACCACCCGATAGAGAACATCCGGGATCGCGGTGCCTGAGTTCACCAACCACAGAGAGCAGCACTCGCTCACCATTCTGCGCGCCTTCCGCATGGAGGCTTTGAATTACTCCCGAACGCATCCTCAGGCGACGCTGGCCGACTTCGAGCGCCACTTGTGGCAGCGAGTCGATGCCGTGGAAGCGGAACGGGATGTGGGTGAGCGCGCGGTCCAGATGGCCGTCGTCACCAAACCCCTGTCCGGCCCCCACGGTGACTCCGAGGCGCCAGCGAGCCTTCCGTCCGTGCAAAGACTCCGAGCTACCTGCAACAGGACCAGAGAGAGGCCTGGTGGAAGCAGCGCAGTACGGTGCTCGACGAGATCAGGGCACAGGGCCTGACGGAGGCCCTCGAGTGCCGCGAGTGCGGCGCCCCGGTTGGAGTTGCTTGTCGCACGGTCGGCGGCAGGCCGAAGAGGCAGCCTCACTTCCTCCGGGCCACCGACGCCGAAGCGCCCTACAACCACGCGTACGGCCTGCGCCGAAAGCCGGGTCTGAGGCCGGAGGGATAAACGGCGCTGCTGATGACGGCCCTGCGGAGCATCTGGTGGCGCACCCATCCGGGAGCCATCTCACAGACGGCTGGGAGGGTGTCGGCTGCGGCCTTCCACTGCTGGCTGTTGGCATTCCACCTGGGTGAAGGCGACATCGAATCCGTAACAAGCGCAGTGGCCAAAGGCACGCTGCCGTCCAGGCGAACGGTGCGCACGAGGTGCAGTGCTCCGCCCGTGCCCCCTGTCCCAGTGCGATGCGGTGATATCCCTTCCGAGATGGTGACTCATGCCTTGCGTCACCATCTCGCCACCGTGTCCAGCCTCCGCAGCCGCGCCCTTCTGCCGTGGCCGACCGCGTCAACGTTGCCGTCACCGGAAGCGTCACGGTACGCGGCCATACGTCGGTCGATCGCTCCACTCGACAAGGCCTCGGCGCGTCTCGACTGGGGCGGCGGACTCCTTCAGTCCGCCGCGCGTCCCCGGCGGTGGGCGTCGGGGAGCGGATCCGGCTCGCCAGGGAAGGACGCCGCACTGCGGTCGAGTCTTGAACCGACGAATCCGGCCTATCCAATGACTTGACAATCAGGCTACTTAACTTCCCTTTACATCATGCTGTTTAGGTCGAGAGGTGAAGATCCTTCCCTCATTTGACCGGGACGCGGCACCGGAGGCTCCGCTTTCCTCTCCTTGAGTGATCGATTCCGGGGGAGGTTGGGCTCGACCGTAACGCGCATAACACGGAGCAGGAAATCTCGCCTGGTAATCAAGGCACTTGGCGCACGTGTACAGAAGTTGGCTGACTGGCAAGAAAGCTCCGTTGTCCCCCTCGAAATGGCATGACAGGTTTCTCGCGGCAATCAGCCAGAACGACGGAAGGGAAACCATGTCCATCCGAAAGACGCTCGCTACCGCCTTAACCTCCACAGCCGTGGCCGGCGCCGGAATCCTGGCCCTGTCCGCTCCCGCGCAGGCGGCCGTGCCCGGCACCGAGCAGTTCAAGAACGTCGCCACCGGCTTCTGCCTGGACAGCAACGCCGACCGCCAGGTGTACACCCTCTCGTGCAACACCGGCGCCTACCAGAAGTGGACGGTGACGGCGGTCAGCGGCGGCTACACCGTGAAGAACCAGGCGACTGGCCTCTGCCTGGACACCAACGCCGCCCAGGCCGTCTACACCCTCTCGTGCAACGGCGGTAGCTATCAGAAGTGGAACATCTACTGGAGCGGTTCCGGCTACGTGCTGAACAACGTCGCCACGGGCTACGTCCTCGACAGCAACTCTTCGCGGCAGGTCTACACCCGCTCCTTCAACGGCGGCAACTACCAGAAGTGGAGCTGAGCTTCCTCGGTGAGCAAGAGGCCGAGGCCCGCCCTGTCTCAGAGGGCGGGCCTCGGCCCGTTCGTGGCAACGCTACGAACCCGACGTTTTCCGCAGGACCACTACTCCCTGCTGCTCATAGACGATGCGCCAGCCATTCTGCTCGGCCTGCCCGAGGACGGCAATGACCCCGCCGGCCGGAAAGGCATCGTGGACGTCAGCCACAATCCAGTCGACGCCGCGGGGCCTTGCGAGAACCCCATCGGCGACCAGGTGGACGGTCGCCCGGTCGGTGAGGTGGGATGCGAGGCTGTTGCTCGAGGCCACACGTGCGCCGGACGGGATAAGTGCGAGGGCCGAACGAGCCGCCGTCTGCCGCGGAGTGTCCCGCCAGAAGCCCGGAGTCACCAGGTCGCGCAACGGCTGGCCCGGAAGGAGAAGGACAGCGATCAGCAGGGGGGCGAGCACGGGCAGACGGGAGCTCTTGCGCAGGGTGTCGATCAGGGCGACAAACGCGATCGGCATGAGGACGGCGGAGTAGTGCAACTCCATGCCCCAGTACGCCGGGTTCGGCGAGAAGAGGCGCCACGTCAGGGTCGGCAACAGGAGCAGAGCGAGCGGACTGCGCAGGGCGGCCCCGGCTGTGATCGCCAGGAGCGCCGCCAGCGTGAGGAGCTTCGTCGGCCAGCCGTCGAGCACGCCGTACGGGTACTGTTGAGTGAGATATCCGTATCGGCCGTTCGGGGCGAGGGCGGGTATCACCACCAGGACGATGAATGCGTTGGCGGCTAGGGACGACCCGACGAGAGCGAGCCCGGCACGGCGGTGGTGACGCAGGATCAGCAGGCCGAAGACGGTGGCCGTGACCCCCAGATCCTCCTTCACCAGCAGGAGGGCGGCGGCCCACCAGGCCGCGGCCACCCACCGTCCGTCGAGATAGGCACGGCCGGCCAGCGCCAGCAGGGGTAGGGCGAACGCGACTTCGTGGAAGTCGAAGGCGATGAGTTGTTGCAGACCCCAGGAGAGGCCGAACGCGAGGCCGAGTGACGGAGCGGCCCAGCCCTGCGGCAAGTGACGCTGGGCGGCACGGGTGATCACGTAGGTGGATCCGGCGACGAGCGCCGCCTGTCCGATCAGCAAGGTCTCCACATGGGGCGCAAGCAGGTAGAGCGGGGCCAGGAGCATCAATATCGGATGGAAGTGGTCGCTGAGCAGCGGATACGCGTCTCCGCCGAAGCCTGGAGGGGCGGTTGCCGTGCGGATCTCGGACGACGGCCACCGGCCTTCCGCGTAGGAGCGCACCGCCTGGTCGAAGATGCCCAGGTCGTAGCCGGTGGTTCCGAACCGAGCGTGCTCACGTAAGGCGTAGACCGTGTAGAGGAGGAACAGCGCCGCGGCCAGAACACCCGGCACGAGCCGCGACCCCGTGCGCCGCCGCTGCACTTTGATGACGGGGCTCGGTGTTCTCGGCAGGGCAGGTGCGGTGATCGGCAGCATGGGCGCATGGTGCGGATTACCCGCTGAGGATGGGCTGAAGATGCCTGAGGATTTCCTCAGCTACCGATCCGCTGAGCAGGACATACTGGGCCCATGCGGGTGTTGGTGATCGAAGACGAGGTGCGACTGGCCGCCTCTCTGGAGCGGGGGCTGACTGCGGTCGGCTACGCGGTGGACGTGGCCCACGACGGCGTCACCGGACTGCACATGGCCCGGGAATTTCCCTACAGCGCAGTGATTCTGGACATCATGTTGCCGGGTCTCAACGGCTACCAGGTGTGCTCACGGCTGCGCGCCGAGAAGAACGCGGTCCCCGTGCTCATGCTGACTGCGAAGTCCGGCGAGTACGACGAAGCGGAGGGGCTGGACACCGGAGCCGATGACTACCTGGTCAAACCCTTCTCGTACGTGGTCCTGGAGGCGCGACTTCGTGCTCTGCTCCGCCGCGGCGGTGCGCGGACCCATACCGTTCTGGAATCAGAAGACCTGTGGCTCGATCCCGCGCGTCGGGCGTGTGGCCGGAAAGAGTCGGCCATTTCCCTGACGCCCAAGGAATTCGGTGTCTTGGAAAGCCTCATGCGGCGCGGAGGAGAAGTAGCAACCAAGCACGATCTGCTGGAAGAGGTATGGTCTGCCGATTTCACGGGCGACCCGAACATCGTGCAGGTCTACATCAGTGCGGTTCGGCGGAAAATCGACGGTCCCTTCGGCACGGACACGATCGAAACAGTTCGAGGAGGGGGCTACCGTATCCGTGGATCGCACACTGCCGTCTAGTTTCAGCATCCATCCGCCCCGTGCCGCCTGGGTCACCGCGCTCACCGCGGCGCTTGTGGTCGTCGCGGCAGCCGCTTGGCTCCAGTACGCCGACCATCTCGCAGGGCCGCTGGCTCCAGAGGGCCCCGAGCGGTTCGCCACCGACCGGATCGGCCCGCAGATCGATCTGCTGCGGCGGGCGGGATTCCTGATCGGCGCTGGTGGCGTGGCGATCGCCTGCTGGATCACGACCCGTGGATACGCAGGGGGAGTGCGCGCGAGGACGACGGCTACCGCTGGCGTTGCTGCCTGCGTCCTCTACTTCACGCAGGCGCATTGGATCGAGCACTACAACTCTTTCCAGCCCTACGACACTGCCGACGCCACGGCCTCGTGGGCACTGTCGTTCGTCGCCCCCACGACCGGCCTGCTCACCGGCACGGCCGCTTGGACAGCGCTGGGCAGCGGCGCGCCCCGTATCCCCTTCCGGAGTCGGCTCGTACTCACGGCCGCGATCACGAGCGCGGCGCTGCTGGTGCTCGCCGTTTATCTACTGCAGCAGGTGCAGTACCAGTGGGGCAACATCGACACGGTCTACTGGGTCGCGATGTCCACCGGAGCCCCCGCCGTCGGTGTGCTGACCGGTCTCCTCACCCACGTCACGGCCGACCGCTCGCTGCGACCTGTCGAAGCGATCCGCCAGCGTTTGGCCCACATCACCAGTCACTCCCTGGACCAGCGGGTGCCTGTCCCGTCCACAGACGACGCCATCGCACGTCTGGCCTGCACGACGAATGACACCTTGGACAGGCTGGAGCAAGCGTCCATCCGGCAGCGCCAGTTCGTCGGGGACGCAGCACATGAACTGCGCAGCCCTCTGGCTGCGGTGCGAGCACAATTGGAGTCGGCACTCCAGCATCCTGAGGGCATCGACTGGCCATCCGTGGTCCGTGAGTCCGTGGCCGACGTGATCCGCCTCCAAGCCCTCGCCAACGATCTGCTCCTCCTCGCGCAGATGGACGGCTCTTCCCACACGACCACGGCAGCGGAGGAAATCGACCTGTCTTCCCTAGCCGAGGACCTGATTCGGGAACACCAGCATCTGCCCGACACGCAGGGCTTGCAGCTCACCTACGATGCTCCACCCGGCGCTCTCGTGCGCGGAAGCACCATGCAAATCGAGCGGCTGCTTCGCAACTTGCTGGGCAACGCGTGTCGGCACGCTCGCCGCCAAGTAGCCATTCGTTGCTGGGTCGAAGCGGACACCGTCGTCACCGAGGTCACTGACGACGGGCCCGGCATCCCACCCGCCGACCGGGAGCGGGTCTTCGAGCGCTTCACCCGTCTCGACGAGGCCCGCTCCCGCTCTGACGGCGGCGCCGGTCTCGGCCTGCCCATCGCCCGCGAGATCGCCTCCCGCCACGGAGGCTCCCTCGTCGTCGCGGACAGCGACCGAGGCGCGCGCGTCGTCGCCCGGCTCCCCCTGAGCACCCGGCGGTCCCTAGCGGCAGACGGGGTCTGATCCTCGTGGAACCGTGCGGTCGTGCCCTTCGGAGCGATGGACAGCGGACCGCATAACCGGGACGGCGGGAAACATGCCCCAGGGCACATTCCCGCAGGTCAGGGCTAGAGTCGGACCTAGCTGAGCATCGGTGATTCACAAGCTTGTAGCCCGGGTTCGATTGCCGTCGTCCGCTCCATAAGCGAAACCCCACTTCCAGAACGTCCGTCTCTTCGACGGCACGATCGAGGACAACGTGCGCCTGGGCCGCCCCGACGCCACCGGCGCCGAGGTAGGCGCGGCTGCGAGCGCGGCCCGCCCGGACGAGGTGATCGAGTGCCTGCGCCAGGGCTGGGCGGCTGGCAGCGGGCCGAACCGCGGTGATGGTGGCCCACCGGATGCACACGGTCCGGCAGGTCACCGCATCGGCTTCCTCGACTCCGGCCGCGTCGCCGAGGAGGGCGACCACGACGATCTGCTGCGTCGCGGGGGCCGTCAGGCCGGCTTCGGGAGGGTCGTGCGCAGCAGGTTCAGGACGACGGTGGACGCGGGGCTGGGGGGGCCGGTGGAGCGCCAGGCGAGGGCGACGCGGCCGCGTAGGTGGGGGTCGGTGATCGCCAGGGTGCGCAGGCCGAGGCCGGCGACCGTGTGGGCGGGGAGGGCGGGGACCACCGCCACGCCGAGGCCGCGGGCGGCGAGCTGGGCGAGGAAGAGGGGGGCGGCCGCCTCGAAGGCGATGCGCGGCCGGAAGCCGGCCTGCGCGCACGCGCGGTCGAGGACGCCGCGCAGCCCCGTGCCCCGGGGCAGGCTGATCAGTGGGCGGTCGCGGAGCTCGGCCAGGGGGATGCTCGTGCGGTCCGGGGGTGTCAGGGCGCCGTCGTCCGGGGCCATGGCCGCGACCAGGGGTTCGTCGACCAGGACCTGGACGGAGACGCCCGGCGGGGGTTCCTCGTCCGCGAGTCCGATCACGGCGATGTCGAGCTCCCCGCGGTCCAGGGCGACGAGCATCCGCTCCGAGGTGTCCTCGGTCAGGGCGATCTCGACGCGGGGATGGTCCTCGTGGAAGCCGGCCAGGACGGCGGCCAGGTCGAACTCGTGGGCCGCCGCGGCCGCGCCCGCGACCAGGCCGATGGCCACCCGGCCGCGCAGCAGCCCGGTGAACTCCTCCGCGGTCTGCCGTACCGCCTCGACGGCGGTGAGCGCGGCCCGCGCGTACGGCAGTACGGCCTCGCCCACCTCCGTCAGGGTCACCGACCGGCCGGAGCGGTCGAGCAGCGGATGTCCGAGCTCCTTCTCGAGCCGGCGCACCTGCGCGCTCACCCCCGGCTGGGCGAGGTGCAGACGGGCGGCGGCGCGGGTGAAGTTGGCTTCCTCCGCGACGGTGACGAAGTACCGGAGCTGCCGGATGTCCATAACTGATCATTCTAGTGACGAGACCTACAAACTCTTGGACTTATGGCCAGGAGGCCGAGAGGCTGGGGCCATGGGGAACACGACACACCGGACACCGGCGGCGGACGTCAAAGCCGCGATCGCGGCCGAGCGCCGGGAACTGGCCGCCGTGCTGGACGGGTTGTCGCCCGAGCAGTGGAACGCTCCGAGCCTGTGCGCGGGTTGGCGGGTACGGGAGGTCGCGGCGCACATGACGACGGGGTTCCGCTACTCGCTCGCCAGGACGGTGCGGGAACTGATCAGGGCGCGGGGCAGCCTGCACCGGATGACCGATCACTGTGCCCGGGCCGACGCGGCCGCCCATTCGACGCGCGAACTGGCCGCGTTCCTCGGCGACCACGCGGAACATCCCTGGAAGCCGCCCGTCGGCGGGATCGAGGCGGCCCTGGGCCACGATGTGGTCCACGGCCTGGACATCACGGTCGCGCTGGGCCTCGGCCGCCGGGTTCCCGAGGATCGGGTACGCATCCTCCTGAACACCGTCGACGCCAGGACCCTGAAGTTCTTCGGAGCCGACGTGGACGGCGTCGAACTCCGCGCCACGGACCTCGACTGGTCCTTCGGCACCGGTACGCCCCTGTCCGGCGCGGCCCAGGATCTGCTCCTGCTCGCCTTCGGCCGGCGGCTCCCGCCGGGGCACCTCCACGGCGAACCGGCCGACCGCTTCCTCACCCCGAAGGTGTGACCCCCATGCGCATCCGCCTCCTCCAGGGACTCGCCCTGCTCGCCACCGGTCTGCTCGCCGGCGCCTTCGGCTACGGCGCGGCGAACCTGGTCCCGACCTTCAACGCGGTCCCGCTCGACCTGCGGCTGACGTTCCACGCCGAGCTGATGAAGATGAACGGCATCACCATGCAGGCGGCGATGGGCGTGTCGACGCTGAGCTCCCTCACCCTCGCGGCCCTGACACGCGGCCGCGCCCGTCTGCTCGCCGCCACGGCGGGCCTGCTGGCCCTCGCGTCCTTCCTGATCACCCGCCTCGGCAACGTGCCGATCAACGGCCGCATCAAGGAATGGGCGGTCACCTCGGCACCGGCCGATCACGCGGAGATCCTGCGGCGCTGGGAACTCTTCAACAACCTGCGCACCCTCGCCGCCCTCATCGCGTTCGCCCTGCTGATCTTCCTCACCCTGCGGCAGCGGTCGACCGGCCGGACGTAGCCGGGTCAGGGCCGCATCGGCACCTCACCCGCGCTCCGTGCCCGCGCTCCGTGCCCGCGCTCCGTGCCCGCGCTACCTGCCCGCGCTACCTGCCGACCGTTTCGGCGAGGGTGTGGGCGACGAGGGCGTTGGCGTGGCCGTGGCCGAGACCGTGGGTGGTCTTGAGCCAGGTGACGAGCTCCATGTGCCGGGTCAGGGGGGAGGAGCGGATGAGGTCCTTCCATTCGTCGATCGGGCGGCCGTACTTCTTCTCGATGGAGGGGAAGTAGCCGGCAGGACCCTTCACTGCGCCGGTCATGGGAGCCTCCGTTTCGTTCGTGCCGTGCTGCGTTGTCGTCTCTATGACCGGCGGCGGGGCGTGGAGTCATCGCACCCGGCCGTGTGGACCGGATCACACCCCCCATCGGGCCCGGCCGGGCCGTCCCGGTAGGCTCTGGCGCCGGTCCCGCGCGAGGCGGAGGGGTGGACGAGTGCTGATCGCCGACCGATACAGGCTGGGCTCGGTCGTGGGCCAGGGCGGCATGGGTGAGGTCTGGCGGGCGACGGACGAGCTGCTCGGCGGTCCCGTCGCGGTCAAGCTAATGGCGTGCGTCCACGCGAACCGGTCCGCCGTCGCCCGGTTCGCGCTGGAGGCCAGAACGGCCGGCGGCTTCGACCACCCGCATGTCGTCGGCGTGCGCGACTTCGGTACGTGGGAGGGGCGGCCCTTCCTGGTGATGGAGTTGGTCGAGGGCGGCAGTCTCGCCGACGAGCTGGCGACCGGGGGGCCGCTGGGGCCCGAGCGGCTGGCCGAGGTGGGGGCGCAGGTGGCCGCCGGTCTCGCCGGCGCGCACGAGCGGGGCATCGTGCACCGGGACATCAAGCCCGGGAACCTGCTGCGCGCCGCGGACGGCTCGGTGAAGATCGCGGACTTCGGCATCGCCCGGTTCGTCGACGATCCGGCCGCCGCGCTCACGACCACCGGCCAGATCATGGGCACCGGCGCCTATCTGGCGCCCGAGCGGGCCGAGGGGCGGTCGGCCGTACCGGCCTCGGACGTGTACTCCCTCGGCTGCGTCCTGTATCAACTCGCCGTCGGCAGGCCGCCGTTCCAGGGGGACACCGCCACGGCCCTCCTCTACCAGCACGTGAGCGCCCGTCCCGTACCGCCGCGGGACGCCGGGGCCGTACTGCCGGCCGCCCTGGAGGAGTTCCTGATGCGCATGCTCGCGAAGGACCCGTCCCTGCGGCCCACGGCCGCCGAGGCGGCGGCCTGGTTCGCGGACGGCGCCTGGCGCACCGCCTCCGCCCCGGGCCCCCTCCCGCCCGAGAACCCGCACGGGCCCGGAGCGGTCACCGCTCCCCTCGCACCCGTCGGGGGACCGGCCCTGCCGCCGGCCCCGGTCCGCGGCCGTCCTCCCCGGGGCGCCCTGGTCGGCGGAGGCATCGCCCTCGTCGCCGCACTGCTCACGGGAGCCGCCCTCTCCTCGTCGGACACCCCCGCCGGATCCGCCCCGGTGGCGGACCCCTCCGCCTCGGCGTCGCCCTCCGCCCCGGCCCCCGGCACCGTCCCGGTGGGCTCCCGGACGACCGCCGCCCCGGCAGACCCGCCCGCCCCGGCTCCGGCCCCGTCCTCTTTCTCTCCCGAGCGGGTCTCCCCCGTCCGTACGCACCACGCGCCCCCGGCGGAAGAGCCCAGGAAGCCGAAGGGCAAGGCGGAGAAGAGGCGCGGCGGCAAGGCGGGCCGCTGAGGCCGCTGAGGCCGCCGAACGGCCCGGCCGCCGGAGCGGGGCGCCGATGCCCGCTAGTGCGAGGCGCCCCGCAATTGCTCCTCGCGCAATGACTCGTCGCGCAGCGGCTCGTCGCGCAGTCGGTCGTTGCGCAGTTGCTCGTTGATGCGGCGGGCTTCTTCGAGCTGGTCCTCGAGGATGACGATGCGGCAGGCCGCCTCGATCGGGGTGCCCTGGTCCACGAGTTCGCGGGCGCGGGCGGCGATGCGCAACTGGTAGCGCGAGTAGCGGCGGTGGCCGCCCTGCGAGCGGAGCGGGGTGATCAGGCGGGCCTCCCCGAGGGCGCGGAGGAA
>NZ_JBEXQW010000096.1:0-11843 GCF_040612775.1 Streptomyces sp. NPDC006339
CGCTGTCGGAGTCCGAGCAGGCGGCGAGCGAGAGGGGAAGGACGGCGGCGGCGGCGACGGCGATCGCGCCACGACGGATGCGCAGGGTGTTCATCGTGATGTCTCCTATAAGGTGATCGCGAACAGCGTCGGCCGGAGCAGGAAGCCCAGTTGGAGGGCAACCCTGTCGGGCCCGATGGCGGACCGGCAGGGTGCTGCGGAAGGTGCTCACACGGGGCATTCGGCGGCACCCGATCGGCGGATTGGTCCGCCGGTCGAAAAAGCCATCGCGTGGCCTCAAGGGGTCAGTTCTCACGTACCGGGGCCAGTTGAGCAGCCCTCTCGTCAGCGGCCTCACCGCGGAGCCCGGGCAGGCCGGTCGGGGGTACGGGGCCCTTCGGCGGGACGGCGGGCCACCAAGCCCTGTGGCCGAGATCGAGGATGAGGGCCGGCACGAGGAAGAGACGCACCAGGAGCGCGTCGATCAGAACACCGACGGCGACGATACAGCCGATCTGAGCGAGGTAGAGAAGCGGCATCACGGTCAGGGCGGCGAAGGTGGCGGCCAGAATGACGCCGGCCGCGCTGATCACCCCGCCCGTGCTGACGAGACCCCGCCGAACCCCGAGCGCCGTGCCCGCCGTAAGCGCTTCGTTCCGGACCCGGTGGACGAGGAAGATGTTGTAGTCCACGCCGAGGGCGACGAGGAAGATGAAGGAGAACAGCACCACCGCCGGTTCGGTGGCCGCCGTACCGCCGGTGAGGTGGAAAGCGAGCGCGGAAACCCCGAAGGCGGTCAGCAGACTCACTCCGGCGGCCACGACGAGCAGCAGCGGCAGCAGCAGGCAGCGCAGCAGAGCGATGAGGATCACCAGGACCACCAGGAGAACCACGGGCAGGACCAGGTACTGATCCCGTAGTGCCGCCCGATGCATGTCGTGCATGTGAGCGGCCTGTCCACCGACGAGAGCCCCGGTACCGCCGAGCGAGACGCGCAGACGCTCGACCACCCGCCTGGCCTCCTCGCTGTCGGGCGCGGACGCGAGGGTCGCGCGTACGAGAACTCGCCTGGCCGGAGAGGCGGTTGTGCCGTGCGGGATGGTGACGACGTCGACGGCGGCCACCCCAGGTGTGGCGGCCGTGGCGGCACGCACGTCGGCCGTCCGTGCGAGCGGGGTCACGATCACCAAGGGGCTGGCGGTTCCGGCCGGAAAGTGCCGGGCCAGGACCGCCTGCCCGGCAGCCGAGGGTGAGCTCTCGGGAAGGGCCTCGTGCAGCGGGACGCCACGCTGTGAAAGCAAGGGCGTGAAGGCGGCGCCCACGAGCAGGAGGACGCAACAGAGGAGCCAGCGTCGCCGCGGCCGGCGTACGGTCGCGCGGGCCAGCCGCTCCCAGCCGTCGCTCAGCGCGAAGTGTCCTGGGCGGGGCCGGAACACGCGGTGCCCGCACAGCAGGAGGACTGCGGGAAGGAAGGTCAGGGACGCCGCCGCACAGCAGGCCATGGCGATGGCCACCGCGGGACCCAAGGTCTGGTGGGACGGCATTGCGCTCAGCGTCAACGTCATCATGGCGCAGGCCACCGTCGCGGCGCTGGCCAGCACGGGCGCCGCCGTCGCCCTGCACGCCGCCGCCACTGCCCTGGGCGTGTCGCCCGGCCGGGCGAGTTCTTCCCTGTACCGGGCCACGAGGAGCATGGCGTAGTCGGTGCTGGCCCCGATGACCAGGACGAAGACGATGCCCTGGACCTGGCCGTCGAACGTCAGCCGGCCGGCCCGGGCGAGTGCGTAAAGGACGGCAGAGGCCAAGGAAAGGGCGATCATCGCGGCGGCGAGCACCAGCACCGGCATGACCGCGCTGCGGTAGACCAGCAGCAGGATCAGCAGGACGCCGGTGAGGGACACCGCCAGCAGGGTGCCGTCGGTGTGGGCGAAGGCGTCGTCCAGATCGGCCTGTGCGGCGGCCGGGCCCGCCAGGTGGACGTCGGTACCCGGTACCGCGCCTGCCGCCTTCCTGATGGCCGCGAGCTGCTTGGGCAGGTCGTCCGGTCCGGCGGCGACCACAGCGGTCAGGGCCATCCCGTCCCGCGCGAGGACCGGCTTCGCGTCCGGACGCGATCCGCTGATGCTCGCGGCGACCCGGCGCGCCGCGGCGTGCTGGGCCGCGGTGAGCCGCCGGCCCCTCTCCTCACCGGTCCACACCACGGCCAACGGCAGGGCCTCGTCGCCACCGCTCGCGTCGAGCAGAGCGGCCACCCGTGCGGACTCCCCATCCGCCGGGCCTAGCGCCGTCTGGCCGGTCTCCGTCACCTCACCGAGGCGCACCGTGTAGGGACCGGCGATGCCCGCGAGTGCCACACACAGCAGGAGCATGACCAGTGCGCCCGGCCGGTTGAGCCAACGCATGCCTCGTACCCTCTTCCGTCCTGCGGTCCGGTCCCGATCACGGGCGCCGGTCCGACGTCGTCCACGGTGGCCTCCCGGTCCCCCTGGGCAGCACCACTGCCCTGAAGTGGCGATCCGGGGAGCGATGACAGGGAGCAGGGAAGGAAACCGCGGGCAGATGCAGCGACATCCGCCCGCAGCCGACCCGCCCGGGCCGCGTCTGCGAACGCACGGAGCGCCGGATGCGCTCCCTGCCGCGGCCCGGGCTGGTCACCGGTCCCGCGCCCGATCACTCAGGGCCCGGACCGGGCTCTGACGGCCTGTAGGGAATCAGGCGTTCAGGCAGATGTTGCCGAACGACGGGTTCAGCAGACCGATGACGCTGACCGTGTTCCCGCAGGCGTTGACCGGGACGTGGACCGGTACCTGGATGAGGTTGCCGGATCCGACACCGGGCGAGTGGGCGGCGACACCATGCGCCCCGGTGTCGGCCGCGGCGAGCGACGCTCCACCGGCCACCGCGGCACCAGCCGCCACCACTACCGCCAGGCTCTTGCGCAGGCGAACCATTGCACTGCCTCCGAAGTCAAGGACGAGCCCGCCATGCGGAGATCCCGCACGGCCGGCGAGGGAACCAGGGTGAACACTCCGGCCCCTCGCCGGCTTCTTCGGTCCCCCCTGGCCGTCGGCTGGGTCAGGAACGCCCCGTTCACTCGCACGAGGGAACCGACCGTCGCCCCCGTGACGGAGATCCCAACCCATCCGCACGCGTGTCCGCTCCGAAGACCCTTCAGAGACCACCCTCTGGGCTCCGCGGCCCGTCCGCTGGTGCGGCAGCCGGCCCTTCCACCGACCAAGGACGCACATGCGATGGACACACGGTCCCCGGCCGACAGCCCCCGGCCGCTTCGTCTGGTCGCCGCCACCGAGGCGGTGCCGGTGAACCAGCCGCTGCCTTTCGGCTCTCGCTCGCAGGGCGAGATCGGGCGCGATGATCTCGCCGAGGTCATGCGGAGGGTCGCCCACGGCGACAAGCAGGCGTTCTCCACCCTCTACGACGTTCTGGCACCCCTCGTGTTCGGAATCGCGGTCAAGGTCGTCCGCGACCGGGCCCAGTCGGAGGAGGTCGCGCAGGAGGTCATGATCGACCTGTGGCGGCAGGCCGCCCGCTACCGTCCCGAAGCCGGCAGCGTGACGACCTGGGCCGCGACGATCGCGCACCGGCGTGCCGTGGACCGCGTCCGCTCCGCACAGGCCGCGGCCGACCGCGAACAGTCCCAGGCGGCGCGCGAGCACTCCCCCGCGTACGACCAGGTCGCCGAGCAGGTGGAGACCCGCCTCGACAGCGAACAGGTCCGCCGCTGCCTGCGCGGCCTCACCGAGCTGCAGCATCAGGCCGTGACCCTGGCCTACTACCGAGGGCTGACCTACCGCGAGGTCGCCGAAGCCCTGCGCACGCCGCTTCCCACCATCAAGACACGCATGCGGGACGGGCTGATCCGGCTCCGCGACTGCATGGGGGTGACCACGTGAGACAACACCACTCCGATCTCCACACCCTCGCGGCCGCCTACGCCCTCCACGCCCTCGACCCGGCCGAGCGGACGGCGTTCAGCGACCACCTCCAGCACTGCGAGGAGTGCCACAAGGACGTGGCCGAATTCGAGGCGACCGCCGCACGGCTGGCCGCGGCCGCGGCCCAGGCCCCACCGGCCTCCATGAAGCAACACACGATGAACGCCGTCGACGGCGTACGCCAAGCCCCGCCACGCTTGCCCCTCACCGCATCGGCGACGAACCTCGCAGGTGGGATGCGACGGCGAACCCTGCACTTCGCACTGGCCGCGAGCCTGACCGCCGCCGCCTCGTTCGCCGGCCTCTCCGCCTGGCAGTACCAGGAACGGGAGGACTCCCTGCGGCAGGCCCGTCAGGTCCAGCGGCAACTCGACGCCGTCAGCACCGTACTGGCGGCCCCGGACGCCCGCACCACGCACGGACGGACCACCAACGGCGCCCTCACCGCCGTCGTCACCTCCGGACGTCAGGACAAGGCCGTCTTCACCGCCATCGGCCTGCCCGCCCCGGCGCGGGGCACGACGTACCAACTGTGGCTGGAGTACCAGGGCACGATGCGCCCGGCCGGCGTCCTCCACACGGACGGCACCGTACTCCTCGTCGGCAGTCCCACCGGCGCCACCGCCATCGGCCTCACCCTCGAACCCTCAGCAGGATCCGCACAGCCCACCACCGCCCCCCTGCTCCTGATGGACCTGCCCGTCTGACCGGGGCGCGGCGTCGCAACGGCCCACGTGACACGGCCCTGACAGCGGATCCCCTCACCACCAATCCGCCCGACCCCCGGTTGCGAAGTACGGGTGAAACAGCCGCGCCGAGCGGCGTGTCGAGTGGCGGGAGCGCTGTGATGGAACACCGGAAAGTGGCGGTGGTGGGTGCCGGGGTGGCGGGCCTCACCGCCGCCTACGTCCTGGCGTCCTCGTACGAGGTCACCCTGTACGAGGCCGAGGGACGGCTGGGAGGCCACGCCCACACCCGTGAACTCCCGGGCGCCGACGGGCGAACCGTGGCCGTGGACTCGGGGTTCATCGTGCACAACGAGCGCACCTACCCCACGCTGCTGCGTCTGTTCCGCGAGCTCGGGGTCACCACGCAGGACGCCGAGATGAGCATGTCGGTGCGATGCGACGGCTGCGGACTGGAATACGCGGGTGCCCGGGGTCTCGCGGGTCTGTTCACCGGACGTGCCGCTCTACGGCCCCGCTTTCTGCGGCTGCTGGGTGAGGTTCCGGCCTTCCACCGCAGGGCGCGACGTCTCCTGGCCCAGCAGCCGTCCTCGCCCGTGACGCTGGGGGAGTTCCTGCGCGAAGGCGGGTTCTCGTCCTACTTCGTCAGCCACTTCGCCCTCCCTCTGGTGTCCGCGGTGTGGTCCTGTCCGGCGCGGACGGCCCTGGCGTATCCGGCCGCCTACCTGTTCACCTTCCTGCGGCACCACGGTCTGCTCTCGGTCACGGGCTCTCCTCAGTGGAAGACGGTGACGGGGGGTTCGGCCGTCTACGTGGACGCCGCGATCAAACGGATGCACCGGGTCCGTACCTCCAGCCCGGTCGACACCGTCCGGCGCACCGGCCTGGGGGCCCTGGTGACGACCGCCGACGGGGACACCGACGCGTACGACGCCGTGGTGATCGCCACACATCCCGGTCAGGCGCTGCGCCTGCTCGCCGATCCGACCGCCGACGAGAAGCGGCTCCTGGGCGCTTTCACCTCTTCACGCAACCCCACCGTGCTGCACACCGACACCGGCGTCCTGCCCCGTTCGCCCAGAGCACGTGCGAGCTGGAACTACCACCTGACCGGCTGCGACCCCACGGCGGAGCCGGCCCGGGTCAGCTACGACATGCGGCGTCTCCAGCGTCTGCCCGCGTCGGCCGGCTATGTCGTCTCCCTGGGCGGCGAGGACCGCGTCGCCCAGGACCGGGTCGTGGAGCGCATGGTCTACGAGCACCCGGTGTACACGCCGACGTCGGTCGCGGCCCAGAAGGAACTGCACCGTCTGAACACGGGCGTGACCGCGTTCGCCGGGGCCTGGCACGGATGGGGGTTCCACGAGGACGGCTGTCGCTCCGGCGTGGCCGCTGCCCGGTCGTTGGGGGTGAACTGGTGACCGTCGTCAGGGAACCCGTCGCCGCACTGTACGAGTGCGTCGTCGCCCATGCCCGCACGGCACCCCTGCGTCACGCGTTCCGGCACCGCACCTATCTGTGGTGCGTCGACCTCGACCATATGCCGAACCTGCCCCTCCTTCTGCGTCCCCTCGCCCGCTTCGATCCTCGTGACCACTTCACAGGGCGCGCCGCCTCCATACGTGCCGGCCTGGAGGAGTTCCTCACGGCCCGCGGTGTGGACCTCGGCGGTGGGCGGGTGGTGATGCTGGCGCACGCGCGGGTGCTCGGCTACGTCTTCAACCCGCTCAGCGTGTACTGGTGCCACGACTCCTCCGGGGCCCTGGCCTGCGTGGTGGCGGAGGTCCACAACACCTACGGGCAGCGGCACTGCTACCTACTGCGCACCGACGGCACCGGTCACGCCCAGGTGGACAAGGAGTTCTACGTCTCGCCGTTCTTCCCGGTCTCCGGCCACTACCGGATGAGACTGCCCCTGCCCGACGCACGCCTCGGCCTGACGGTGCATCTCGAGACCGAGGACGGCCGACCCTTCACGGCGACCGCCCGGGGGCACCGCCGCCCCGCGACCGCCGGTGCCCTCCTGGCCGCCGCCGCGCGCAGGCCGTGGTCGACCGCCGCCGTCTGGGCCGGCATCCGCCGCCACGCCATCCACCTGCTCCTCCGCGGCCTCCCCATACAGCCCCGCCCCCACCACACCCCGCAGAAAGGCATGGTCCCGTGACCCGCCCCACCACTACCACCACCGCACCCGGGCACGTGCCGGCGACGGCCGACCGTTCCCCGGTGATCCCCCGGCAGACGCGCACGGCATCTCCCGCCCGCCCGCCGTTCGGCCGCGATGAGGTGGACGCCGTGCGCTGGCCGGACGTGGCCGGGCTGCCGTCGGCCCGGCCGGGCCACACCGCCGTCGCCCGATGGCTCGTGGGCCGCGCGCTGCGCAGGCTGTCCCTGGTCGATCTCCACGGAGGCGTCGACCCCCGCGCGAGCAGGGGCGCCGGTGCGGGGCCGGTGATGACCCTCCACGATCCTGACGCCTTCTACCGCCGGATCGCCCGCGACGGTCTCATCGGCTTCGGCGAGTCCTACATGGCCGGCGAGTGGGACAGCGAAGACCTGCCGGGTGTACTGACCGTTCTCGCCGCACACGCCGACAACCTGGTGCCCGCCCCGCTGCGCAGGCTCCGGCCCCTGTGGGCGTCCGCCCGCCCCGGCAGCGACCGCAACACCCCGCGCGGCGCCCGCCGGAACATCCAACGGCACTACGACCTGTCGAACGACCTGTTCGCCGCGTTCCTGGATCCGACCCTCACGTACTCCTCGGCGGTCTTCACCGCTTTCCCGGCCCGCTTCGAGTCCCTCGCGGCCGCCCAGCACCGCAAGATCGACCGACTCCTGGACCTCGCCGAGGTCCACGGCGGCACACGGCTGCTGGAGATCGGCACCGGCTGGGGTGAGCTGGCCTTGCGCGCCGCCGGCCGAGGCGCCCACGTCACCACCCTGACCCTCTCCACCGAGCAGGCCGAACTCGCCCGGGAGCGGATCAGGTCCGCCGGCTTCGAGGACCGTGTCGAGGTCCTGGTGCGCGACTACCGGAGCATCGAAGACCGCTACGACGCCGTCGTCAGCGTGGAGATGATCGAGGCGGTCGGCGCCGAGTACTGGCCCTCCTACTTCACCGCGCTGAGCGGCGCTCTCGCCCCCGGGGGCCGGATCGCCCTGCAGGCCATCACCATGGGTCACCAGCAGATGCTCAACACCGCCGCCACCCACACCTGGATCAGCAAGTACGTCTTCCCCGGCGGACTGATCCCCTCCCGCGAGGCCATCGCCGAACACTCCGGCACCGCGGGGCTGCGCGTGCTCGCCGACAACGGCTACGGGGAGCACTACGCGGAAACCCTGCGCCTGTGGCGGGAACGGTTCACCACCCACCGGGAAACCGTCGCCGGTCTCGGTTTCGACCTCGTCTTCCAGCGCATGTGGGAGCTCTATCTCGCCTACTCCGAAGCCGGATTCCGCTCCCGCTACCTCGACGTCCGCCAGATCCTCCTGACCGAAGGAACCCACCGATGAGGCCCGCCGCCGACCGTCTCGCCGACCTGTTGCGTCTCTTCTTCACCGGTCCGCTCCCCGTACGGCTGCGCGCCTGGGACGGCAGCGAAGCCGGGCCCTCCGACGCGCCCCTCGTCACCCTCCGCTCCCCCGGGGCCCTGCGCCGCCTGCTGTGGCAGCCGGGCGAACTCGGCCTGGCGGAGGCGTACATCACCGGCGACCTCGATGTCGACGGCGACCTCGCCACAGCCCTCTCCCGGGCCGGCCGGGCCGTCCGCGACCAGGGCCTGACCCGGCCGGGGCCGGCCGCGCTGGCGACCGCCCTCGGCCTCGCCGCGGGACTGGGCGCGGCCGGGGCACCTCCCCGTCGACCGGACGGGCGGGCCCGGCTGACCGGCCGCCTGCACAGCGCCTTCCGGGACCGGGCCGCGATCAGCCATCACTACGACGTCTCCAACGACTTCTACACCCTGCTGCTCGACGAGTCGATGGCGTACTCCTGCGCCTACTGGACACGCCCCGCCGACTCCACCTACGGCCTGGCCGAGGCCCAGAGGGACAAGCTGGAGTTGATCTGCCGCAAACTCGGACTCCGCCCCGGCGACCGCCTCCTCGATGTCGGCTGCGGCTGGGGAGCCCTGGCCGTGCACGCCGCCCGGCAGTATCAGGTGCGGGTCACGGCGGTCACTCTGTCGCGGGAGCAGCGCGACTTCGTCGCCGCCCGGGCCGCGCGCGAGGGCCTGGCCGACCTGGTGGAGGTGCAACTGCGGCACTGGCGCCACATCGACGGCGGTGGATACGACGCGGCCACCGCCATCGAAATGGGCGAACACGTGGGCGACGCCGAGTACCCCGCCTTCGCCGCCCTGCTCCACGACGCCCTGCGCCCCGAAGGACGCCTCCTCGTCCAGCAGATGTCCCGCGGGGCCCACGCGCCGGGCGGCGGCGCCTTCATCGAGACGTATATCGCCCCCGACATGCACATGCGCCCCGTGGGCCGGACCACGGACATCCTGGAGGCCGCCGGCCTGGAAGTCCGCTTCGTCGAATCCCTGCGCGAGCACTACGCGCTCACCATCGACGCCTGGCGCACCCGCCTCGAAGACCACTGGCCCAAGGTCGAGGACCTCGTCGGAGAGACCACAGGGCGTGTCTGGCGCCTCTACCTGGCCGGCGCGTCCCTGGCCTTCGCCGAGCGCCGCATGGGTGTCGACCAGATCCTCTCGGTCCGCCCCACCCGCGAGGGCGGCTCCGCGATGCCCGCGACCCCCAGCACCTGGTACGCAACGGCGGCCATGTCGTCATGAACGTTCTCGCCTGGGGGCCACCGGCCGCCGGCCTCGCGATCACCGCGGCCGTGGCGGCAGGAGTGCTGCTCACCACGTTCGCCATCGCCGTACGCCGGGGCCTGCATCGGCTCGTCGACATCGCCTGGGGCATCGCCTTCAGTGCGGTGGCCGTCGTCAGCTATCTGCTCTCCGCGGGCGAAGGCGACGACGCCCGGCGCCTGCTGGTCGCCGTGGCGACCATCGTCTGGGGACTGCGGCTGTCGGCGCACATCGCCCACCGCTCGCGGGGGCACGGAGAAGACCCGCGGTACGCCGAGCTGCTCGGGAAGGCGCGCGGTCGCCGCACCTGGTATGCGCTGCGGACCGTCTACCTCCTTCAGGCCGCGTTGGTGTGGTTGATCTCGCTGCCCGTCCAGACGGCCTCCTACAGCACCGAGCCCCTGGGATGGATCGATGCCGCGGGTCT
Organism: Streptomyces sp. NPDC006339; assembly: GCF_040612775.1. NCBI lineage: Bacteria > Bacillati > Actinomycetota > Actinomycetes > Kitasatosporales > Streptomycetaceae > Streptomyces > Streptomyces sp. NPDC006339. The sequence goes on from NZ_JBEXQW010000096.1 coordinate 9,872, forward strand.
GACCGTATGGGCGGTGGGGATCGGCTTCGAGATGGTGGGCGACCACCAGTTGGCCCGCTTCAAGACCGACCCGGCCAACCGGGGCCGCATCATGGACCGCGGGCTGTGGGCCTGGACCCGTCACCCGAACTACTTCGGCGACAGCCTCGTCTGGTGGGGCCTGTTCCTCCTCGCCTGCACCAGTTGGCAGGCCGCCCTCATCAGCGTGGTCTCGCCGGTCGTCATGACGCTGCTGCTCACCGTCGGCAGCGGCAAGCGCCTCCTCGAAAGACACATGGCCCACCGACCCGGATACGACGACTACGCCGCGCGCACCAGCGGCTTCCTGCCCCTGCCGCCCCGCCGAGGGCGCGCACACGCGAAGCCTAGGAAGTGAGACGTGCCCCCGACACCACCGCCCTTCCGCGACACGGGCACGACTCCGGCGCTGGCTCCGCTCTTCGCCCGGCGTCCGCTCCTCGGAGCACGGGCCGCCGTCCTCGTCCTCCACGGCGGCCGCGCGGACGCGCTGGAGACACCCCCCGTGCTCAACCTGCCCGCACTACGGATGCGGCCCTTCGCGAACGCCGTCGCACACGCCACCGCCCACGACGACGTCCTCGTCGCCCACGTTCGCTACCGGCATCGTGGCTGGAACGGCCACCACGCCCACCCCGTGGCGGACATCCACAGCGCGCTCGCGGAACTCCGCGAGCTGAACGGACCGGTCCCCGTCGTCCTCGTCGGCCACTCCATGGGCGCGCGAGCAGCACTGCGTGCCGCCGAGGACCCCCACGTCACAGGAGTCGTCGCCCTCGCTCCGTGGTGCCCGCCGTCGGAGCCGACCGCCCATCTGAAGGGCCGCACGATCTGCGCGCTTCACGACGAAGCGGACCGCGTCACCTCTGCCCGGGACACCTGGTCCTACCTCACCCGCGCTCACGCCGCGGGGGCCCGGGTGATGGGCCTGCGCATGCCCCACGGAGGACACACCATGATCCGCCACGCCCGTCACTGGCACCGCGTCACCGCGGAAACCACCGCAGCCCTCCTGGGCCTCGCCCCGCTCCCCACAGTGCCTGCTGAGCGGCCGCCCTGGGACGGCAGCCCGACCGTGCTCAAGCCTGGTCAGTAGGATTTTCGAAGCCGCCGAACGGCCTGGGAGCACGTCCGTTGGAAAGCCGCCTATGGAGGAAGCGCGTGTCCAATACGCCGGGGCGAGGATCGATGGGGCACAAGCCCGGCGCGGAGCGCCTACGGCCCCTCATGCGCTCTTGCCGGTTCTCGTCCTCCAGGTCGCTTGGATCACGCTTCCCTTGTGGCAGCCGATTCAGCGAAGCCGACCGACACCCCATTGCTCGATCAAATGAGTGCACGCATCTGGGACGCTGCGATCAGCCGCACCGTAGGGAATGCGGCGGGAATGCATTTCGCCAGGATCGTCATCGGCATGGTCGTCCTCAACAGTCGCCCGTCTCTCGTCCCGCCAGTAGCCGACAGGCCTGGAGATGGCGGCCAAGCGACGCTGAAGGGCGCGAGTGATGACCTTTGGAAGATTCGCGACGCCTGCGACGGCCGCCTCGACTCAGCGGTGTGACGTACGCCAAGGCGCACAGCCGCCTCCAGCCCGGGCGCAATGTAGGCGAGGATCAACGACGCCACCGCCACTCCACCGCCCCTGCGCCGAAAGGCGCCTCCGCCCCAGACATCCACGCCCCGCTGACCGCTACGCCGCCGCGTACGACAGCCGGATCAGCTCCAGCGCCCGCTCCAGCCCCGTCACGTCACGTCACGTCACGTCACGTCACAGGTGAAGCCCGGCACGAACTCGACCGCGGCCGGGCTCCTGGTCGTCGTACTCAGGGGCGGCAACTACGCCCGTCGAGGCGAGCGACTGGAGCTCACCGCCTCGGCTGCGTTGCCTGGCCACCGGGCGCCTCCCGCACCACCTCGACCTGCTCCGGCTCCCCGAACACCGCCCGCAGGGCCTGGC
>NZ_JBEXQW010000097.1:0-9501 GCF_040612775.1 Streptomyces sp. NPDC006339
ACGCGGTGGGGCGGATCGCGGACATCACGGCCGACAAGCACATGGAGGGCGTGCGGCTGACGCGTTGGCTGCTGTCGCCGATTCCCACGTTCCGGCTGTGGCGGCGGATGAAGCTGTGGGAGCTGCGCTCGTACGAGCAGGTGATCAAGCTGGAGCAGGACCGGCTGATCTATCAGGCACGGCTCCAGGCGCGCTTCGGCCGGGCCTGGCGGCGGAAGGCGCCGGTGGAGGCGTTGATGCCGCTGCGGCTGGCGAAGTACGGGGTGCCGTTGGCGGAGACGGCCGCGGCGGGGCTGGCCGCGGCGGGTGTGGAGCCGGTGCTGTTGCCGCCGGCTCCGGCGACGGCCACGGCGGCCCCGGCGCTCGAACAGCCGCGGGTCGTCCAGGTGCCGGAGCAGCAGGGGGCCGGGCAGCCGCAGGCGGCCGGGGCGCAGCAGCAGGCGGGCGCGCAGCCCCAGGGGGTCATGGCCCAGCAGGGTGCCATGACCCAGCAGGGGAGCATGGCCGAGCAGGGGGCGGCGGGGCAGGCCCAGCCGTTGCCGCAGCCCGCGCCGGTGAACCACGAGAGCCCGTGGTTCGACGCGCCGCAGGTCTCGCCCGAGGCGTACGAGGGCACGTACAACCCGAGCATCGTGGAGGGTCTCGAGCCGACGCCGGTCGCGGTTCCGCATGGCCCGGAGGATGTGCCTCCGCCGGGGCCGGAGGAGTTCCAGCCGTATCCGGAGTACGTCGACGAGGCGCTGTCCGCGGAGGGGTTCGCGGAGGCCGCGTACAAGGCGATGTGGGACTACGTGGAGGAGAAGCAGGACTTCCCCAACGCGGAGCAGCTCGACATATGGCTGAGCGACATGTACAAGATCACGCACCCGCGCAGTGCCTCGATCCTGCGGGAGCTCACGCCGCGGCTGCGTGAGCGGATCCAGCAGGAGTGGGCGGAGAACAACACGCCCTGACCCCCGCCGGGCCGGTCAGGACCTCGTCTGCTTCGCCTTGTGTTTCGTGGTCTCGCCCCAGACGGCGAGGGCGACGCCGGCGACGAGGAGGGCGAGGTATCCGGCGGTGGGGATGTCCCACCACTTGTGGAGCAGACCCCAGGGTCCGTCTCCGAAGTACCGTCCGCCGGCGCCGAGTCCGCCTTGGACGAGGGCGACCCAGCCGATGACGGTGAGGGTTTCGCGTGCGATGGCGTGGCCTGCGAGGGCGTGGTCGGTCATGTCTCCACGATCTCCCGCCCGGTGCCGCCTCGCGTCGTGCGCGCGACGGAAACCGCCCTCCTCCGAACGATGCAGAGGAGGGCGGTTTCCGTGTCCGTGCCGGACGGTGACGCTTAGGCGCCGAGCAGCTTACGCACCCGGTCCGCGCCGACCGCGAGGAGTAGGGTGGGCAGCCGGGGGCCGGACCCCACTTCCGACGCCCCCCTCGCACCCCTCGGCCCCAAGGGGCCTCCCGGGCTTCGGGAGGCTGCGCCGGACTCCGTCCGGCCAGACCGGACGGTGGCCCTCACGCCCCCAGCAGCTTGCGCACCCGGTCCGCGCCGACCGCGAGAAGCAGGGTGGGCAGCCGGGGGCCGGACCCCACTTCCGACGCCCCCCTCGCACCCCTCGGCCCCAAGGGGCCTCCCGGGCTTCGGGAGGCTGCGCCGGACTCCGTCCGGCCAGACCGGACGGCGGCGCTCACGCCCCCAGCAGCTTGCGCACCCGGTCCGCGCCGACCGCGAGAAGCAGGGTCGGCAGGCGAGGGCCGGTCTCGCGGCTGACCAGGAGCTTGTAGAGCAGGGCGAAGAAGGAGCGCTGCGCCAGCTTCAGCTCCGGGGTCGGCTTGGCCTCGGGGGTGAGGCCGGCCATGACCTTCGGGACGCCGTAGACCAGGGTGGTCAGGCCGTCGAGGGACCAGTGGGTGTCCAGGCCCTCCAGGAGCAGCCGCAGCGACTCGCGGCCCTCGTCGTCGAGGGAGGCGAGCAGCTCGGTGTCCGGCTCGTCGCGGACGATGGTGCGCTGGTCGGCCGGGACCTGGGTGGTGATCCAGTTCTCGGCGCGGTCGAGGCGCGGCCGGACCTCGTCGAGGGAGGTGACCGGGTTCTCCGGGTCGAGCTCGCTGAGGATGCGGAGGGTCTGCTCGTCGTGGCCGGCGGTGATGTCCATGACCGAGGCGAGCGTGCGGTACGGCAGCGGGCGCGGGGTGCGCGGCAGCTCACCGGCGGCGGTACCCGCGGCGCGGGCGTACGCGGCGGCGTCGGCCGGCAGGACGGTGCCGTGGGCGACCTTGGCCTCCAGCTTGTCCCACTCGTCGTAGAGCCGCTGGATCTCCTGGTCGAAGGCGATCTTGAACGACTGGTTGGGGCGGCGGCGGGCGTAGAGCCAGCGCAGGAGCTGCGGCTCCATGATCTGGAGCGCGTCGGCCGGGGTGGGGACGCCGCCTCGGGAGGAGGACATCTTGGCCATGCCGCTGATGCCGACGAAGGCGTACATGGGGCCGATGGGCTGCACGCCGTCGAAGATGCCGACGATCTGGCCGCCGACCTGGAAGGACGAGCCGGGCGAGGAGTGGTCGACGCCGGAGGGCTCGAAGATGACGCCCTCGTAGGCCCAGCGCATGGGCCAGTCGACCTTCCAGACCAGCTTGCCGCGGTTGAACTCGCTGAGCTTGACGGTCTCGGCGAAGCCGCAGGCGGTGCAGGTGTAGGCGAGCTCGGTGGTGTCGTCGTCGTAGGAGGTGACGGTGGTGAGGTCCTTCTCGCACTGCCCGCAGTAGGGCTTGTACGGGAAGTAGCCGGCGCCGCCGCCGGAGCCGTCGTCCTCGTTGGCCGCGCCGGAGCCCTCCTCGGCCTCCAGCTCGGCCGCGTCGACCGGCTTCTGGGACTGCTTCTTCGGCGTCTTCTTCGTCCGGTACTGGTCGAGGATGGCGTCGATGTCGGCGCGGTGGCGCATGGCATGCAGGATCTGCTCGCGGTAGACGCCCGACGTGTACTGCTCGGTCTGGCTGATCGGGTCGTACTCGACACCGAGCTCGGCGAGCGCCTCGACCATGGCGGCCTTGAAGTGCTCGGCCCAGTTGGGGTGCGGGGAGCCGGCCGGGGCGGGGACGGAGGTCAGCGGCTTGCCGATGTGCTCCGCCCAGGACTCGTCGACGCCCGCGACACCGTTCGGCACCTTGCGGTAGCGGTCGTAGTCGTCCCAGGAGATCAGGTGGCGGACCTGGTGGCCGCGGCGGCGGATCTCGTCGGCGACCAGGTGCGGGGTCATGACCTCGCGCAGGTTGCCCAGGTGGATGGGTCCGGACGGGGAGAGACCGGAGGCGACGACGACCGGTTTGCCAGGCGCACGTCGCTCCGACTCGGTGATGACCTCGTCCGCGAAACGGGAGACCCAGTCGGTCTCGGTGCTGCTCTGAGCCACGGTCGGTACGTCCTTCTTCCTTGATTTCCCTCAAAGCCTTACAGCCCTACGTGAGCCATTCTCCCAGACGGAAGAAGCCGCTCCGAGGTTGTCCACAGGCCGGGGTTGTCGCCGGGGGTTGTCCACAGGCGGAGAAAACACGTTGCTCTCCCATGGGACACTTGACAAGCGAAATAGACCACCGGGACACCCGGACACGACACAACAGGAACGGAAGCTCATGGCCTCGGTCCCTTCCCTCGCTTCGACCGTGCAGCAGCGCCTCGCGGAAGGTCTCTCGGCAGCCCTGCCGGAGGCCGGTTCCGCCGACCCGCTGCTGCGACGAAGCGACCGGGCCGACTTCCAGGCCAACGGCATCCTGGCGCTCGCCAAGCGGCTCAAGGGCAACCCGCGTGAGCTGGCGACGAAGGTCGTCGAGGCCATTCCGGCGAACGACGTCCTGAAGGAGATCGAGGTATCGGGCCCCGGCTTCCTCAACATCACCGTGTCCGACGCGGCGATCATCGACACCCTGGCCGCCCGCGCGGCCGACGACCGGCTCGGCGTGCCGTTCAACCCGGCGGCCGGCACGACGGTGATCGACTACGCCCAGCCGAACGTGGCGAAGGAGATGCACGTCGGCCACCTGCGGTCGGCGGTCATCGGCGCGGCGATGGTCGAGATCCTGGAGTTCACGGGCGAGAAGGTGGTCCGCCGTCACCACATCGGCGACTGGGGCACCCAGTTCGGCATGCTCATCCAGTATCTGATCGAGCACCCGCACGAGCTGGACCACAAGGCCGAGGGCGCGGACGTGGAGGTCTCCGGCGAGGAGGCCATGTCCAACCTCAACCGGCTCTACAAGGCGTCGCGGGCGCTGTTCGACTCCGACGAGGCGTTCAAGACGCGGGCGCGGGCGCGGGTCGTCGAGCTGCAGGCGGGCGACGAGGAGACGCTGGCCCTGTGGCAGCGGTTCGTCGACGAGTCGAAGATCTACTTCTACTCGGTCTTCGAGAAGCTGGACATGGACATCCGCGACCCCGACATCGTCGGCGAGTCCGGGTACAACGACATGCTCCAGGAGACCTGCCGGCTGCTCGAGGAGTCGGGCGTCGCGGTCCGCTCCGAGGGCGCGCTGTGCGTGTTCTTCGACGACGTCAAAGGCCCGGACGGCAACCCGACGCCGCTGATCGTGCAGAAGTCCGACGGCGGTTTCGGCTACGCGGCGACGGACCTGTCCGCGATCCGCGACCGGGTGCGGAACCTGAAGGCGTCGACGCTGCTGTACGTGGTGGACGCCCGCCAGTCGCTGCACTTCAAGATGGTCTTCGAGACGGCCCGCCGGGCCGGCTGGCTGAACGACGAGGTGAAGGCCGTCCAACTGGCGTTCGGCACGGTCCTCGGCAAGGACGGCAAGCCGTTCAAGACCCGCGAGGGCGAGACGGTGCGACTGGTGGACCTGCTGGACGAGGCGATCGAGCGGGCGACGGCCGTCGTCGAGGAGAAGAAGGAGAAGGCCGGCCTGACCGACGAGGAGGTCGTCGAGAACGGCCGCTACGTCGGCATCGGCGCGGTGAAGTACGCCGACCTCTCCACCTCGGCCGTGCGTGACTACAAGTTCGACCTGGACCAGATGGTGTCGCTCAACGGTGACACGTCGGTGTACCTCCAGTACGCGTACGCCCGCATCCAGTCGATCAAGCGGAACGTGACCGACGCCGAACCGACCGCCCACCCGGAGCTGGAGCTGGCCCCGGCCGAGCGGGCGCTCGCCCTGCACCTGGACCAGTTCGGCGCCACGGTCGCCGAGACCGCCGAGGAGTACGCGCCGCACAAGTTGGCCGCGTACCTCTACCAGCTCGCGTCGCACCTCACGACCTTCTACGACCAGTGCCCGGTCATGAAGGCCGAGACCCGGGAGCTGAAGGAGAACCGTCTGTTCCTCGTCGACCTGACCGCCCGGACCCTCCACCAGGGCATGGCCCTGCTGGGGATCCGGACCCCCGAGCGCCTCTGACGTCCGGCGGCGAGTGGGTCACTGGGTGACCCACTCGCCCTTGTCGGGCCAGTAGCCGTACGTCGGCCGTCCTTCGATCGCGGTGGTACGGAACGGCTCGCCGCCGTCGTCGACGCGTACCGTCCCCTTCTTCTCGCCGCTGCTCCACTGGAGCTCCAGGTACCAGGAGGCGGCGTACTCCTCGGTGTGCACGTCGAGGTTGAGGACCTGGGGGTCTCCGGTGGCGACCTTGTACGGGAAGTCCTTCGCGGGTACCACGCGGTCCCCGTCCTGTCCGGCGACCGGCTTCAGGTAGGGCCGGGGCGCGTCGAGGTCCACGTCGAAGGTCTGCGGGGTGACCCCGCTGCCGCAGCCGTCCCCCATGGAGTAGGCGGGCCGGTCCAGCGGTGTGCCGCGCTCCACGACCCGTACGTGCAGGGCGGTCAGGACGACCGGCTCCTGGGTGTGGCCGGTGACGGTGAGCTGGAGCTGCATGTGGCCGCCGTCGATCCCGCCGAGCGCCCGGGCCCAGCCGCGGGTGTCCTGCGGCGGGGGCGGCGGCGGGACGTGGCCGGGCCGCTGGTCGAGCACGTAGTACTGGCCGCAGGGCGCCGCCCAGTTGTACGAGCTGACGCCGGCGCTCAGGGGCGCGGGCGGGGCGGGTGACGCGGGGGCGCCTCCGGCGGAGTCGGCGGGCCGGTCTCCGGTGCGCCCGATGAGGTAGGCGGTGGGCACGGCAAGGGCGACGACCACGGCCACGGCGAGGGCGCCCCGACGTGCCCGGTGCCGGCGGTGGAGCCGGGCGGAGGGGTCGGCGCGCTCGCCGTCCCTGAGCACGACGAGTTCGGCGACCTCGTGCTCGGGCGCGGGCACAGGCTCGGGAACGGGCACGGGTGCGGGCGCGGGCTCCGGTGCCGGCTCGCCCTTGCCCCGCCTGCGGGCCTCGTCGGCGACGATCCAGGCGCGGTGCAGCTCGACGAGCTCCTCACGGGACGCCCCGCACAGCCGCCCGAGCCGCTCCACGGGCGCGAACTCGGTCGGGACCGCGTCCCCGTTGCAGTAGCGGTGGAGCGTGGAGGTGCTGACGTGCAGCCGGCTCGCGAGCGCGCCGTAACTGAGCCCGGACCGGTCCTTCAGTGCGCGCATCCGCTCCGCGAAGCCCTCCGTCGCGTTCATCCGCATCCCCCGTCGCCCGTTCCGCATCCCAGGAACGCATTCCAGGGGACGGTCATCTCCCCAGGTCACGGCAGGTGCCGGCGTTCCAGCGTCCCCCATTGTCCCGTGCCGATTGCGGTGGGATCACGCCGACCCGCAGGGTGGTGGTCATGCCGAACAGCCGCGTCACCGACGCCTTGGCACTGGCAGTGCTGATCACCTGCACAGCAGTCGTGATCGCACTGCTGAACCACCGCTGACTCCGCGGCTCTGCTTCTCGACTCTGCTTCTTACGGGGAATCCACCATGCGTACTCTCGCCCGCCGTCTCGCCCTGCCCGCCGCCGCCCTCACGGCGGCCCTCGCCCTCACCGCCTGCCAGTCGAAGGACACGCCGGACGCGGCGCCGAAGGCACCGGCGGCGCCGACCGAGTCGGCGGACCGTACGACCGAGGCCCCGCCCGCCAAGGCGGCACCCACCAAGGCACCCACCAAGGCGCCCACGAAGGCGAGCACCGCCCGTCCGGGCGCCAAGCCGGGCGGCAGCGACGCCGCCCGCGTCCCCTGCACGGCCGCGAACACCAAGATCGTGGCGAGCAAGGTCAGCCGCCCCATCAACCACCTGGTGCTCACCATCACCAACGTGGGCAGCCGCCCCTGCGACGCGCCGTACGCGCCGCTCGTCGGCTTCGACGACAGCCAGGCGCCCATCAGGATCGTGGAGGAGAGCAAGCCGCAGTCGGTGCTGGGCCTGGCGCCCGGCGAGTCGGGCTACGCGTCGCTGATCCTCACCGGTGAGCCGGGCCCGGACACCCACGGGACGACCGTGCGTACGATCCGGATCAACGTCACGCCGGACAGCAGCACGACGGTGGCGGCGCCGAGCGGCACGTACGCCGATGACGGCGCCGCCGTGTCGTACTGGCAGCAGACCCTCGAGGACGCGCTCACGTACTAGTGACGTCCGCCCTGCTGACGCCCTGCTGACGTCCTAGCGGCGGATCGGGTGGGAGGTCCGCCCCGAGACCTCGTCGATCTCGGTGTGGGCCTTCTGCAGAAGCTGCGAGGCGAGATCCATGAGGGCGCGGGCTCCCGCGATCTCCTCGCCGACCCGCAGTTGCTCGGGGTCGGAGGGGTGACGGTTGGCGTTGCCGTGGGCGCGGAACTCGGTGCCGTCGCCGAGCCGCACCATGGCCGCCGCCCGCGTCCGGTCCCCCTCCTCCTTGAACTCCATCTCGACGTGCCAGCCGACCAGCGTGTTCATGTGCGTCATGAGGACCACCTCCAGAGCGGTACTACTCCAGAGTGCATCCCGCCACCCGCACCCCGCTCGCGGAGCGGCTCAGAGCCCGCGGGAGAGCTTCTGCGCGACCTCGGTGGCCCAGTAGGTGAGGATCATCTGCGCGCCGGCCCGGCGGATGCCGGTCAGGGTCTCGAAGATCGCCTTGTCCCGGTCGATCCAGCCCTTCTCGGCGGCGGCCTCGACCATCGCGTACTCACCGCTGATCTGGTACGCGGCGACGGGCACGTCCACCGCCTCCGCGACCTTGGCGAGGACGTCCAGGTACGGGCCGGCCGGCTTCACCATCACCATGTCGGCGCCCTCTTCGAGGTCGAGCGCCAGCTCCCGCATCGACTCGCGCACGTTGGCGGGGTCCTGCTGGTACGTCTTGCGGTCGCCGGTCAGGGAGGAGCCGACGGCCTCGCGGAAGGGGCCGTAGAAGGCGGAGGAGTACTTCGCGGTGTACGCGAGGATCGACACGTCCTCCTTGCCGATGGTGTCCAGGGCGTCGCGGACCACGCCGACCTGCCCGTCCATCATCCCGGACGGGCCGACGACGTGGACGCCGGCGTCGGCCTGCACCTGGGCCATCTCGGCGTAGCGCTCCAGGGTGGCGTCGTTGTCGACCCGGCCGTCGGCGTCCAGGACGCCGCAGTGGCCGTGGTCGGTGTACTCGTCCAGGCACAGGTCCGACATGATCACCAGGTCGTCGCCGACCTCGGCCTTCACGTCCCTGATGGCCACCTGGAGGATGCCGTCCGGGTCGGTGCCCGCCGTGCCCGCCGCGTCCTTCTTCGCGTCCTCCGGCACGCCGAACAGCATGATCCCGGAGACGCCGGCCTCCACCGCCTCCACGGCGGCCTTGCGCAGGGTGTCGCGCGAGTGCTGCACGACGCCGGGCATCGCGGCGATCGGGACGGGCTCGCGCACGCCCTCCCGGACGAAAGCGGGCAGGATCAGATCGGCCGGATGCAGGCGCGTCTCGGCCACCATCCGACGCATGACGGGCGTCGTCCGCAGCCGCCGCGGCCGCGCCCCCGGAAAGCTTCCGTACGAATTCATGCCCCCGAGGCTACGCCCGCCTGATCCCTGCACTTGCCGACCACCTGTGGGCAAGCCCAGCGCCCCCGCCCCCGTGTGGGCTGCGCCCGACGGGGCCGGCGCCCCTCCCACCCCCGCGTGGGCCGTCGCCCCCGCGCCCGTGTGGGCAATCGTCCCGCAGGGCGGGACGGGTGGGCACACGGGACGGCGCCCAAGCGGGCGCGTTCCGCACCTGCACCTGCCCGCACCACGAGCACGGCGCACTCGTGGTGCAGGTCCAAGCACCAGGAGCCTAGGCCCGGCAAAGGGCGCCGTTCCGTTGTGCCCACCCGTTCCGCCCCAGCGGAACGAATGCCCACAACGGAGGGGGCGAAGGCCCAGCAAGGGCGGGCACCGCCCCAGCGGGGGCACCGGCGCGGAGCCCCGGGAGACGGGAGGGCGCAGCGCGGGCGGGCGCCGCCACAACGAGTGGGCGCAGGCCCGGCACTGGCGGGCACCGCCCCAGCGGGGCCAAGGCCCCGGCGCGCACCGCCCCGCCCCGGCGCAGCCCGCAACGCCGCGAAGCCGAAGACGACGGAGCGTGCGGACGGTGTGGTTGCCAAGGGGGTGCCCTTCACTTCTGTACGGGCGGACGGGTCGCGTCCGTACGGGTCA
>NZ_JBEXQW010000098.1:0-8097 GCF_040612775.1 Streptomyces sp. NPDC006339
AACGCCCTCAAGCCGGCCTTCGACAGCTTCATCCGCGGCCTCGACGCTGTAGGCAAGGCTCGTCCGCGCGGACGGCCGGCGCACCCGGACCCCGCGTCACCGCGATGTCACCTCGGTGACAGCCGGTGTTCGCCTGTGATCCACTCCGCTCTCCCGCGGCCGGGTGATCATCGGGGGGGGGCCGGTCGGCGGCACGGGCCGTGCCGGTGCGTTCGCACGTGTCCGAGGGAGATCAAGGTGCAGCTTCGACGTTCGGCTCGAAACAGGCGGTGGAGTGCCGCGGCCGTCGTGACGGCGGGCGTGCTGACCCTGGGCGCGTGCGGCGGCGGTGGCGACGACGGTGGCTCCCAGGACGGCGCCGCGTCGCTCGCGAGCGGACCGCTGCCCGAGATCGACTGTGCGACGAAGGGCAAGGTACGCGGGTCCGGCTCCTCGGCCCAGCAGATCGCGATGAAGCGGTGGATGCAGCAGTACCAGCGGGCCTGCCAAGGCGTCCAGCTCGTGTACGACCCGCTCGGCTCGGGCGCGGGGGTCGCCCAGTTCCATCGCGGCGCCACGGCGTTCGGGGGCACGGACCAGGCGCTGACGGAGGAGGAGCGGCGGGTCCCGGCCGACGTCTGCCCCGGGGGCAAGGCGATCGACCTGCCGATGGTCGGCGGAACCATCGCCCTCGGCTACAACCTCCCCGGCGTGACCGGCCTGGTCCTCGACGCCCCGACGCTCGCCCGCGTCTTCGACGCGCGGATCACGAAGTGGAACCACCCCGCGATCCAGGCACTCAACCCGGACGCCACGCTGCCGGACCTGGCCATCGTCCCCGTCCACCGCGCCGACGACTCGGGGACGACCCAGAACCTCAACGCCTACCTCAAGGGCGCGGCCGGGGACCGCTGGCCGTACCCCGCCAGTAAGAAGTGGCAGGCCCAGGGCGGGCATTCGGCCAACGGATCGGACGCGGTGGCGACCGCGGTCACCCAGACCGAAGGGGCCATCGGCTACTTCGAGCTGTCCTTCGCCGTGAAGCGGAAGATCGACACGGTCCGCATCGCGACCGGTGCCGCCGAGCCGGTCGCCCCCGGCACGCAGAGCGCCTCGGCGGGCATCGCCGCCGCGAAGGTCGTGGGCGAGGGCAAGGACCTGCGGCTCCGGTTCGACTACAAGACCTCCGCCGAGGGGGCGTACCCCATCGTCCTCGTGACGTACGAGATCGTCTGCGACACCGGGAACGCCCCGGACAGCCTGCCCGCGCTCAAGTCCTTCCTCACCTACACGGCCAGTCGCGAGGGCCAGGAGGAGCTCCACGCCCTTCACTACGCGCCGCTGCCCGAGTCCGTCGCGACGCAGGTGCGCGAGGTCGTCGCCTCGCTGTCCTGACGGACCGTCGGGGCGCCGCCTTGCCGGCGCGCGAGGCGCGTCGCTGCGGTCACACGTGGGTGAGGAGGCGTTCCAGCGGTCGGGGCACGCGGCCGAGGTCCAGGTGGGCGACGAGCGCCCGCGCGTAGAGCGCCTTGCGGCCGCTGTGGGTGCCCATGAACCGCCGCAGTTGGTGGTCCACCGGCCGGTCCCGCTGGGCCGGCTGGCTGCGGAAGGTCTGGAAGGGGCGCGTCTCGCCCTGGGCCTCGATCACCTCCTGTACGCCCTCGGGGCCGAGCGCGCGGATCAGTTCGTCCTCCAGGTCGGCGACGCAGATGTGGAACCCCAGCGTCTCCAGTCCGGCCGACGTGAGTCCCGAGCCGAGCCCGACCCGTTCCAGATGGCGCCGGAAGTGCCGCTCCTCGCCGATGTCGCAGAGGCCCGCCAGGGGGAGGCCCAGTCCCGGGGGACCGCACACGTCCAGGAAACGCCCGATGTTGGTGGCACCGCCGAGCGGCACGACCACGACGCCCTCCGCCGCCAGGTCACGGCCGTGGCGCGTCGCCAGCACCTCCAGGGCGGCCTGGTCACTGCCTCCCTCGACGAGCACGATCCTGCGCACCCGGCCGGCCGGCTCCCGCGCCCGCGCGGCCGCCTCGGCCGCCTCCGCTCCGCCGGCCGCCCAGGTGGCCAACGCCTGCCGGAAACGCTCCCAGTCGTCCACGAGACCTCGCTTTCCGGCGCCATCCTGGCACGGACCGGATCTTGCTCGCACGCGTGTTTGTCCTGGGGGGCCTCGCACGCGAGCGTCAGCCTCCGACGGGCCGTTCCCTGGTCGCGTAGTACGCCTGGAGCGCGGCCTCGCCGCCCGAGCCCATGGCCGTCATGATCCGCTGGAAGCGGGCGGAGCGAAGGTCCCCGGCGACGAGGACGCGCGGGTGCTGATCGGCCGGCGGGCAGTAGCCGTCCGCCGCGCGGACGAGGTCGCCGGCCGGGGCGGTGGGCGCGCTGCCGAGGCTGAGATACGCGGCGTCCGCCGTCAGGACGTGCCGCTCCCCGCCCGCACCCACCGCCTCCGCCCTCACCCCGGCGCCGCCGGCGGGACGGAGGGCCAGCCGCTCGACGGGCAGCAGGGTGACGCGGGGGTCCTCGCGGATCTCCTCGGTCTTGTACGCGTCGGCCTCCGGGTACGCCACGAGGAGACGGGTGGCGGTGGTGGCGTGGGCCCGCAGGAAGGTGCCGATGGGGCGGTCGCCGCCGAGGACGAGGAGGGTACGGCCTTCGGCGTCGTGCGCGTCGGCCCGCCAGAGCGGGGGCAGGACGAGGCCGGCCGGGGCGGTGATCCAGTCGGCGTCACCGGGTTGGAGCGGACCGACACCGGTGGCGACGACGACGTACGGCGCGGCCAGACGGGCGCCGGTGTCGAGCGTGACGGCGACGTGGTCGTCGGCGGCCCGCACGGCGACGACGCGTCGGCCGAGCGCGACGCGGCAGAGGTCGGTGTGTTCGAGCTCCGCGGTGACGGCGTCGGCGAGCCCGGGGCCGGTGGCGTGCCCGCCGAGGACGTTGTTCAGCGCCCCGATGCGGTAGAGGTTCCGGCACAGCGCGTCGGGTTCGATCAGGATCGAGCGCATACCGACACCGGCGGCCATGCGGGCGGCGGCACAGCCGGCCGGACCACCGCCGACGACGATCAGATCGGTCTCGTTCACCTTGCTCCCTCCGGCTCCGTTCCGTCGCCCGCCCCCGTCGAGGCACGCGCGTCGCATGAGCCTAGAGGGACGTGGCGGATCATGGCACTTCGCCGGAAGGCGCCTGTCGGGGTGGCGCCGGCGCGGTCCCGGGTGCGTTCATGGTGGGGTGGCCGCGGCGGGCGCTCCGCTCACCGCGGCCTGTGCCCCCACCCCGTAGGCGCGCCGAGGTGATCCCCGATGGTGACGGACCGGTACGGCAACCCCCTGCACGCGTGCACCCCGGAGACGGCCGGGCACCTGGGCCGTGCCGTCGAGGCGCTCCTGCACTTCCGCCCCGAGGTGGAGCGGGCCGTCGACGACGCGCTCCGCAGCGGCCCGGCCGTACCCCTCGCCCAGTGCTTCGCCGCCTATCTCGGGATGCTGGGCACCGAGCCGGCGGAGGCCGTCACCGCCCGGCGCCGGTTCGACCGGTACGCGGCGGGCGTGGACGTCACGTCCCTGCCCGCGCGGGAGCGCATGCACCTGGCGGCGGCCGCGGCCTGGCTGGCCGGCGACCTCCGGCGGGCCGGCGGGCTCCTGGAGGAGCTGTCCCTGGCGTACCCGAGGGACGCGCTCGCCCTGGCCGTCGGCCACCAGTTGGACTTCTTCACGGGGGACGCGGTGCGCCTGCGGGACCGGATCGGCGGAGCCCTCTCCGCCTGGGACCGCGCCGAGCCCCACCGCGGTCTGGTCCTCGGCATGTACGCGTTCGGCCTCGAGGAGTCGGGGCACTACCGACTGGCCGAGGAGGCGGGACTCGCCGCGGTCGAGCAGAACCCGCGCGACGTCTGGGCCATCCACGCCGTCGTCCACACCTACGAGATGCAGGGGCGCGTCGCCGAGGGCATCGGCTACCTCGACGCCCGCCGCGACCACTGGACGCGGGACAACTACCTCGACGTCCACAACTGGTGGCACTACGCCCTGTACGCCCTGGAGGCGGGGGACACCGACACCGCCCTGCGCGTCTACGACGCCTCCCTCCACCACGACGACTCGTCCGGACTCGCCATGGAACTGCTGGACGCCGCCGCCCTGTTGTGGCGGATCCGGCTCGCGGGAGGAGAGCCGACCGCCCGCTGGCAGGCGCTCGCCGACGCGTGGGCGGCCCGGGCCGATCCGCCCTTCTACGCGTTCAACGACGTCCACGCCGTCATGTCCTACGTCGGAGCCGGACGGTTCGAGGAGGCGGCGCGGCTCGTCTCCGACCGGCGGCGGTGGCTGGAGCGGCCGGCGGCCGACACCCTCACCCACACCGTCACCAACCGCCGGATGACCGCGGAGATCGGCCTGCCCGCGTGCGAGGCGCTGCTCGCCCACGGACGGGGGGAGCACGCGGCCGTCGTGGACCTGCTGTGGCCGCTGCGCCGACGGTTCCACGAGTTCGGCGGCAGCTACGCCCAGCGCGACGCCCTCCAGCGAACCCTGCTCGACTCCGCGATCGCCTCCGGGCGGCACGAACAGGCCCGTGCGCTCGTCAGCGAGCGGATCGGACTGCGCCCCGACAGCTCCTACACCTGGTCCGCGCGCGCCCGGCTCGCCGACGGCCTGGGCGACGCCGCCCTGGCCGCCACCGCCCGCGACCGCGCGCGCGAGGCGGCGACGGCGGCGGCCGAGGCCCTCCGCGCGCGATGACCCCGGGCCCCGGATCCGGCGCACGTCCGCACCCGCGCACCCGCCCACCACCGCGCACCCGCCCACCACCGCGCACCCGCCCACCACCGCGCACCCGCCCACCATCGCGCCGCACCCTTGCGTAGAGTCCCCGGCATGACCGAGCTGCACGGCGCCGCCGTCGTTCTCCGCACCACCGTTCCCGAGGACGTGCCCGCCCTGGCCACCGTCCGGGAGACCCCCGAGGTGCGGGCGCGCTGGCGCGGCGGGGACGACATGGCGGCGGAGGTCGCCTCTGACCTGGAGGACCCCGACACCCACTGCCTGACGATCCGCCACCAGGACCGGATCGTCGGCATGATCCAGTGGTACTCCGAGGAGGAACCGGACTACCGGCACGCCGGCATCGACCTCTTCCTCGACCCGTCGGTCCACGGCATCGGCCTGGGCACCGACGCCGTCCGCACCCTGGCCCGGCACCTCGTCGACGACCACGGCTACCACCGGCTCGTCATCGACCCGGCGGCCGACAACGCGGCCGCGATCCGCTGCTACGCGAAGGTCGGATTCCGGCCCGTGGGCGTGATGCGCCAGTACGAGCGCGGCGCGGACGGCACCTGGCACGACGGCCTGCTCATGGACCTGCTCGCGGCCGAGCTCGAGCGCTGATGGCCCGAGCGCTCTCCGGCCGGTACTAGACTCGGGTCCGTGGTGGATACACAGTACGAAGACCTGTTGAGGCTGGTGCTCACATCCGGGACGGCCAAGGCCGACCGGACGGGAACGGGCACCCGAAGTGTCTTCGGACACCAGCTCCGCTATGACCTCTCGCGGGGATTCCCGCTGGTCACCACCAAGAAGGTGCACCTCAAGTCGATCGTGTACGAGCTGCTGTGGTTCCTGCGCGGCGACGCGAACGTCGGCTGGCTGCGGGAGCACGGCGTCACCATCTGGGACGAGTGGGCCGACGCCGACGGCGACCTCGGCCCGGTCTACGGCGTGCAGTGGCGCTCCTGGCCCGCGCCCGACGGCCGGCACATCGACCAGATCAGCCAGGTCCTCGACACGCTGCGCCGCGACCCCGACTCCCGCCGGATGATCGTCTCCGCGTGGAACGTCGCCGAGCTCGACCGGATGGCGCTCGCCCCGTGCCACGCCTTCTTCCAGTTCCACGTCGCCGACGGCAGGCTCTCCTGCCAGCTCTACCAGCGCAGCGCGGACCTGTTCCTCGGCGTCCCCTTCAACATCGCCAGCTACGCGCTGCTCACCCACATGGTGGCGCAGCAGACGGGACTGCTGCCCGGCGACTTCATCTGGACCGGCGGCGACTGCCACATCTACGACAACCACGTCGAGCAGGTCACCGAACAGCTCTCCCGCACCCCCTACGACTTCCCGGAGCTGCGCCTGCGCAAGGCGGACTCGCTGTTCGACTACGCCTACTCCGACGTGGAGATCGTGGACTACAAGCACCACCCGGCGATCAAGGCCCCGGTGGCGGTGTGAACGTCGGGCTCATCTGGGCGCAGAACCCCGACGGGGTGATCGGCGCCGACAACGGGATCCCCTGGCGGCTGCCCGAGGACATGGCGCACTTCAAGGCGACCACCCACGGCCACCCGGTGATCATGGGACGGAAGACGTGGGACTCGCTTCCCGCCCGCTTCCGTCCGCTGACCGGCCGGCGCAACATCGTGGTGACGCGCAACGCGCACTGGACCGCCGAGGGCGCGCAGCGCGCCGGGTCGCTCGACGCGGCCCTGGCGCTCGCGGCCGAGTCGCCGGAACCGGCCGGCGCGCCCGCCGCCTGGGTGATCGGCGGTGGTGAGATCTACCGCGCCGCCCTGCCGTACGCCACGACCCTCTCGGTGACGGAGGTCGACGCCCCGGTGGCCGGCGACACCTACGCCCCGCCGCTCGACGCGGCCTGGCGGATCACCGAGGACACCGGCTGGCTCTCCTCCACGACCGAGCTGCGCTACCGCATCCGCAGGTACGCCCGTACGTCGTAACGCGGGGTGACCGGCGGCGGCGGACCGCGCCGGCGGCCGGGGCGCCGAGGAACCTCGCCCACCGCGCGGGCCGGGACACGCTCCCGGTCCGCGCGACGGACGTACGGCCGGCTTCCGGCCCGGCCTCAGGCGGCCGTGTCGAAGGTGTAGTGCCGGGTGTGGTCCAGCATGTCCGCCGGCGTCACGTCGTTCCACGGGCGCATGGTGTCGCCGAGGTCGACGACGTTCGGGGTGCCCGCCGCCGGCAGGTAGGTCGAGCGGGGGTGCCGGGCCTGCCAGTCGGCCCACAGCTTGTCGACGAAGGCGTGGTGCAGCCAGAAGACGGGGTCGTTGGGGGAGACGCCGGTGGCCATCTGCCCGCCCACCCAGACATGGACGCGGTTGTGCAGGTTCACCCCGCGCCAGCCCTCCAGGTGGTTGCGGAAACCGTCCGACGAGCTGTTCCAGGGCGCCGTGTCGTACGTCTCCATGGCGAGGACGGAGTCGACTTCGGCGCGGGTGGGGAGCTGGCGTCCGCCCGCGCCCAGGTCGCGCCGGAGGTAGTCGCGCCCGTCGACCCGGACGGTGACGGTCCAGCGGCCGGCCGCGCGGGCGAAGGGACCGTCGGTGACCTGGCCGTCGCGGGCGCGGCCGGTGCCGCCGAGGAAGTCGGGCGCCCAGAGCGAGGAGCCGGCGGTGCGGTCGGCCGTCCAGTCCCAGTAGGGGAGGGCGACGGTCGCGTCGACGGACTGCAGCGCCTGCTCGAACTCTATGAGGAAGCGCCGGTGCCAGGGCAGGAAGGACGGTGAGCGGTGGCCGACGCGGTCGCCCGTGTCGGTGTCGCCCATGATGAAGGCGTTGTGGGTGGTGACGAAGGTGTCGTAGCGGCCGGTGCGCTTGAGTTCGAGGAGAGCGGCGACGAAGCGTCGCTTCTCGTCGGTGGTGAGGGCGGCCTGGTTCTTGCGTACGGTCATGGTGGTGCGGCTCCCGGATCGATCGGTCAGGCGAGGGTGAGCGGAACGAGCGGCGCGCCCTGGAGTTCGCGGACGGCCGCGCGGGCGGCCGCCTTGGGCGTGGCGACGGGCTCGTAGTGCGTGATCACGCTGATCCAGGTGCCGTCGGCGTTCTGCATCACGTGCAGTTCCTCGCCGTCGATCGTGACGGTGTAGCCGCCGGAGTGATGGCCTCCGTGCTGTCCCCCGTGGTGTCCGCCGCCGTGCGTGGGTCCGCCCTTGATGCGGCGGCCCCGGTAGACCTCGTCGAAGGACCCCGGGGCGGCGGCGGAGCCGGCGGGCGGAGCGGCGGCGGCGCGCGGCGGAGCGGCGCCGGCCGGGGCCTTGCACAGGAGCACCCAGGTGGCTGGCGGCTTGCTGTCCATCCGCAGCGACGCCATGTCGTCGATGAAC
>NZ_JBEXQW010000099.1:0-7413 GCF_040612775.1 Streptomyces sp. NPDC006339
TCGCCGACCGAGCGGGCCGTCTTCGTGCTGCGCGAGGCGTTCGACGTCGGCTACGACGAGATCGCGGCCGCCGTCGACAAGAGCCCCGCGGCCGTCCGCCAGATCGCCCACCGCGCCCGCCGCCACGTCGACGCCCGGCGCCCCCGCCGGACGGTCTCCTCGCGCGAGGGCCGGGCGGTCCTGCGGTCCTTCCGGCGCGCCGTCGAGACCGGGGACCCGCAGGCCCTCCTCGACGTGCTCGCCCCCGACGTCGTCCTGATGAGCGACGGCGGCGGCGTCAAGCACGCCGCGCTGCGGCCGGTCACCGGCGCCGAGCGGGTCGCCCGCATGTTCGCCGGCGGCATCGGCAGGCTCCCCGCCCCGCCCACCACCGAACCGGCCCTGGTCAACGGCAGCCCGGCGCTCCTCGTGCGCCTGGACGGCGAGATCGACGGCGTCATGACGATCGGCGTCCAGGACGGCCGCGTCACCGGCCTCTACTACGTCCGCAACCCGGAGAAACTGTCCCGCCTCACCTCCACGACCCCGCTCACCCTGCGCTGAACGACCGCGCCGGTGCCACCGCCGCCGTCTCCCGCGCCCGGTACGGGACGCCTGGAGAGACCCCCGAACGCCCGATAGGGTGTGAAGAACGCATCAAGAACACGATGCCGGTGTGCCGGGAAGTCTGGTCGGCGTCCGAGGGGCCGTGCGCCCCCTGTCGACGCGCCGGGAGGGCTTTCCCCATGACCCAGGCACGCCCCTGCAAGACCGTCCTCGGACTGCTTCCCTGGCCCGAACGCCAGGCGATCGCGGAGGCCCTGCGCAC
Source organism: Streptomyces sp. NPDC006339 (assembly GCF_040612775.1). Lineage (NCBI taxonomy): Bacteria > Bacillati > Actinomycetota > Actinomycetes > Kitasatosporales > Streptomycetaceae > Streptomyces > Streptomyces sp. NPDC006339. The sequence continues at coordinate 809 of NZ_JBEXQW010000099.1, forward strand.
CGAGACCGTCGGCGGTCTCGTGCTGCTCGCCGCCGCGGTCGTCGCGCTCGTCTGGGCGAACAGCCCGTGGAGCGCGGCCTACGAGTCCCTCCGCGACCTCCGCTTCGGCGTACCGGCCCTCGGTCTCGACCTGTCGGTCGGGCAGTGGACGGCGGACGGGCTCCTGACCGTCTTCTTCCTGGTCGCCGGCATCGAGCTGAAGCGCGAACTGGTCGTCGGCGAGCTGCGCACCCCCGCCACCGCCGCCCTGCCCGTCGTCGCGGCACTGTGCGGCATGGCCGTGCCCGCCGCCCTCTACGTCCTCACCGCGACGGTCGGCGGCGGCAGTCTCGACGGCTGGGCCGTGCCTATGGCCACCGACATCGCCTTCGCGCTCGCCGTCCTGGCCGTCATCAGCACCCATCTCCCCGCCGCGCTACGGGCGTTCCTGCTCACCCTCGCCGTCGTCGACGACCTCGCCGCCGTCCTCGTCATCGCGGTCTTCTTCACCGGCGACCTCGACTTCCGCGCGCTGGCCGGGGCGTTCGCCGGACTCGTCCTCTTCCACGCCCTCCAGCGTCTGCGCGTGCGCGGCTGGTGGTGGTACGTGCCGCTCGGCATCGCGATCTGGGCGCTGATGTACTCATCCGGTGTGCATGCCACCGTCGCCGGCGTCGCCATGGGGCTGATCCTGCGCACGACCCGCGACCCGGGAGAGGACGCCTCTCCGGGAGCGCGCGTGTCCCGCCGCGTCCACCCCTTCTCCGCCGGGGTCGCCGTGCCGCTCTTCGCCCTGTTCGCCGCCGGCGTCGGCGTCTCGGGCAGCGCCCTCGGCCGCGTCTTCACCGACCCCGAGCCGCTGGGCGTCGTCGTCGGCCTCGTCGCCGGCAAGATCCTCGGCATCTTCCTCGGCACCTACCTCGCCGCCCGCTTCACCCGCGCCCGGCTCAACCCGGACCTCGCCTGGGCGGACGTCCTCGGCCTCGCCACGCTCGCCGGCATCGGCTTCACCGTGGCCCTGCTCATCGGTGAACTCGCCTTCCCCGACCCCGCGCGGGCCGAATACGTCAAGGCCGCCGTCCTCGTCGGCTCCCTGACGGCAGCCGCCCTCGCCGCCGTCCTCCTGCGCCGCCGCAACCAGGTGTACAGGCGCCTGTGGGAGGAGGAGGAACGCGACGAGGACGCGGACGGCATCCCCGACATCCACCGGACCGGCGCGCGCACCGGCGAGTGACCTCTCCCCGACCGCCCGGCCACGGCGGAAGCCGCCCTGACCGGCCGTGTTGGCCGAAAGCCGCGTTACCGCCGGGCGACGACCTGGCTACCTTCGTCGCGAAGGGCGCGCTCCGCGCGCGGGCGCTCCGGCCGGCACGACGACAAGGGAGACTCGTGCGACGCATCTCGACCTACCTCATCGCGCTCATGGCACTGGTCGGTTTCGCCGTCTTCGGCACCTCGTCGCCCGCGACCGCCGCGGCGGCGGGCAACCCGTGCGGCGGCTCGCCCTACGCCTGTGCGGACGGCAAGTTCTACGCGTGGAACGGCGACAACGGTTCCCGCTGCGAATGGGTCGGCGACGCGCCGACCCTCGGATCCTGCACGAACAAGAACTACCTGGTCGCCAACTACGGCTACCCGTGCTCCGGATGCGACTGGATCCGCCTCTACTGGGGCTCCTCCTACACCGGCGCCTACTTCTGCATCCCGCCCGGCCACAGCTATGGGCAGCCCACCTCACCGAACCTGACGTTCAACCGGGGCAGCGGCCTCGCCGGATACGGGCAGAGCATCTGGTACAACGCGGCCTCGGCGCGGTGGAGCGGCCCCTGCTGATCCGCCGGCGCCGCCCGGCCCCCACGCCCCGCCGGCACGCCCGGCCCGGAAGCGGACCGGGCCGGGCGTGCCGCTCACACGGACGGCGTCACCTGCCGAGCCACGCGCGGTGGACGGTCAGCGTCGACGTGTTGCCCTGCCGGTCCGTGACCACGGCGGACAGCGAGATGCCGCGGTCCTTCGCCGGGTTGTCGACGGCGATCGCACCGTCGCGCACCGGCACCGGCCGCCAGGTCCTCCCGTCGTCGTAGCTCACCGACACGGCGAGGGACCCGAGGTTACGGCCGGCCGCCGCGCCCTGCACCGTCACCGGCACCAGGACCGGCGCGTGCGCCGGGGCGCGCGAGGCGAGGTCGACGGGCGCCCGGAAGCGGACCGTGGACACCGGCAGCGCCGTGGTGGCCGTCACCTGCCGCGAGCGGAACGTGAAGCCGGTCTCGACCCGGGTGGACACCGCGGCGACGTCCGCCGGGCGTTCCACGGACGTCACCAGCCGGTACTCGGCGTCGGCCGCGTCGACCGCGAAAGGCGCGGAGCCGGTCAGCGGATCGTCGTTCTCGGCGATCCGGACGCCGTCGCGGTACAGCGTCGACTTCGCCGAGGTGTACGGCGTGAGACCGGCGTGGCCCGCGCCGTCGGCGAACAGGGGGACGGAGCCGGTGATCAGCTCCTCGCCCGTGGCCGGGTCGGCAGCGGTGCGGAAGACGCCGGCGTCCCCGCCGAGCACCGGGCCGAAGGCGCCCGTGGCGAAGGTCTCCCGGTAGGTCCGGCCGGCCTCGTAGCGCTTCGGCCGGACCATCTCGTACCGGCCCTCGAAGGCCGGGTAGCCCCACTCGTCCGGCGCGCCCAGTTGGTCGAAGCGGGTGAGCCAGCGGACGCCGTCGGCCGTGGAGACGTGGAAGGTGCGGATGCCCGGCGCCGCCTGACGGTCGGAGAACCCGTTGCCCTCCGGCGCGCCCGGCAGACGCGGGAAGGGCGAGACGAGCGCGGTCTTGCCGGGGGCGGAGGCACCGAGGCCGACCTTCAGGGTGGCGAGCTCGTGGGCCTTCACGTGCCGGGTGTAGCCGGTCGCCAGTGTGGTCGTCGGGCCGCCGAAGGCCACCGTGTACTGGCTGGTGGCGTCCTTCAGGAAGTGCGCGTCCCAGGTCTGGAGCAGGGATCCGTCGGTGACGGCCGGGCCGCTGTGGGCGGTGCGGAAGCCGGTGAATCCCCTGAGGACCCAGCCGTTGCCGACGCGGCCGATGCCGGTGGCGCGCTCGTAGTACGGCCCGCCGTAGTCCGCCCGGTCGAGGCCGGGGACGGTGAGGTCGACCGGCTTCGTGGTGCGCGCGTCGGCAGTGACCGTCGTGTCGGCGGAGACGTCGAGGCGCGGCTGGGCGATCCAGTCGGTGCCCCGGGTGAAGTCCGACGGGTCCTCGTAGACGGCCGTGTTGAGGATGTACGAGCCCTTGGGGACGCGCAGGGTGCGGCCGCCGGGCTCGTCGGCGACGCGGGCCTGGTAGCCCGCGGCCGCTCCCGAGACGCCGATCAGGGTGCTGGTGTAGTGCTCGGCCTCGGTGCCGTCGCGGCCGAGGGCCCGCAGCGTGAGGTCGTACGACTCCGCCTCCCGGACCGCCACCGCGGGCGTGCGGACGGACTGGCCGGCGCCGGAGGCGGTGACCTGGGCCGAGTAGGTGCCGTCGGCGTCGCCGACGCTGGTGTCGGCGACGAGGTCGACCTCGGCGGTGCCGCCGGCGGGCACGGTCACCTTCGGGGCGCCGAGCGTGAAGAAGCCGGGCGGCGCCGGCTTGCCCGACGGGTCGAGGGCCGACACCGCCAGGTCGAGCGTGACGTCGGCGGTCCCGAGGTTGCGGTAGACGAGCTTCCTGCCGACGGGCCGGTCGTCGGCGTGCGGCCAGCGGGCCGTCCCGAAGTTCAGCGAGACCGGCTCGGCGATCACGGTCTGGCCCAGCGCCGCGTCGACCCGGACGCGGCCCGCGCCCTCCTGGAAGGCGGTGTGGCCGCCGCCCTCGGCGGACGCCATCAGCGCGCCCTTGAGCTCGGTGGACCGCCACTCCGGGTGCCGCTGCTTCAGGATCGCCGCCGCGCCGGCGACATGCGGGGTCGCCATGGAGGTGCCGTCCAGCCGCAGGTACCCCGGTGCGGGGTGCGGCGTGCCGGGGCGGGTGTCGATCGTGCTGCCGGGGGCGGCGGCCGCGGCGATGGCGACGCCGGGCGCGGTCACGTCCGGTTTGACGGCGCCGTCGCCGACGCGCGGACCGGTGCTGGAGAAGGGGGCCAGGCGGTCCTCGTGGTCGACCGCGCCGACGGTCAGCGCGGCGTCCGCACTGCCCGGCGAGCCCACCGTCGACTCCCCGTCCCGGCCCTCGTTGCCCGCCGCGACGGCGAAGAGGACGCCCTTCTCGGCCGACAGCCGGTCGACCGCCGCCTCCAGCGGGTCGACACCGGGGGAGTCGGGGCCGCCGAGGCTGAGGTTGACGACGTCCGCGCCTTCGGCGGCGGCCCACTCCATGCCGGCGATGATGGCGGAGTCGTCCCCCGAGCCCTCGTCGTCGAGGACCTTGCCGCTGATCAGCTCGGCGCCGGGGGCGACGCCCCGATAGCGGCCGCCGGAGCGGGCTCCGGTGCCGGCGGCGATCGAGGCGACGTGGGTGCCGTGTCCGACGCGGTCCACGGCATCGGGGGAGGAGGAGAAGTTCTTCTCCGCGACGACCCGGGTCCTCAGATCGTCGTGGGTCCTGTCGACACCGGTGTCGAGGACGGCGATCTTCACGCCCGTGCCGTCGTAGCCGGACTCCCACGCCTTGTCGGCGCCGATCTGCGGGACGCCGCGGTCCAGGCGCGCGCCGCGCACCCCGTCCAGCCACACCGAGGCGATGCCGGAGGCGGCGGCGCGGGTGCCGTCGCGCCGCCGGTCGGTCAGCGCCTCCCACAGCGCGGCCGTGTCCTTCCGGGAGGTGTGGACGGCCTCGGCGCCGATGGCCGGCAGCGTGCGCCGCAGTCGGGTGTCGCCGGCCGCGTGCACCTCGGCCCGTGCGGCGCCGGCACCTCCTTCGTACCGCACGATCAGCTTGAGGCCGCCGCGGTGGCTCTTGCGCAGCCGCGGGTCGGTGAGCACGCCGAGGTCGAAGAGCCGTTGGTCGAGCCTGCCCGCGGCGATCAGGCGCTCGGCGTCGGCGGGCACCACCAGCGTGCGGTCCCCGGTGCGCCGCACCTCGACGGGTATGTGCTCGCGGCCCTCGGCGGGCTCGAAGCCCACCATCCGGCCGGTGGCGTCCACCGTCACGCGGTCGCCCGTGACGAGCGGGATCCGTTCGTGGCCGCCGACGCGTGGGGTGTCCGGTACGGCCGTCGCGGGCGCGGCGGTCGCCGCCCCGGGGCCGGTCGTGCCTGCCATCAGGGCCACCGATGTGGCCGCCGCGACGGTGAAGGCGCGTGCTCTGTGCACGTGTGCGCGCAAGTCTCCCCCAGGAGCTTGGGATGAGGTGGAGTGGTCGTTTCCGGCCAGGGGACGCGAGGGCGCCCGCCGCCGGTCAGCGCAGTATGCGAGGGGACCGACCCGTGATCAACGACGGTCCGGGGGAGAGGAGTTGAGTCCCGTGCTTTCCGGCCACCGTGACGTCCGCCTGTGCGATGGGACGACGATGGCCGTGTGACGGGTGTGTGACACCCGCGCGATCCTTGGACGACACCTGGCGTCCGCGGCCCTCTCCGAGGCGCGGCCCCACCCGGTTTCCGGCCGCTTTCCGGCGCCCCGGCCCGCGCGATCGGACTCCGCCGCTCCGATTGGCCGGTATCGCACCCCGTACCGGACCGGCCGTCCCGGCGGGGAAGCCCCCCGTTCAGGTGTGGTGAGCGCGCGCGACGACAGGGCGCCCTATAAGGTAAGCCTTACCTCATAGGGTTCTTCGTGGAAGGTGGGCCGACGTGCCGCTCTCGACCGACCCGGTGGCCCCGGTCGCTCCGGCCTGGTCCTGCTCGGTTCCCCTCGCCGGTGTGTACCGGCGGCTGGCCGAGGTGTCGCCGCTCGTCAAACTCGGGGTGGGGCGCGGCCCAGGGGCCGCCGCGGGGTGGATCGAGGGGCACCGGCTGGGGCAGGGGCCCGACGGGGTGGAAAGTCTGGTCGTCGCCGAGGAGCGGCGCATCGAGGCGGCGTACGGCGTCGCACCCCGGCGGGACGTCGCGGCGACATGGGCCTTGCACCGCTACGCGTTCACCGCGTGTCTCGCGATGAGCGGACCGTGGTACCTCGAACAGCGCGTGCCGAAGGTGGCCTTGGACGGCGTCGCGTACCACTGGAAGGAGCGCGAGCTGGCCGTGGAGGCCGAGGCGATGGTGTGCCTTCCGGGCGATCCGCTGGCCGGCCGTCCCGGGGTGCGGACCGTCGGCGGCGCCGAGGAACTGCGCGCCGAGCTGCGGGACGCCGTCGCCGCGCACCTCGCCCCCGTCCTGGAGGCGTTCCGGCCGTACGTGCGGCGGCGCCCGCACGCGCTGTGGGGCATGGCCACCGATCAGCTCGCCGGCGGCGTCTGGCACGTGGGCCGGGCGCTGGGCGACGCGACGGCCGCGACCCGGGCCGCCGACGCCCTGCTGCCGGGGAACACGCCGCCCTTCACGGGCGCGGCGGGGTTCCGTCCGTCGTGCGACCCGGGCGGTGAGCCCACCCGTACCCGGACCGGCTGCTGCCTCTACTACACGATCCGGCCCGACGACCTCTGCGCCACGTGCCCGAGGGCCCGTTGACGGCTCGAAGACGGAAAGGGCGAGGGCCGGTCACCCGCGGGTGACCGGCC
>NZ_JBEXQW010000100.1:0-7192 GCF_040612775.1 Streptomyces sp. NPDC006339
GGCGTCCCGGACCCCGGCGACGGCGAGGTGCCGCTCGGGCTGCACGGCGGTCTGGGTCCAGCCGTTGAGCTGGATGACCTCCATCAGCAGCTCGGACGCCTGGGCGCGGGTGATGGGCGTGTGGTCTCCCTGCCACTGCTCGGCGAGAGCGTGAGTGCGGTTGAGCGCGCGGTCGCGCAGGTCGGCGGGCTGGTCGGTCATGGTGTGCTCCTGGTGGTCGTAGGGTGGGTGGCGGGCCCCCGCGCGCTTCCTTCGCGCGGGGGCCACTGCATGCTCAGGCGGCGTCGGTGAAGCAGCCGCAGCCGCCCCAGTCGTCGGTGTCGATAAGGTCGAGCAGGCTGGGCTGGGCGTGACGCTGGAACTCGATGCGCCGGCGGAGGGTGGCCAGCGTGAGCGGCTTTGTCTCGCCGCCGCGGCGGTCGCGGAGAATGGCGACGTCCTTGCCGAGCTTGGCCCGCATGCGCTCCTCGAACCTCTCGGCCTTGGCGTACCGCTCGGGGAACACCTCCAGGAGCCGGGCCCACTGCGCCTGGCCGCCCTTCACGCAGGCGCCGCCGCAGTTGTTGTGGGCGAAGCCGAGCCGGTACAGCCGCGGGTCGATGAGGCCGGCGGCGCGGGCTTCGGCGCGGAGCTGTTCCTTGTCGAAGTACGGCGGGCGGGTGAGCGGGGCGTCGACGGTCCAGGGTGCCCAGCCGCGGACGATGGCCGGCAGGCGCTCGGTCTCGGTCCAGTCGATGCCGACGTACACGGTGGTGGCGGCCGGGTCGGTGTTCGCGACGAGCCACTGGCGGCACGGTTCCTGCTTCAAAAGCTGGGAGCACTGGGCGATGCGGGAGTTGCCGACCCAGGACTTGTCCTCGAACACCTGCCACGGGTCGCGGCCGGCCGGGTCGGCGACTGGAGTGATCGGGACGCCGAGCTGCTCGGCCGCCTGGGCGTTGAAGACGTGGAGATCTTCGTCCTCGGCGTGGGTGTCGGCGAACAGCAGCGTGACGCTGGCCGTGCCGTGTTCGGCAATGACGTGGCGTGCGGTGGCCCAGGACGTGATGCCTCCGGACCACATGACTACGTGCTGCACGGTGGGTCTCCTGGTGTGTGTGGTGGTGGAACCGGGCCGCAGTCAGGCGTGGGTGCGGTGGTAGGCGTCGGTGGCGGTGTGGCCGTTGACGACGAGGTGGGGCGCTGCCTTCCGGGCGAGGTTCAGCGCGGTGTCGAGGTCGAAGCGGTGCTGGGCGAGCCATTCGTCGGTGCGCTCGCTGGGGATGGACTCCCAGGACCAGTTGCCGTTGGTGTCGATGCACTGGCGGTGCCGGCAAACGGCCCAGACTCCGTTGCCGCGGGCTTCGACGGTGATCGTGAACGTGGGTCGGTTGATGTCGTTGAAGGGCAGGACGGACACCTCGTAGCGGGTGACCTCGACGAGGACGGGCGGTGTCGTGCCGGTCATGGGGGTGTCCCTTCAGGTGGCGGGGGCCGCGGGGGCGAGTTGGGTGATGAGTTGTTCGCCGAGGAAGCGGGTGTAGGCGGGTGGGATGGCCTCGGTCAACTCGTCGTGGATGTCGGTCCAGTCGATGCCGAGGGCCTGCTGCATTTCGGCGACGGAACCCTTGCCGCCGCCCTTGCCGTAGGCGGCGATGTACGGGCCGTCGTGGTAGGCGCCGTGGCGCCATCCGCGGACGCGGCCGCGGTGCTTGATGTGCGGGGGCTGCATCGGTGTCCAGCCGGACGTCTCGAACTTGCGGTGGCGGATGACGCCGAGGCCGAACATTTCGCCGCAGAGGACGATGTCGGGGCGGGCGTCGGTGGTCTCGAATGACCCAGGGCCGGCCGGTGGAGAGCATGGCGTCGCGGCCCTGCTCGTAGAGGTCGGCGTAGCGGTGGCGGAGGTGGGCGTTGGTGCCTTTGGTGATGGCGGCGCCGTACTGGCAGGGCCAGGAGGCGTGGATGGCGTCGTATTCGTGGCCGTGGTCGCAGATGTACTGGACGGCGTCTGCCTGAATGAAGGCGAAGGGGTAGTTCGAGCGGTCGACGATGTCGATGCCGGTGACGTCGAAGCCGGCGTCGTGGTAGCCGCGGCCTGCTCCGCCGGCGCAGCAGCAGGCGTCGAGGAGGCGGGGGCGGGTCATGGGGTGTCCTTTCAGGTGGTGGGGGTGATGGTCCAGCCGCTGCTGGTGAGGTAGGCGGCGACGCGTTCGGCGCGCTGGTGGTCGTTCTCGTGGAGGGTGGTGGCGTCTTCTTCGGCGGCGGTGAGGAGGGCGAGGGCGGCGTCGGGGATGGCGAGTTGCCCCCGGAGGCGGGTGTCCGGTGGGGTGTTGAGGAGTGCGCGGGCGGCGTTCAGGCGGGCGACGGTGCTCATGCGGCGCTCCTGGTGGCGTTGGTCCGCTGCTCGGCTTCGGCAAGGATCGCGAGCAGCCCAGTGCGGTTGGGGGAGTCGTTGCGGCGGCCGCTGGCGTCGTACTCGGGGCTGATGAACCCGTTCCAGTTGTCTCGGCCGAGGAGCTTGGTGACGCGTTCGACGAGGTCGGGGTGCCGGCCGATGATCTGGACGCGGGCGGCGCAGCGGGCGACGGCTTCCTTGGTGATCTGCTGACGGAACGCCTTGAGGTCTTCCTGCTGCCGCATGGCCGTGATGTCGGCCTCGGTGATGGCGGCGGGGAGGGCGGGCACGGCCGGGGTGCGGCCGGTGGCGACGTTGCGGCGGTGGGTGCGGACCTGTCGGAGGTAGAGGGGCACGTTGTTGGGGTCGGCGGTGGGCGGTTCGGTCTCGGCGTCGACGGACACGAGGGCGCGGCGGTTCTTGCGGACCTCGGTGGCGATCTCACCGGGGGCGACGAATGCCTGCTGCCGGGCGACGGCCGCGGCCGCGGTGCGGGCTTCGTCGAGGGTGAAGTCGCTGAGGACGTCGTGCCAGGCGTCGGGGGTGTACTCGTCGAACTTCTGCTGGGGGCAGAGGGCGCGGACGTAGCGGGCGAGGATGACGGTTTCGTCGGGGGTCACATGGACTCCTGCATGCGGGCGCGGGCGCGGGCCATCGCGCGGTCGAACAGGTCGTCGGTCTGCTGCTGAGCGCCGGCGCGGAGCGGAACGACCTCGGCGCCGGGGGCGGCCTGGCGGAGCTCGGACAGGGCGAACTGGAGGGTGCCGCCGGTGACGGGCTTGGCAAGGTCTCCGAGCCGGGTGAGGGCCTGCCAAAGGGTGGCGGGAGCGAGGCCGTTGGTGAGGGCGTCGGCGATGGCGCGTCGGATGGTGGTCTTGTTCTGGGCGGTGGTGTGGCCGTACTGCTCCCACCACTTGGTGAGCATCTGGTCCGGGAGGGCGGCGGTGGGGGGTACTTCCGGACCGTTGTAGTTACTTCTGGAACTAATGAGGGCAGCTCCTGCCCTACCCGAGGGCAGCTCCTGCCCTACCGGTAGGGCAGCTCCTGCCCCAGGGTGGGGTAGCTCCTGCCCTACCCCTTCTTCGAGTAGGGCAGCTCCTGCCCTACCTTCGGCGGAGTCCTCGGCCGACACGAAGGCCGACTTCGGGATGCGGAGCCCGTACTTCGTCGTCTCCCCTTCCGACCGCGCCTTGACCACCGACGGCCGGTCCCGGCTGAGCCAGCCGCCGGTCTCCAGGTGGTCCAGGTGTGTACGGACGGTGGCCCGAGACAGGCCCGTCGCCTTCTCCAGGGTGGTGAGGGACGGCTGGAAGCGGTCGGGGATGATGCCGGTCCGAGCGTCCGCCCACGTGGCGATCGTCAGCCCCAGGTGCCGCGACGGCGGCTTGAGCTGGCTGGCGCGGATCGCTCGCTCGTACTCGAACCGGCTCGGCATGTGCGGCTTCTTCCTGCGGGTGATGGGCGGTGGGTCAGGCGGCGTCGGCGCGCTGGCGGCGGAGGCGAGTTCGCTCGCGTTCGGACAGGCCGCCCCAGACGCCGAAGCGCTCGTCGTTGTCGAGGGACCAGATCAGGCACTGGATGCGGACCTCGCAGGCCATGCAGACCTGCTTGGCCTCGCGGACGGACCCGCCCTTCTCCGGGAAGAAGGACTCCGGGTCGGTCTGCGCGCACAGCCCATCGACGAAGAACTCCGGCATGGGCAGGACGCCGCTCATGCGGCCACCTCGCGGAGGTCGCGGAGGCGGGCGACGACGTAGTCGCGGCCGAGGCCGAGGCGTTCGGCGATCTCGTCCGGGCCGGCGCCGTACGACGCGAGGTGGAGGATCTCCTCCGCGCGGAGCCGGGCCTGCTCGTGGAAGTTCAGCGGACGCTCGGCGGTCGCCGGGTCGAAGGCGGGGTTGTCGATGTGCCCCATGTCCTCCCACCACAGCGGGTCGGGCCAGCCACGGCGCTCAGCCAGTCGACGGGACTTCTGCGCCCCGATCAGCGAGACGCCGTTGTCTTCGGGCTTCAGGTTCTTCATCTGCTCGAAGGCGACGACGATCGCGTCGGCGGTGGTGCGGAAGATGTACGGCTGGTGGATGACGCGGGTGATGCCTCGCGGGTCCATGCCGATGTGGGGGGCGACACTGGCGAAGGGCCACCCGACGGCGACGAGGGCCTGCAGTCGGCGGGCGCTTCCCGTGGCAGGGAGGACCTTGCGCCGCATTCCTTCGAGCGTCAGCGCGAGGATGACCTCGGCTGTCTCTGTGCGGACCTGCTTGACCACCTTGTGTGCGATCCGACGGACTTGGTTGCCGGACAGTCCGGACTGCTCGGCGATCTGCAAGTAGGAGATGCCAGCTTGGTGAAGGTAGTTGATGTGCTCGCGGGTCTGGGTGGCGTCGATGTGCGGCTGCCAGAGCCCGTAGCCCTGCAGGCGGTAGACGCGGCGGCGGTAGGCGGAGTGCACGGGCCGGCACTTTTCGCAGGGGCAGCGGGCGCCGACGGCGAGGGCCGTGGAGCCGTGGCCGTGGTCGGTCTGGATACCCGCGGCCGGGAGGCGGGTCATCCCGGCCGCGGGGGACTGGGTGGAGGTGGTCACGCCTCGGCCTCCTTGGCGTGGAGCTGCTGGTCGTGGAGCTCGGTGGCGAGCTGCATCTCGTAGAGCCGCTGGTCGAGCTGGGCGGCGCGGTGCTCGGCCTTCCGGCGGTCGGCTCGCTCGGCGGCGAGCTCGGCGCGGGTGGCTTCGAGGTCGGCGCGGAGGCCAGCGGTGGCGGCGGCGACAGCGGCCTGGGCGTAGCGGCGGGAGATGAGGGGGAGCCGCATCACGCCACCCCTCCCGGCTGCGCGGTCTCGGGCCAGTCGGTGGAGTCCTCGACGGTGGACCAGTCGTCCTCGGCCGTGTCGTCGCGGGTCACGGTGTACTCGGCGTCGGTCGGGGCCGGGGCGACCGGCATGGTGGCCGGGCGGGTCAGGGCGGTGATGTTGAGCGGCGCCCGCTGCGGGACGACCTCGGCGTGAACCGTGCCCTCCAGCTCCTCGGACACGTACGGCATGCCGTGCAGCGCGTCCGAGGCGATCAGGCGCGAGACGTCACCCGTGGCCCGGGCGACGAGCATGCCCTTCGGGTTCTTCTTCCACTGGTCCTTGTTCAGCAGCCCCATCAGCCGGGCCCGGTCGATGGTCCACTCGACCTCCTGCCACGCCTCCGCCCCCGCGCGGCGGCCGCGCATCCGGCACCGCGTGTCGGTCGACTCGACGAGCTCGATCTCGTGCCCCTGCCCCTGAAGCACAGCTCGCATGGCGTGGGCCCGCAGGGCGGGAGTGCCCTGGATGATGTCGATGGACTTGAGCGTGGCCATCGGCTTCAGCCCGAGCTCGGCGCCGGCGAGGATCGCGGCGGCGATGTCGCCGGGCTTGCCCCGCAGGGAGGCCGGGACGAACGACGTGTTGGCCAGCTTCTGCGCCATCTGGTAGGCGAGGTCCGCCTCCTGGGCCCACGCCATGAGCGCGGTGGTCCCAGCGGTCGGCGCAGGCGCGGCAGGGGTGGCGACCTCGGCGCCCTGCTCTCGGGTGGCGATCTCGGTCACGACAGGTACTCCTCGGCTTGGCGGATCGTGTCCCACGTCGGCATGCCGATCTGAGGGATTTCGGTGGTGGGCCCGGTCCAGTCGGGCCAGATGCCGGTGCGCTCGCACTCGGCGTAGATGCGCAGGGCCCGGCGGTTACGGGCGCGGCCGATGTCGCGGTCCTGCTGGTGCAGCTCGCGGACGGTCACCAGGTACGGCGCGGTCTTGGACTGGAAGACGAAGACGAACCGCACCTCGTCCGGGTCCAGCACGGCCTGGATCCCGTCGACGTACAGGGCGTCCTGCTGGTGGTACGAGTGGTCCCGGATCGCCCGCGACACCGCGGTCGGGGACGCATCCGCGCAGGACTTGTAGTCGATGCACAGCACCAGGCCGGGAAGCTGCTTCAGCCAGTCGGGCCGGACCCGGCACCGGACCCCGGTCTCCCGGTCCGTCCAGTACAAGGACTGCTCTGCCAAGCCGGTGCCGGGCGCCAGCAGCGGGCCGGCCAGCGGGTGCTGGCGGAGCGCGGCGGCCATGGCCTCGACCTGGTCCATCTCGGCCTGCTTCAGCGGGATCCCGCCGGCGGCCCGGACCGCGCGAACCTGGGCCTTGGCGGCGTTGGTGTCCCAGCGGTCGCCGTCGACGACGACGAGCTCCGGGCCCTCGCCGAGGACGAGCTGGTGCGCGGCGTGCCCGATGTCGAACGTCTTCTTCGGCGGCGCCGGGTTGAGCCGGTCGTGCTGGAACTGGGCCGGGCAGCCGGGCGGAAGGAGCGCCCGCAGGCCGGACGAAGAGATCGACGTGGGGTCCGCGTGATACACCTCGGCGGGCACCCCCGCCCGCATGGCGGGGGCCGTGGCCTGCTGGCCGGTCAGAACGGTGGTTCCCACTCGGGGCCCTCCATGTTCTCCTCGATGCGGTGCCGCCACTGGGTGCCGGACTCGGTCTCGTGCCAGTCCCGCCAGTCGTGCTCGCGCGGGTCGCGAACACAGCGGCGGATGGCGCCCGTGTTCGGGTTGAACAGCGCCTCCGGACACTGGGGGCGGGTCACAGGGCGCTCCTGATGGCGGTGATGGTGAGGGCGATCAGCGCCCACAGGACGGCGGAGAGCAGCAGGCCGTAGACGCAGCCACGCGCCAGACCGGGGCTCACGCGGTGCCCCCGGTGCAGGTGCAGTCCTCGAAGAGGAGGCGGCAGATCGGGCAGCGGCTGGTCACGCGGCCTCACCGCCCCGGCGGGGACCCGGCACCTGCCGCAGACG
>NZ_JBEXQW010000101.1:0-6846 GCF_040612775.1 Streptomyces sp. NPDC006339
CCCCGGGGGGGGCCCCCCGGGTCTTCCGGGGGGCCCCCGTGGGGGGCCTTCCCGTAAACCCGCGGGGGGCGCCGGGGGCTTTCCCCCCGCCCCGCCCCCGTACGGGACCGACGGTGTCAGACGGTGATCAGCGCGGTGAGCGGAGCGCCGCCGAGGGCGGGCTCGAGCCGGGCCCGGCCCGGCAGGAAGCCGAGCTCCATCAGCACGGCGACTCCGGCGACCTCGGCCCCGGCGCGCCGGATGAGCTCGATGGACGCCTCGGCGGTGCCGCCGGTGGCGAGGACGTCGTCGATGACCATGACGCGGTCGCCCGCGGCCAGGTCCTCGGCGTGCACCTCGATCTCGGCGGTGCCGTACTCCAGCTCGTATGCCTGCCGCAGCGTGGCCCCGGGCAGCTTCCCGGCCTTGCGGACCGGGATGAAGCCGAGGCCGGCGCGGACGGCGACCGGCGCGGCCAGGATGAAGCCGCGGGCCTCCAGGCCGACGATCTTCGTGGCGCCCTGCTCGGCGCAGAGCGCGGCGAGGGCGTCGGTGAGCGCCGTGAACGCCTCCGGGTCCGCGAGCAGCGGGGTGATGTCCTTGAACAGCACGCCCGGCTTCGGGTAGTCGGGGACGTCCCGGATCCGGCTGAGCAGCAGGTCGGTGGTGCTCTGGGTCACGGCCGTCATCCGTGCCGCTCCGAGGAGCGGCCGCGGCGGGCCTGACCGACGACGGCGGCCTCGCCCGCGAGGGCGTCCTCCTGGAGGTCGCCGTCGGACTCGCCCTGGGCCGTCGCGGAGGACCGCCGGGCCAGGACCTTCTTCCGCAGGGACTTCATGGCCGGCTCGCGCTCCTTGAGGTCGGCGACGAGCGGGGTGGCGATGAAGATCGAGGAGTACGCACCGGCGGCGAGACCCACGAACAGCGACAGCGAGATGTCGTTCAGCATGCCGGCGCCGAGGACGCCACCGCCGATGAAGAGCAGACCGGCGACCGGCAGCAGGGCCACGACCGTGGTGTTGATCGAACGGACCAGGGTGCTGTTGATCGAGCGGTTGGCGATGTCGCTGTAGGTCCACCGGGTCTGTTTGCGGATGTCCTTCGTCTGTTCCTTGAGGGAGTCGAAGACGACGACGGTGTCGTAGAGCGAGTAACCGAGAATGGTCAGCAGACCGATCACCGTACCGACCGTGACCTCGAAGCCGACCAGCGAGTAGATGCCGACGGTGATGGTGAGGTCGTGGATGAGCGCGATGAGTGCCGCGACGGCCATGCGCCATTCGAAGGCGATCGCGAGGTAGATCACCACGAGGATCATGAAGACCCCCAGACCCGTCCATGCCTTGGTGGCGATCTGCTCGCCCCAGCTCGGGCCGACGAGCTCCGCCGCGATCTTCGTCTCGGGGACGTTCAGGTCCTTGGCCAGCTCCGAGCGGACCTGGTCGGACTTCTCGGTGTCGAGACCGCCGACCTGGATGCGCAGGGTGCCGTTGCCGAGCTGCTGGACGATGGCGTCGTGGCCGGACGCCTCTTCCGCGTACTCCGTCGCCTGGCTGACCGTGACGTCCGTCTTCGGGGTGGTGAAGACGGCACCGCCCTGGAACTCGATGCCCATGTTGAGCCCGCGGACCGCGAGGGCGACGATCGCCGTGATGGTGATCAGGATCGAGATGCCGTACCAGATCTTGCGGTTGCCGATGAAGTCGTAGCCGACCTCACCGCGGTGGAGTCGGGCGCCGAGATCGCCGAGCTTCGACATCTCACGCCTCCTTCGGGTCGATGGGGCCGGCGGCCGGGGCGGACGTACGGCGGGTGCGGCGCAGCGGCGGCTTGGCACCGAGGCGCTTCGGGTCGAGACCGGACCACTTGTGGCCGTTGCCGAAGAACTTGGTGCGCGCCAGGAGCGTCATCACCGGCTTGGTGAAGAGGAACACCACCACGATGTCGAGCAGCGTGGTCAGACCGAGGGTGAAGGCGAAGCCCTGGACCTTGCCGACGGTGACGATGAAGAGCACCGCGGCGGCGAGGAACGACACGAAGTCGGAGACCAGGATGGTGCGCCGGGCCCGCGGCCAGGCGCGCTCGACGGCCGGGCGGAGCGTGCGGCCCTCGCGGACCTCGTCGCGGATGCGCTCGAAGTAGACGATGAACGAGTCCGCGGTGATGCCGATGGCGACGATGGCGCCGCAGACGGCCGGCAGGTTCAGCGCGAAGCCGATGGCCGGGCCGAGCAGGGCCATGATCACGTAGGTGAGCAGGGCCGAGGCGCCGAGGCTGAGGATGGCGATCAGCGACAGGCCGCGGTAGTAGACCACCAGGTAGATGACGACCAGGGCGAGGCCGATGGCGCCGGCGATCAGGCCCGCCTCGAGCTGCTCGCCGCCGAGGGCGGCGGTGACGGTGTCGACGCTCTGGGTGTCGAAGGACAGCGGCAGCGCGCCGTAGGACAGGATGTTGCCGAGGTCCTGGGCCGACTGCTGGTTGAAGCTGCCGGAGATCTCGGCGCTGGCGCTCAGCGTCTGGCGCACGGACGGGGCCGAGACGACCTCGCCGTCGAGGACGATCGCGAACTGGTTCTGCGGCTCGGTCTGCTGCGACAGCTTGCTGGTGATCTTCTGGAACTTCTTCGAGCCCTCGCCCGTGAAGTCCATGGTCACGATCCACATGCCGCGCTGCTGGTCGAAGACGCCCTTGGCGTCGTCGACGTCCCTGCCCTCGACCTCGGCCGGGCCGAGCAGGTACTTCTCCCACTGGCCGATGGAGTTCTTGCCGCAGGCGACGGTGGGGTCGGCCGGCTTGACGCCCTGGCCGGCGGCCGAGCGCTGCTTGGGGTCGAGGCAGTTGAGCGCCGCGAACTTCTGCTGCAGGGCGTTCGTGGCGGCGTCGCCGGTCCCGGTCGGCTTGGGCGTCGTGGACGCCTTCGGCGACGCGGAGGAGCTCGCGGTCGGCGTCGGGCTCGGGGCCTTCAGCGCCTCGGTGAGGGCGCGGCCCTGGGTGGAGGCGCTCGACGACGGGGTGGCGGTGGTGTCGCCCTTGCCCTTGCCCTTGTCCGCGGTGGCGCCGGAAGCGGTGGGCTTCGGCGAGGCGGAGGAGGAGCCGCTCGGCGTGGCGCTGGGGTTCGGCGCGGGCGTCTCGGCCGCGGCGACGGCCAGCACCGGCCGGAAGTAGAGCTGGGCGGTCGTGCCGACCTGCTCGCGGGCCTGCTTCTCGTTCGTCCCCTTGGGGATGTTCACGATGATGTTCTCGCGGCCCTGCGTCTGGACCTCGGCCTCGGAGACACCCAGACCGTTGACGCGGCGCTCGATGATGCCGACCGCCGTGTTCATGTTGGTCTCGTTGACGGCGGACTCCTGTCCGGGCTCCGCCTTCGCCTTGAGCGTGATCGACGTGCCGCCGGCGAGGTCGATGCCCAGGCGCGGGGTGGTGTGCCCCGACCAGAACATGCCGCCGGTGAGCGCGACCATGGCGATCAGAATGAGTGCCAGGGCGCGGCCCGGCCGGCCCTGGCCCCCCGCCGGCCTTCGGCCCTTCTTCGGTGCTGCCACCTTGTCGTTTCTCCCTGTCCAAACCGCCTCGTCGCCGGGTGGGCGCGAGACGGCCACGAAGTGTGTGTGGGGACCTGCCCCCGCGGTCGAAACCGTCGCCGGAGCCGCGCGCCCGCCGGGTGGGCGTGGCGCGCGGCTCCGGCCGGCGTACTACTTCGCCTCGGTCCCGCCGTCGGCCTTGCCGTCCTTGTCGCCCTCGCCGGCGTCCGTCTTCTTGGTGAGGTCGGCCTTGGCGTCCTTGACGGTGTCGCCGGTCTCGTCGGCCTCGTCGGCCGTCTCCGCGGCCTCGGTCAGCGAGGAGGCGTCGTCCGGGACGACGGTCTCGTCGTCGCCGTGGACGATGCGGTTGTACTCGGCGTCCTCGAGGACGGCGCCGATGGCGTTCTTCGCGTAGACCGCGTGGACGCCGGGAGCGACCTCCAGGAGGACGGTCTCGTCGCCGACCTCCTTGACGGTGGCGTACATCCCCCCGATGGTGCGTACGCCGGAGCCGGGCTGCATCTGGTTGCGCATCTCCACCGCCTGCTGCTGCTTCTTCTTGGCAGAGCGGGTCATGAGGAACATGGCCCCGATGAGCACGATGAACGGGAGGAGCATGCCGATGTTATTCACGGGACGGAATTTCCTTCGCAAGGCCGGGGAAGACTCCGCGGCCTGATTCGGGGGTGGGTGCGCCGACCACAAGGAGCGGCATCGGCGGAGTCTAGGCGAGTCCGCATCGATGGAACAACGCCCAGCATCGCACCCCGGTTCCCGAACGGGCGAGTCTCCGCGCCGTCACGCCCCGAAGAGCCCCTGTTGTCCCTTTCCCGCGCCGTTCCCCGTGCCGCCACCCGCCGCCGCCTGCGGCGGAACCAGTCCGAGGTGGGTCCAGGCCGCCGGGGTGGCGACCCGGCCGCGGGGCGTCCGGGCGAGCAGTCCCTCGCGTACGAGGAAGGGCTCGGCGACCTCCTCGACGGTCTCGCGCTCCTCCCCGACCGCGACCGCGAGGGTGGACAGGCCGACGGGTCCGCCGCCGAAGAGCTTGAGGAGGGCCTCCAGGACGGCGCGGTCGAGGCGGTCGAGGCCGCGGTCGTCGACCTCGTAGACGGCCAGGGCGGCGGCGGCGATCTCGCGGTCGATCACGCCGTCGGCCCGCACCTGGGCGTAGTCGCGGACGCGGCGCAGCAGGCGGTTGGCGATGCGGGGGGTGCCGCGGGAGCGGCCGGCGATCTCGGCGGCGCCGTCGGTGTCGATCTCGACGTCGAGGAGTCCGGCGGAGCGGCGCACGACCCGCTCCAGCTCGTGGGGCTCGTAGAACTCCATGTGGGCGGTGAAGCCGAAGCGGTCGCGCAGCGGCGGCGGCAGCAGGCCGGCCCGGGTGGTGGCGCCGACCAGGGTGAAGGGGGGCAGCTCAAGGGGGATGGCGGTGGCGCCGGGCCCCTTGCCGACGATCACGTCGACGCGGAAGTCCTCCATCGCCATGTAGAGCATCTCCTCGGCGGGCCGGGACATCCGGTGGATCTCGTCGAGGAAGAGGATCTCGCCCTCCTGGAGGGAGGAGAGGATGGCGGCGAGGTCGCCGGCGTGCTGGATGGCGGGGCCGCTGGTGATCCGGATCGGGGCGTTCATCTCCGCGGCGATGATCATCGACAGGGTGGTCTTGCCGAGGCCGGGGGCGCCGGAGAGCAGGACGTGGTCGGCGGTGGCTCCGCGCTGGCGGGCGGCCTTGAGGACCAGGTCGAGCTGCTGGCGCACCTTCTCCTGGCCGACGAACTCGTTGAGGTCCTTGGGGCGCAGCGCGGCCTCGACGGCCTGGTCGTCGCCCTCGGCGGAGGCGCCGACGATCCGCGCGTCCGGCTCGGCGGTGCTGTCGTCGTCCCAGTTCACGGTGGAGTCTGCCTTCTGGTGGGTGCGGGGGCGGTGCGGGCGGGTGGGGGCGGGGTGGGGTGGGGAAAGGGCCGGCGCGGCGGCCGGGGTCAGCGGGCGCGGTTCAGGGTCTGGAGGGCCGCGCGCAGGAGCTGGGGGACGGGGGCCGAGCCGCCGGAGGCGATCGCGGCCTCGGCCTGCGGGGTGACGGCGGCGACGGCCTCCTCGGCCTCGCGGCTCGCGTAGCCGAGGCCGATGAGGGCGGCGGAGAGCTGCTCGGTCCAGGGGGCGGGTCCGGTGGCGGCGCGCTGCTGGCCGACGAGGCCGCTGCTGCCGAGCGGGGCGCCGAGCTTGTCCTTCAGTTCGAGCAGGAGTTTCTGGGCGCCCTTCTTGCCGATGCCGGGCACGGCGGTGAGGGCCTTCTCGTCGCCGGTGGAGACGGCGAGCCGCAGGGCGTCGGGGCTGTGCACGCCCAGCATGGCCTGGGCGAGCCGGGGGCCGACGCCGCTGGCGGTCTGGAGCAGCTCGAAGACCTGGCGCTCGTCGTCGTCGGCGAAGCCGTACAGGGTGAGCGAGTCCTCGCGGACGACCAGGGAGGTGGCCAGGCGGGCGTGCTCACCGACGCGGAGGCCGGCGATGGTGTTCGGCGTGCACTGGACGGCCATGCCGACGCCGCCGACCTCGACGACGGCGGTCGTGGGGGCGAGGGCGGCCACCGGGCCGCTGACGAAGGCGATCATGACGGGCGGCCTTTCGAGGCGTGCAGGGCGACGGCCTGCTGGAGGCGGTTCTGAGCGACCGCCTGCTGGAGGCGGTTCTGGGCGGGGGCGCGCCAGATGTGGCAGATGGCGAGGGCGAGGGCGTCGGCGGCGTCGGCCGGCTTGGGCGGGGCGGAGAGCCGGAGGAGCCGGGTGACCATGGCGCCGACCTGGGCCTTGTCGGCCCGTCCGCTGCCGGTGACGGCGGCCTTGACCTCGCTGGGGGTGTGCAGGGCGACGGGCAGTCCGCGGCGGGCGGCGCACAGCATGGCGACGGCGCTGGCCTGGGCGGTGCCCATCACCGTCCGTACGTTGTGCTGGCTGAACACCCGCTCCACGGCGACGAGTTCGGGATCGAAGCGGTCGATCCACTCCTCTATGCCGCGCTCGATGCCGACCAGCCGGAGGCCGATGTCCGCGTCCGCCGGGGTCCGCACGACACCGACGCCGAGCATCGTCAACGGCCTTCCGGCCACGCCCTCGACGACGCCGATGCCGCACCGGGTGAGCCCCGGGTCCACCCCGAGTACGCGCACGCCGCCCCCTCCTGTCCCGCACCGATCGCAAGCCTGTTTGTGCAGGCTATCGGGTGCCACCGACAACGCAGCGGGCCGACGGGGTCCCAGGACATCCCGGACCGCGACTTCGGCCGTCTGGCGGGCCAGGAGGAGTCCTGACGGCCGCCTGAGCACCCCGGCCCACCCGGGCCGCGCGGC
>NZ_JBEXQW010000102.1:0-6661 GCF_040612775.1 Streptomyces sp. NPDC006339
CCTGGGGCTCATCTCCATCCGAGTGTAGAACTTCGGCGAGGTCCCGCGCCCCGGCCGGAACCGGCGCCCACGGGCTCCCGCACCGGCTCCTCGGCCCCGGCCGGGCGCTGCGGGAACAGGCCGGGCACCGGGCCGCCGGACGCCACGGGCAGCGAGGGCACCAGCCGGCGGCGGGACCGCAGCTCCTCGCGCAGACGGTCGCGCAGGCCCAGGATCCACGCCTCCGCCACCGCGATGACCGGCTCGCACCAGGGCAGCGCGAGCAGGATGAGCAGGCCGGCGGCCCAGCCGAGCAGCACGTCGCTCAGCCAGTGCGTACCGAGGTAGACGGTGGTCAGACCCACGCCGAGCGCGACCACGGCCGACAGCGCCGACAGATAGCGGCGGGCCCTCGGCGTCGTCGCCAGATAGGCCAGGATGCCCCAGGTCACCACCGCGTTCGCGGTGTGACCGGACGGGAATATATCGCCGCCCGCGAAGAGCTCGGCCGAGCCGACCTGCGTCGCGTAGTGGGGGCCGAGACGGCCGAGTCCGAGTTTGACCGATCCGACCGTGACATTGAGCAGCAGCAGCGCCGCTCCGAGGGAGAGCAGCGGCCGCAGGGTGTGCTGGCGCCAGGAGCGCCAGCCCAGCCAGGCCGCCACCATGACGGCCGTGGGGCCGCGCTGGCCGAGGACGACGTAGTAGTCGAGGAAGGCGTGCAGCTCCGGCCACTGCTGATAGGGCCGGAAGAGCATGATCTTCCAGTCGAGGGTCACCAGCCACGTCGACAGCAGTACGGCGACGACGATGGCCAGATAGAACGCCGACGTCCCGCCGAAGAGGGCGAGACGCGTGCGGGTCATCCGCGGGACCTCTATCTTCGGCGGTTCCGGCTCCCGGTCCAGCCGGGCAAAGATGTCGGTACGCACCCAATCGACGTTACAGGGAGTGAGTAGCGACCTTGGTCGTTCCGGTGCCTTCGTGATGACGATGTGATGTGGAGTCGCTCTCGGCCGGGCGTTTGTTCTGGTCATCCGTCGGAAAATCCGATGACCTTCGTCCCTATTGCCGAAGTGGGCTTTCCGGAAGCGTGGGTGAGGGTCCGGAGAATTCCACGAACGGCGCGGCGGGCGGAATTCCCCCCGGCGCGCGGCCCGGCCCGAGTGGCGTACGCCACACCGCCCGGCCCGCCGGGGTGAGAGCTGCACCACGCGCTCGGGCCTTGAACTCGCGTACGCTGACGGCTCACTCGCCCGTCGATGCCGGGCCGCCCCGGGGCCGCTCCCCGGCCGGTGCCCGCCGAGCGCGAGGGCTTCACTGGGAGGTACGTACATGGCGCGGACGATCACGGCCGGAACGCGGCCGCGTCCCCTGGGCCGCCGCACCGACGTCGGTGCCAACCGCTGGGTCGTCCTCGTCGTCCTCTGCGTCAGCCTGCTGCTCGTCGCGCTCGACGCGACCGTGCTGCACGTCGCCGTCCCCTCCGTCACCGAGGACCTGCGCCCGAGCGCCACCGCGCTGCTGTGGATCGTCGACGCCTATCCGCTGATCTGCGCCTCGCTCCTCATCCTCTTCGGCAGCCTCGGCGACCGCGTCGGCCGCAGACGGGTGCTGCTGCTCGGTTACGCGCTGTTCGGCTTCGCCTCGGCGGTCGCCGCGCTCGCCACCGCCCCCGAGGTGCTGATCGGCGCCCGCGCCCTGCTCGGCGTCGGCGGCGCGATGATCATGCCCGCCACGCTCTCCATCCTCCGCGCGGTCTTCCCCGACCGGCGCGAGCGGGCCACCGCGATCGGCATCTGGACGGCGGTCGCCGCCGTCGGCGCCGCCACCGGGCCCGTGCTCGGCGGCTTCCTCGTCGAGCACTACTGGTGGGGCTCGGTCTTCCTGATCAACATCCCGCTGATGGCGCTGATCCTGCCGCTCGGCCGCTGGCTGCTGCCCGAGTCCAAGGGCGACTCCGACGGCCCCTGGGACGTGCTCGGCGCGCTGATGGCCGCCGCCGGAGTGCTCGGCGCCGTCCTCGGGGTCAAGCGGCTCGGCGCCGGCGACACGCTGCTCGCGCTGCCCACGGCCGGCCCGCTCCTCGCCGGAGCCGCGCTGCTCGTCCTCTTCGTACGGCGGCAGAAGCGCCGCGCGCACCCGCTGATCGACATGCGGCTGTTCTCCCGGGCGGCCTTCAGCACCTCGGTCGGCTGCATCGTGCTCGCCATGCTGGCCCTGGTCGGCCTGCAACTGATCGCCGTCCAGTACCTCCAGCTCATCCTGGGCCTCAGCCCCCTGGAGACCGGGCTCCGGCTCCTCCCGCTGACCTTCGCCGCCATGGCGGCCGGCGCCACCGGCTCGTACACCCTGCGCAGGCTCGGCCCGCGCCGGATGGTGGGCTGGGGCTTCGTCCTGACCGCCTCCGCGGTGCTGCTGCTCGTCCTCATGGGCCAGCACGACCGTCCGCTGCTGCTCACCGTCGGCTTCGTCCTGCTCGGCTTCGGCCTCCAGACCACGCTCTTCTCGGCGTACGAGTCGATGCTCAGCGAGGCGCCGCCGGAGAGCGCCGGCGGGGCCGCGGCGATCGGCGAGACCTCGTACCAGCTCGGCGCCGGCATGGGCATCGCGATGCTCGGCAGCGTCATGAACGCGGCGTACGGGCCCGGCCTGAGCGGCGTCCCCGGCGTGCCGGAGGCCGCCGCCCGAGCCGCCGCGAACTCCCTCGGCGAGGCGTACCAGGTCGCCGGACAGCTCGGCGGCACGGCCGGTGAGGCGCTGCGCCAGGCGGCCCGGCACGCCTTCGTGAACGGCCTCCACGTGACCCTGTTCGTGAGCGCGGGCCTGCTGCTCCTCGGCGCGCTGATGGCCCTGCGCCTGCCGCGCGTGATGGAGTGCCCGCCGGTGCCGGACGGGGACCTCGACGACGAGTGCCGTCCGAAGGGACGGGCCCTCGCGGGCACGGACTCCGCCGAGCCCCGCCCGATCGAGCCCGGCCCGGCCGCTCCCCGAGTCCCCGCCACCCGCGGCCCGGCCGAGCCGGCGGGCACGGGACGCCGGGGACGGCCGGGGCACTGACGGCCGGGTCCGGTGCTGCGGGGCGGCGCCGCCGGGGCGCGCCTGCCGAAGGGTGACCGCGCGGCCGGGGCCGGGGCGGCGTGACCGGGGTACGGGATCGTGGCCGGCGCGCTCGTGGGTCGGCCGGCCCGGAGGCGGTTCGGGCGCCGGGCATCCGGCGGGCCGTGGGGCGGGTGTCTCGGCGCGGGGATGGTCGCGGCGCCGGGTGCCGAAAGGGGGCGCAGTCCGGAGGCGGAGTCCGTGAGGGCGGTCGGCCCTCGCGCACGGACGGTGTGCCCGGAGGCGAGCCGAGCCCCGTGAGGGGCTCAGCTCTGGTTGAAGAAGCCGTCCTGCGAGCGGCCGGCGGAGTCGCCGCTGACGATCTGCGTGTCGGCCGGGGTCAGCAGGAAGACCCGGGTCGCCACCCGCTCGATCGAGCCGCGCAGACCGAAGGCGAGGCCGGCGGCGAAGTCGACCACGCGCTTGGCGTCGTTCGGCTCCATCGCCGTGAGGTTGACGATCACCGGGACGCCGTCCCGGAACAGCTCGCCGATGCCCCGGGCGTCCCGGAAACCGTCCGGGGAGACGGTGGCGATCCGACGGCCGTGCTCCTGCGCCGTGTCGGACGCCACCCGCACCCGCGGGTCCGTCACCCAGGCGTCGCCGCTCTCAGCACCGTCGGCGTACTCGTCGTCGTAGTACCGCTCGTCGTTGTCCTCGACGAGTCCCAGCCAGGCACTGGCCTTGCGCACCGATCCCATGGACGCCTCCTTTCAGCGCGGTCACTTGTGGTTCCGCATGTCCCTATCGTCGTCCATCATGCGGATCGCGCGCCAAGTGGATAGTCGGCGCGCAGGGGATTCGTGACGGTACTGGTGCAGAACGTGAGGTTCGAAAACTGGCGATTCGTCAGAGATCGCGCGGTATATGGCGCCTGACAGGGGCTCGGATCGGGCCGTGCAACTTAAAATATGAACGTCGGGCCGGAAGGGTGACGATCGGGGCGTACGGGTGAACCGGTTCCCGCCCGATCCTCCTGGATACGATGCCCGACGCGGTCGCGCATCCGGCGCGCCCGCCCACGGGGGAACGTACGGGGGAATGTCTTGTTCGGAATCGTCAGGCCCTGCGCGCATCGCCTCACCGAGGGCCTCAAGACCGAGTGGATGGCCCATCTCTGCGGCCTCTGCCTGGCACTTCGCGCGGACCACGGCCAGCTCGCCAGGGTCGTCACCAACTACGACGGCCTGATCGTCTCCGTCCTGACGGAGGCTCAGACCGGCCTGACCCGGGCCGGGCGCCGCACCGCGGGACCCTGCCCGCTCCGCGCGATGCGGACCGCGCCCGTCGCCCGGGGCGAGGGCGCCCGGCTCGCCGCGGCCGTCTCCCTGGTCCTCGCCTCCGCGAAGATCCGGGACCACGTCGCCGACCGCGACGGCCTGTTGGCCCGGCGGCCGGTCGCCGCCGCGGCCCGCCGGGTCGCCCGCTCCTGGGACCGGGCGGGCGCGCGAACCGGACGAACGCTCGGCTTCGACACCGCCGTGCTGGTCGACGCGGTCGACCGGCAGACCGGCATCGAGGCCCTGGCCGGTCCCGGCACCCCGCTGCTCGCCGTCACCGAACCGACGGAGACGGCGACCGCGGCCGCCTTCGCGCACACCGCGGTCCTCGCCGGCCGCCCCGGCAACGCCGCGCCCCTCGCCGAGGCGGGCCGCCTCTTCGGCCGCCTCGCCCATCTCCTGGACGCCGTCGAGGACCAGGCCGCCGACGCGGAGGCCGGCTCCTGGAACCCGCTCACCGCCACCGGCACCTCCCGCGAGGAGGCCCGCCGGCTCGCCGACGACGCGCTGCACGGCATCCGCCTCGCCCTGAAGGACGTCGACTTCGCCGACGGCCGGCTCGCCCATGTCCTCCTCGCCCACGAGCTGCGCACCTCGATCGACCGTGCCTTCGGCACGACGAGCTGCGCGCACGGGACACCGGGACCGGGGCAGGGGCCGGTGCCGGGGAACCCGTACGGGAGCGGGGCGCCCGGCCCGTACGGCGGCGGCGCCCCCGGCCCGTACGCGAGCGGCGGCGGCAACCCGTACGGCGGGGGCGGCCCTCCGTACGGCGGTGGGGCGGGGGGCCACGGCGGCGGGCCCGGAGGCCCCGGCGGGCTGCCGCCGCAGTTCGGTGCCGGCGGTCCGCGGCGGCCCGAGCCGCGCGGCTTCCTGGCCGGGTGCGCCATGTTCACCTGGCTGTTCTGCACCTGCCAGATCTGTTGCGCGAAGGAGTACGAGGGACCCTGGTCCCGCAAGAAGCGCGAGGGCTGCTGCCGGGACTGCGACTGCGACTGCCCGTGCGACAGTTGCTGCTGCGCCTGCGACGGCTGACGGGCCGGCAGGAGCCGCCTGCTCTGACCGAAGCACCGTCCGACGGGCCTGCCCCGTCCCCGGAACCGACCTGTGGAAGGGTGCTGACCATGAGCACGGACGACGTGAACCGGGGCGCGCGCGGCGACGATCCCCGGCAGGAGTGGCAGCAGTGGCACGAGCAGCGCACGGCGGCGGTCGCCTCGTCGTACGGACCGCTCTCGCTGACCGGCACGTACTGGCTCTCGGACTTCCCGGAGGGGCGAATTCCGGCCGTTCCGGGGGAGTGGCGGGCGGACGGTGACGAGGTCGTCCTGACCGCGGGTGCCGAGGACGGGATCACGGTCGACGGAAAGCCGCTGATCGGCACGGTACGGCTGACCGCCGACCACGCCCCGATCCACGAGTCCCGGGCCGAGTCGGCCGGGCGCCGGCTGGTCGTGCTGCGGCGCGAGGGGGAGTGGGCGGTACGGGACTTCGACCCCGAGTCGCGGGCGCGGCGCGCCTTCCGGGGCATCGTGGCCACGCCGTACGACGAGCAGTGGGTGCGGCCCGGCGTGTTCCGCCCGTACGCGGAGGACCGGCACGTACGGGTGGAGAACGCGGACGGCAGGGAGCGCGGGCTCGGACTCGCCGGCGAGCTGGTCTTCGACCTGCACGGCGCCGAGCACAGCCTGCGGGTGGCGGTGGAGGACGACGGCACGCTGTGGGCGGTCTTCGCGGACGCCACCAGCGGCCGGGACAGCTACCGCTTCCGTTTCCTGCGGCCGGCCGCGCCGGCGCCGGACGGCACGGTGACGGTGGACTTCAACCGGGCGCTGCTGCCGCCCTGCGCGTTCGCGCCGCACTTCATCTGCCCCTTCCCGCCGCCGGGGAACACCCTGGACACGGCGGTCGCGGCGGGGGAGCGGCGGCTGGTCGGGGACTGACCCGGCGCGGGGGCGGTGCGGGGCCGACGGGGGCCCGGCACCGCCCGCCGCCCGCGGCCGGTGTGTGCGGGCGGTCTTGTGCGTTCCGGTCACGGAGGCCAGTATCGCTCGCGGTGCATGTCAGGAACACGTCACCTGACGGTGCCTCATGGGCCCGCCACCCACGGGCTCCTCCGCCGTACCCGAAGGAGAACAGTGAGGACCACGCGCATCCGACTGCTCGCCGTCGCCGCCGCCGTCGCGGCCGCCACCGCCCTCGGTCTGCCCGGCGCCCAGGCCGCCCCCACCCCTGGACCGGCGAGCGCCGCGGCGCGCGCCCGCGCCCCCCCCCCCCCCCACGGGGCCGGCCGGCGCGGCGGC
>NZ_JBEXQW010000103.1:0-6631 GCF_040612775.1 Streptomyces sp. NPDC006339
CCACCGCGACGGGCGAATGGTCGGCTATGCCGTTCTCGCGACCAGCGCCAAGGCGTCCCGAGCTTCCGGAACGTTCCGACGCCGTGTCTTCTGGCCCGGCCCCCATTCCGGGGGCCGGGCCCAACGCCTTCGTCATGACCGCCCCGCGCTACTCCGCGGCGGAGGCCGCGTCGGAGACTGAGTCCGGGGCCGAGGCGGGGGCCGGGACCGGGGAGGGCGCGGGGTCGGGGGCGGGGGCGGTGGCGGGGTCGGGCGTACGCCGGAACATCCGGGTCGCCGTGATCTCGCCGTGGATCGTCTCGCCCTCCGCGCTCGGCTGCGGCAGGCCGGGGCGCAGGTGCTCCTCCACGCTGATGTACTTCAGGCCCGCCCGCAGGTCGGCGTCGTTGCGCAGCCGGATGACCAGGGGGAACTCGGCGAGCGCCGTCGTGTCGAACAGGCCCGTGGTGTAGAGGAGCTGCACACCGAGCGCGTCCGACACGGCCCGCTGGAGCTCGAGGAGATACGTGGCGTTGGCGCGGCCGATCGGATTGTCGAGGAACAGGGTGCCCGCGTGGCGGTGCTTGTCGCGGCCCCGGTCGTTGGAGCGGAGCGCGGCCATCGTGCAGTAGAGGGCGATGGCGGCGGTGAGGAGCTGGCCGCCGGAGAAGACGTCGCCCATCTGCCCGACCGGCACGCGCTCGGCGCGCAGCACCGCGTCCGGCTTGAGGATCTCCACGGCGACGCCCTTCGGTTCGAGGGCCGCCTGCACACCGCGCAGCAGCAGGGACATGCCGTCCCGGCGCAGGTCGGAGTTCTTCCGGACGGCGGCCCGGGTGGCCTCGTCGATCACCTCGCCGAGCCGCTCGGTGAGCGTGGCCTGGTCGGGCTCCTCGAAGCGGATGCGCAGGAACTCCTGGCCCGACCACTCCCCCAGCCCCTCGGGGAGCCGGGACAGCCGCTGCGCGGAGCGCAGGGTGGCGAGCGCGGACTCCACCAGGCCGCGCAGCCGGTCCACGATCGAGTCGCGGTTGCGCTCCAACTGGGCCAGCTCGTCGGTGAGCACGCGCAGGCGGGGCGCGAACGCCTCGGCCCACTTCGCGGCGTGCTCCGGCAGGGCGGCCGCGGGCAGTTCGCGGATCTGCTGGCGGGCCGGGGTGCGGACCTGCTCGAAACGGGTCGAGTTGGCGTGCCGTACGAGGATGTCACCGGCCTCGCGGACGGCGGCCTCGGCGGCCGACAGTTCGGCCGCGCAGCCGCGCAGCGAACGGCGGGCCTCGGCCGCCGCGTCACGGGCCTCCGCCGGCGAGCCGGGATACGGCTCGGGCTCCTCCCCCTCCTCCTCCGCGTGGTCGCGCAGCAGGTCGCGCAGGAGCGCGGCGGTCTCGTCGAAGCCGCCGGCGGCGTCCTCGGCGGCCCGGTGGGCCTGGAGCAGTCCGGCGTGGGCGGCGCGCGCCGCCTCCAGGGCGTCGGTGCGGGCGGCGAGTTCGGCGGTGGCCGTACGGAGCAGGGCCTGGGCGTGGTCGGCGTCGGCCGGGATCAGTTCCTCGGGCAGCTCGGTGTGCGCTTCGCCGTCCTCGGGGGCGAGCCGTTCGGCCTCGCCGCGCAGCCGGCCGAGCTTCTCGCTGGCCTCGGAGGCGCGGGTCTCCAGCTTCTGTACGAGGGCCTCGGCGCGGGCGGCGGCGGCCTGGCGGGAGGGGCCGTCGGCACCGTCCATGGACTCCAGGAGCTGCTCGGCGCGGGTGCGGACCTTGTTGGTGAGCCGGTCGAGCTCGGCGAGGGCGGCGGACTCGTCGCTCTCGGCGCGGGCCTGCTCGGCGCGCAGGTCGGCGCCGACGCCGACCTTCTCGTACACCTGGGAGGCGGCGCGGTATGCCTCGCGGAGGGCGGGGAGCGCGACGCGCGGCGCGTCGGCGTCCTGCTCCGGCAGGTTCTCCGGGGCGCCGGCGATCTCGGCGCGCTCGGCGCGCAGGGCGCGGGCGGTGCGGTGGGCGTCGTCGGCGGCGCGCTGGGCGGCGCGGCGGTCCTCGTCGGCGGCGCGGGCCCGCTCCAGGCAGGTCTGCGCGCGGGCCTCGCACTCGGCGGCCTCGTCGGCGAGCTCCCGCAGTCTGGCCTGCCAGGCGGACCGCTCGCGCAGCCGGAAGGCGAGGCCGGCGAGCGCGTCGGCGGCGCGGCGGGCGCGCTGGGCGGCCTCCTGGCGCTCGTCGCGCACCCGGGCGGCGTCGGCGGCGGCCTCCTCGGCCTCCGCCCGTACCGTACGGGCCTCGGCGAGCGCGGCGACCGCGGCCTCGGCGGCGGTACGGGCCGAGGCGGCGGCAGCGGCCAGTTCGGTGAGCATGCCGGGCGGGCAGTCGGCGCGCCAGGCAGCGATGCGGGCGGCCAGGGAGCGGTCGCCGGCGAGCCGGGCGGCCAGGGAGCGGATCTCCTCGTCGCGGGCGGCGGCGCGGGCGCGCAGGGCCTGGCGCTCCTCGTCGGCGGCGTGCTCGTCGTGCATCGCCGGGTTCGGCGGCACGAGGAAGACCTCGCCGTCCTGCCCGGAGTCGGGCGCGGGCACGGGGGCGAGGAGGGCGGCGGCGGTGCCGACCGCGACGGTGGAGCGGGGCAGCAGGGCGGCGCCGCTCAGCACCTCGCGGGCGCGGCCGTACGAGACGGGGTCGGTGATGACGACGCCGTCGACCAGCTCGGGGCGGGCGGCGAGGACGGCGGCGTGGTCGGCGGGGTCGACGGCCTGGGCGAGGTAGCGCCAGCCGGGCAGGGCGGGGATGCCGTGCTCGCCGAGGTACTCGACGGTGGCGAGCACGTCGGGTCCGGGCGGCAGGAGGCCGCCGTCGCCGAGGGCGCCGAGGATGCGGTTGTCGTCGGCGGCGGCCGTGCGCAGGTCGAAGAGCTGGCGCTCGGCGGAGGCGATGGACTGGTCGAGCAGGGCGCGCAGGTCGTCGGCGTACCGGTCGAAGTCGGTGACGGTGAGGGGGCCGTGGGCGGCGGCGCGGGTCGCGGCGGGGCCGAAGGCGGCACCGGGGGTGGCGGCCGCGGTGCCGGGACGGTCGCCCGGGCCGCCGGGCTCCTGGCGGCGGCCATCGGACGCGTGCTCGCCGGCCGGATCGTGGCCGTCGGCAGCCCGGTCGCCGGGGCGGTGGTCACCGGACGGGGAACCGGCGGGACCGCCGGTGCCGTCGCCGCGGCCCCCGGCGGCCGCGGGGCCGGTCTGGCCGGGAACGGTGCCGGGGCCGGGGCCGGCGGCGCCGGAGCGCTGGCCCGGCAGCGAGGACGTGGGGGTGCCCGGCAGGCTCAGCAGCTCGGCCAGGCGCTCCTCGGCGGCCAGCGACTCGGCGGCGCGGCGCTCGGCCTCGTAGGCGTTCTCGGCGGCCTCGGCCGCGTCGGAGGCACGGGCGGCGGCGAGTTCGGCGCGGGATTCGGCGGCGGCGGCCTCGCGGGCGCGCTCGGCGGTCGTGCGGGCCGCCTCGCGGGCCGCGTCCCACGCGGCGACGGTGGTCTTCTCGGCGTCGCTCGCGGCGAGGGCGGCGCGGGCCGGGTCGGCGTCGGGGGCGGTGTCGTCGAGCCAGCCGGCCCGGACCGCCTCGGCCGTCTCCTGCTCGACCTCGGCGAGGCGCTGGCGCAGGTGGCCGGCCTCGCTGCGGGCGCGCTGGGCCTCGGTGGCGGCGGCGGTGGCGTCGCGGTGGGCGGTCTCGCCGGCCTCCTGGAGGGCGGCGGAGCGCTCCTCCTCCTCGGCGGCCTGCCGCTCGCCCTCCTCGGCGGCCGCGGCGAGCGCCCGTACGAGATCGGCGGCGGCCTTGGCGCGGGCGGCGAGGGCCGGGGCGGCGTCCCGCTCGGCCTCGCGGATGGCGGCGGCGACGCGCGCGGAGCGGTCGCTCGCGGCCCGGTGGCGGAGCACGGACTCGGCGGCCTGCCACGCGGCGTGCAGGGTGCGGGCGTCGGAGAGCTCGCGGCGCTGGGACGCGGCGCCCTTCTCGGCGGCGGTCAGGGCCAGGGAGGCGTGCCGGTAGGCGAGTTCGGCGGCGATGAGGGCGCTGCGGCCGCGGGCGGTCTCGGCCTCGGAGACGGCGTGGGCGGCGGAGGTGACCTGCTGGGCGAGTTCGGCGGCCCGGCCGCGTTCCCGGGCGGCGCGGGCGGAGAGCCGGCGGGCGAGGGTGCGGGTGCGGCGCTCGGCGCCGGCGTGGACGTCCCGGGCGCGGGCGCGGGTCTCCGCGGCCTCCACGATGCGGGTGAGGAGGTCGACGGAGCCGGCGGTGAAGTCGCGTTCGGCGGTGAGTTCGGCGCGGCGGCCGAGCTTGTTGCCGAAGCCGCTCACCAGGTCGGCGAGGCCGTCGGTGTCGCGGGTGTCGGTGACGGCGCGCAGCAGGAGGTCGGTGAAGTCGGAGTCCTTCTTGACCGCGAAGAGGCCGGCGGCCTCGCCCTCGTCGGCGTTCATCTCGCGCTGGTAGCGGAAGAGTTCGGGGTCGAGACCGAGGTCGCCGAGGTGCTCGTTCCAGCGGTCGTGGATCTCCTCCCAGTAGACCTCCAGGTGCGGGTACGCCTTGCCCGCCTCGGTGAGGGCGTCGCGGAAACCCTTCATGGTGCGGCGGCGCCCGGTGGCGCCGGAGGTGCCCTCGGCGGGCGGGCGGACGGAGGTGGCCTCGGCGACGGGCAGGTTGTCGAGGCTGAGGCCGGGGCCGGGGCGGAAGGAGTACCAGGCCTCGGCGAACTTGCGGGGGTCGTTGGAGACCTGACGGCCGCGCCACTCGCTGGCCTTGCCGACGACGACGAGTTCGCCGGTGAGGGTGTGCTGCCACTCCAGGGCGACGTGGCCGCAGTCGTCGGCGAGGAGGAACTTGCGGAGCACGCCGGAGCTGGCGCCGCCGAGGGTGTTGCGGTGGCCGGGCAGCATGACCGAGAAGATCAGCTTGAGGAGGACGGACTTGCCGCCGCCGTTCTCCAGGAAGAGCACGCCGGCGGGGGCGGGGCGGCGCGGCGGGCCGACCGGCTCGTCCTCGAAGAACTCCGCCTGGGTGGGGGCGGGGTGGGGCACGGGCGCGCCGACTCCGCGCAGGTCCAGGACGGTGTCGGCGTAGCGGGCACCGGCCGGGCCGATGGAGTAGAGGCGGACCCGGGACAGCTCGTACATGCGGCGGACTCTCGTGCTTGTCGTACTCGGTCGGGACGGTCGGTTACGCGGTTACGGGGTTACGCGGGGCGGTTCGCGGTCACGCGGTCACGCGGTCACGCGCTGACGCGCTGACGCGCTGACGCGGTCACGCGTGGAAGGGCAGGCCGGCGTCGGCGGCGATCTCCAGGTCGTCGCCCTCGGGCGGCGGCAGGAGCGTCGCGGTGCCGTCGCTGACGGGGACGATGCCGAGGTCCAGGAGCTCGGCGAGGGCGGCGCTGCCGGCCATGTCGCGGACCTGGAGCTGGTAGCGGGCGGTGGTGCGGTAGGAGCCGCCGGACTCGTCGCCGGTGCGCTGGAGGAAGCCGGAGTCGGTGAGGAACGCGACGGCCTTGCCGACGATGCCGGTGGTGGAGCCGGCGAGTCGGCGGGCGTCCTTGGTGGCGCCGGTGGCGCTGCGGCGGGCGTAGATCCGCCAGGCGGCCTCCAGGCCGGGGGCGTCGGTCTCGGGGTCGGTGTTCTCGCCCTGCTGCTCGGCGCGCTCCTCCAGGCGGCGGCATGCCTGCCGGACGAAGGCGTCGACGCCGTTGACGGTGAGCCGGCCGATGTAGCCGTCGTCGGCGAGGTCCTCGGGACGGGGGAAGGCCATGGCGGCGACGGCGAGGTGGGCGAGGCCGTGCAGAAACCGGTCGGCGGAGTCGGTGGCGGCGCGGCGGGCGTAGTCGCCCATGCGGACGGCGAAGACGGAGTCCTCGCCGGCGGTGACGGCCATGCCGGCGCGCGGCGAGACCTCCAGGACGACGAGGCCGAGACCGGTGGCGACGGCGTCGGCGAGGCGCGCGAAGGCGGGGTCCTCGCGGTAGCGGCGGAGCAGCTCGGCGTATTCGGCGTCGCGGGCGGGCAGCAGCTTGGGCTGCAGCCCGAAGGAGACGAGCCGGGCCGCGTCGGCCGCGTCGGCGGGCGTCAGCGGGGCGGGCGCGGTGGGCGTGGCGGGCGCGGCAGGGATCTGGGGGGCCTCCGGCTCGCTCCACGCGTCGGTGTGCTCGACGTGGTGTTCGCTCACGGCTGGGGCTCCTCGGGACGGTGGGTGGGTTCGGGCAGGGGAAGACGTACGGGCGTGACGGCGACGGGCGGCGGCGCGACCACCGGCTCCTCGCCGGCCCGCTCCCCGCGCGGCAGCGGCACGCCCCGCACGAACGGCCGCACCACGGGCCCGCTCCCCGCCCCCACGACCACGGCCCCCACCCGCGGCCCGTCCCCCACCGGCTCCGTCCCGGCGACGACGGGCCGCTCCACGGCGACACGCGTCACCCGCAGGCGGGGGGCGGGGATGTCGCCGCCCTGAGCCGCGACAGCCTCGTCCGGACGGTGACCGGCGGTGGCCTCCGGCGCCGCACCCTCGACGCCGGCCCCGAGGCGCGCGCCGGACGCGCCGGAGCGCGCCGGGGCGGGCGACTCGCCGCCGGCCGAGTGGCGGTCGGCCACGGCCGGGGCGGCGGTCGGCGCCGTACCCGCAGCGCGAGCCGCATCGGGCGCGTGGTCAGCGGCGGA
>NZ_JBEXQW010000104.1:0-6500 GCF_040612775.1 Streptomyces sp. NPDC006339
GACCGTACGCCGCGAGGAACTCGCCGACTATGTGCTCGGCATCACCGTGAGCGACGGGACCGGCCGTTCCGGGTCCCGGCCGTGACCTGGCCTTCGGCCAGCGGCCGCGTCGGTCACCGCGTCCCGAGCCGTTCCCGGTCGTGCCGTCCCGGGCCCCGGCCGTGCCCGGTGGTCCGGGGCCGTCCCCGCTTCGAGGTCACCGGTCCCGGGTCGTGACCTGGCCGCGCCGTTCCGGGTCCCGGCCGTGACCTGGCCTTCGGCCAGCGGCCGCGTCGGTCACCGGGCCCCGAGCCGTTCCCGGCCGTGCCGTCCCGGCCCCCGGCCGTGCCCGGTGGTCCGGGGCCGTCCCCGCTTCGAGGTCACCGGTCCCGGGTCGTGACCTGGCCGCGCCGTTCCGTGTCCCGGCCGTGACCTGGCCTTCGGCCACCGGCCGCGTCGGTCACCCGGCCCCGAGCCGTTCCCGGCCTCGGCCGTGAGCCGGCCCTTCGGCCACCGGCCCCGGGCCGGGACCCGGGCACCCCGACGCGCCTTCGGGCCGTCACTCGGTCCCCGGCCGTGGCGTCACCGCCTCCCGGCGTGACCGCCTCCCGGCACCGCCCTCCGGCGGTCACCGGCCCCCACCCCCTGCCCCTCACCCCGCCCGCATCGCCAGCCGTTCCCGCGCCTCCGCCAGGTCCTCCGCCGTCGGTGCGTCGTCCTGTGTGAGCCGTCGGCGCCAGTAGCCGGCGAAGTCGATCGCCCGCCGGTCGACCCCGCGCTCCTCCACGAGGTGCCGCCGCAGCGCCCGTACCGTTCCGGCCTCCCCGGCCAGCCACACGTACGGCGCGCCCGCCGGGAAGCCTTCCGCCGCCGACCGTACGGCCGCGACCAGGGACTCGTCCCCGGCCGGCCCGTCCCCGTACACCCAGTGCACCGTCAGGTCCCCGGGGGTCGGCAACGGCTGCCGCTCCGCCGGGTCGGCGACCCGGACGAAGGCGAGAGCCCGCCGTCCCGGCGGCAGGGCCTCGGCGACCGTGGCCAGGGCGGGCAGCGCGCAGGCGTCGGCCACCAGGAGCGCCCAGTCGCCCGCGCCCGGGTCGACGGGCGCGGCGAAGTGGTCCGAGGGTCCGAACATCCCGAGGACGTCCCCGGGCCGGGCCCGGCGCGCCCACCCCGTCGCCGGCCCGTCCTCCTCGCCCCCGTGCAGCAGGAAGTCGATGTCGACGGTCCCGGCGGCCGGATCGTGCGCCCGCACGGTGAAACTGCGCATCCAGGGCCGCCGCTCCTCCGGGATCGCGCCGTACGCGGCGTACCAGCGCATCACGTCGCCGTCGGGGTCCGGCGTCGGCAGTACGGGCTCGGCCTGGCCGGCCCGGGGGAAGAACAGCTTCACCTGGGCGTCGGGCCGGGCGAGGGACGCCCCCGCCAGGGACGGGTCGCCCAGGGTGACCCGGACCATGCGGGGTGTGAGCGACCGGACGCCGGTGACCCGGACGCGGCGCAGGGGCAGGGGCAGGGGCCGAGGCAGGCGGGACTGCGGGCTGGACTGGCCCTCGGGCCGGTTCGGGGAGGTCATCGGGGCTCCTGGACTCGTGTCGGTGGTCGCGTGACTCGGCGGCCAGCCTCCCGCTCCGTATCGACACGCCGCCGACACCGCACCGACACGCGCCGACAGGCACCGGCACCGCCCACCCGTGGACCGCGCCCCGCCACCCTCACCGCCCCATCGCCGCGCCCTCACCACCGACCTCACCCCGCCTCACCGCCCACCGCCCCTCGCCCGGATGCGGGACGAGGTGCCGGACACGAGAATGGCCAGTGCCTGCGAAATACGAGGAGGCGGCATGAACGGTGACACCGACAAGACGTCCCGGGGGGACATCCCGACGCCCGACAGGCTGCTGCACGCCGGGTCGGAGGGTGAGTTCACGGCCGAGGACCTGGTCCTTGCGTCCGGTCGCGACGTGAATCCGAAGAACCTGGCCTGGGCCGAGCGACGCATGGCGGAGAAGGGACGCGCCTCCCTCGACGAACTGCTCCCCTGAGCGGACGGACCGCTCTTCGCGAGCGGCGCGGACGAGCCCGTACGCCCTCGGCGGCGCACGGGCCTTCCGCATTTATGGAACACGTTCTACCGTGGCGCCGCACCGCGCGGAGCGCCGAGCCACGGGAGACGAGACGCCATGCACCTCGAGTACACGCCCGCCCAGCACCGTCTGCGCGCCGAACTGCGTGCCTACTTCGCCGAGCTCGTCCCCGAGGACGTCCACGCGCGGTACGCCGACCCCGCCTCCCAGAAGCGCTTCTACCGCGCGACCGTGCGCCGGCTCGGCGCGGACGGCTGGCTGGGCGTCGGCTGGCCCACCGAGTACGGCGGGCGCGGGCTGACGCCCATGGAGCAGTTCATCTTCTTCGACGAGGCCGCCCAGGCCGGCGTACCGCTGCCGCTGATGGCCCTCAACACCGTCGGCCCGACGATCATGCGCTTCGGCACCGAGGAGCAGAAGGCGTACTTCCTGCCGAGGATCCTCTCCGGTGAGATCGACTTCGCCATCGGCTACAGCGAGCCCGACGCCGGCACCGACCTGGCCGCCCTGAAGACCCGCGCCGTCCGCGAGGGCGACGAGACGACCGGCCACTACACCGTCAACGGCCAGAAGATCTGGACCACCAACGGCGACACCGCCGACTGGGTCTGGCTCGCCGTCCGCACGGACCCCGCCGCGCCGCCGCACAAGGGCATCACCATGCTTCTGGTGCCGACCACCGACCCCGGCTACTCCTGCACCCTCATCAACACCCTCGCCTCCCACGACACCACCGCGAGCTACTACGAGAACGTCCGCGTCCCGTGCTCCCGCCGGGTCGGGGAGGAGAACAAGGGCTGGCGGCTGATCACCAATCAACTCAACCACGAGCGCGTCACCCTGGGCGCCCACGGCACCATGGCCATCCGCGCCCTGCACGACGTCCAGCGCTGGGCCGCCGACACCAAGCTCGCCGACGGCCGCCGCGTCCTCGACCTCGGCTGGGTCCGCCGCACGCTCGCCCGTACCCACGCCCGCCTCGACGCCATGAAGCTCCTCAACTGGCAGATGGTGAACGCCGTCCAGAACGGCACCCTCACCCCCCAGGACGCCTCCGCCGTCAAGGTGTACGGCTCCGAGGCCCGCCGCGACGCCTACGCCTGGCTCATGGAGATCACCGGCACGACGGGCGCCCTCAAGGAGGGCTCGGCCGGCGCCGTCCTGCACGGCGAACTCGAACGCGGCTACCGCTCGGCCGTCATCTTCACCTTCGGCGGCGGCAACAACGAGATCCAGCGCGAGATCATCTCCTGGATCGGCCTCGGCATGCCCCGGGTCCGCCGCTGAGCCGCGCCCCGCGCGCCCGTCACGCCACCGGGTGGCCGTCCGCGTCCGTGCGGGACGACTGGCTCGAGAACATGTTCAGGAAGACGTCGTACCGCCCGTCCGGGCGCTGGGTGAGCGTCGCGCCGTCCTGCCAGACGCCGTTCTCCTGCCACCACTGCGAACCCGCCGGATCGCCCTGGTTCTGGTGGACGTTGTGCATGCCGAGGTCGCCCTCCGGGTCGTCCGTGAACGGTTCGCCGAAGACGAGGATGCGCCGGCCCACCACCAGGATCGGCTCCAGCGCGGCGGCGGCGTCCACGTTCGAGCCGGCGTGCCAGGGCCGTGCGCCGAACAGGGCGAGGAGCTCCTCCAGCCAGGACGGCGGACGGCGCTGGAACAGCACGCCCGACCGGTCCACCAGGGCGGGGTGACGCAGATAGTCCAGGGCGCCGGAGTCCGCCCGGGGCGCCAGCTCGTGGTAGC
Source organism: Streptomyces sp. NPDC006339 (assembly GCF_040612775.1). Taxonomy (NCBI): domain Bacteria; kingdom Bacillati; phylum Actinomycetota; class Actinomycetes; order Kitasatosporales; family Streptomycetaceae; genus Streptomyces; species Streptomyces sp. NPDC006339. The sequence goes on from NZ_JBEXQW010000104.1 coordinate 3,816, forward strand.
CCGGGGCCAGGGCCGCGCTCGGCCCGAGGTCGGCGGGGTCCAGGACGAAGGACTTCCACCGCACGCCCACGGTGGACTTGTGGCTGTCGACGTCGATGGCGCAGTGATAACGCCCGGCCGGCGCGTCCACCTCCAGGTTGACGTGGAACCAGCGGCCCTGGTCGTCCGGCTGATCGCGGTAGTGGCGGTACAGGGTTCCCGAGAGCACTCCGTAGTGCGCGAAAGGCATGCCGCAAGTGAACCACCCGTCGTCACGCGGAGTCAGATTGCCGTAACGATGTGTAGTGGCGTGCCGAAGGTCGGCGGCAGGCTCAGGTCCGGAGCGCGACCGTCCCCGCAACCTCCCCTCGACCTCCCCGCGGCCGTGTGCCCGCCGTCCGCGAGCAGTGGCGTGCGGGCCGCCGGGAAGCGGAAGCCCGCCGTGACGTCACCCGCGCGCCGGACGAGCGGAGAGGTCCGCGTTCTCATGACAGGGGAGAAGTGGCACACTGACGCGGTTCGATCATGAAGGAAGCCTCCACCCTCCTCCGAGGAGCCCCGCCGTTGAGCATCACCATCCCAGGACAGATAGACATCGCCGGACCGGTGGGCAAACTGCTCCACCGGCGCCGGCTCCAGAACGCCACGGTCATGCAGTCGTTCGGCATCGACCCGGTCTCCGGCGACATCTTCGTGCTCCAGGTCATGGAGGGCGGGCTCCGGCTCCCCGACGAGGCCGCCGCCGTCGACTACGCCACCCGCAAGGCGAACGGTGACCTGTGCCTGTCCCGGCTCACCCCCGCCGGCACCCTCACCGGCCACATGTACCTGCGCGGCTTCGGACACGGCGTCAACCTCGGCGTGGAGAACCGCGGCGGCACGATCTGGCTCTGGACCGAGACCGCGTCCCTCCCCAACAGCAAGAACGAGGGTTACGGCTCGGCCGTGACCAGCTTCGCGTACGGCAAGGGCGACATCGTCGACTACGGCACCGCGCGCCACACGCCGCCGTACACGCCCGACCCGGCCGCCCGCTTCGTCACCCCCACCATCGACCACGGCGCGGGCGAGCTCGTCATCCGCTACGCCCTCAACGGGGCCACCTCCTACGCACGGTACGACCTGGCCCGGGCGACGGCGGGGGACTGGCAGGCCCTCCAGCGCATCACCCCGGTCGTCCCCGCCGCGGGCACCGACTTCCAGGGGTACGCGTCCCACGCCGGCGTGCTCTACACGCTCAAGGGCCAGAGCCTCGACGCCGCCCCGCTGCCCGGCAACACGTACATCACCGCCTTCGAGTGGGCCACCGGCAACCAGCTCGACCACCGGCACATCACCGCCGGACCCGGCCTGGAATGGCGTGAGGCCGAGGGCATGACGGTCTCCGTCCGCGACGGCGTCCCGCACCTCCACTTCGGCTTCGCCTGCGAGGACCCGGGCCCGCGCACCTGCACGATCATGTCCCTGTCCGCGGCCCCCGAGACCGACGGCGTGAAGGTCCTCGCGGACTGGCGGCCGATCGCCCTCGCCGCGGGGGTGACGGCCGACCAGCACACCCCGAAGGGCCGTCTGATCAGCATCGCCGGCACCACGACCCTCCAGCTCTCCGGCGGGGTCAGGGGCAGCTTCACCACGGACACGGTCATCGGCACCCTGCCCGACGCGCTGACCCCGAGCGTGGTCGCCCGCGCCACCGTGCCGCGCGACAACACCAACGGCGGCCCGAGCGTCGCCCGCCTCGAGGCCGGGACGGACCGCGCGCTGCGCCTGTACGGCGGGCGCTCCACGGACCCGATCACCTGGGCGCAGCTCGACGCCTTCAGCGCCGTCTGGCGCTGACCCCCGCCTCTTCCTCTCTTCCGCCCTCCCAAGGAGCCGACCACCCATGTCCCACAACCGCCGCAGCGTCCTGGGCGCGGCCCTCGCCCTGCCCGCCGCCCTCACCGTCGGCAGCCTCGCCGCCGCCACCCCGGCAGCCGCCGCCGGCGGCGTCGACGCCGGTGCCTGGGCCCCGCTCGTCCTGGAGGCCGGGATCACCCCGAGCCCGGGCGCGGCCGCCGAGGTGCGCCTGGTGACGATCGCCGGCACCACCTTCCTCCAGGCCCGCGGCCTGGTCACCTGCAATCTGGCCGCCGACACCCGGATCGGCCGGCTGCCCGACGGCTTCACCCTCCCGACCGCGTACGTGCGCGCCGTCGCACCGCGCAACAACAGCCAGGGCGTCAACGCCTGCCGCGTCGAGATCAACCCGTCCGGCTCGGTCAGCGTCTACGGCGGCAACGCCGGCAACCCGATCACCTGGATCCAGTTCGACTCGGTGCAGACGGTCTGGCACTGACCCGGTACGGGACCGATCCGGTACGGGCGGATGCGGGCCGGCCTGATCCGGTACGGGACGGATGCGGGCCGGCCATCCGGTCGGAGCCTCCGGGCTGAGGGGCCGCCCGGTCCGGAGCCGCCCGGTCCCCGACCGCCCAGCGATCCGGTGGCGATCCGTCCGGTTTCGACCGGTCGCGTACCGACCGTCGACCCGCGCGGGCGCCGGGCCCAGGCCGTTTCCTTCGGATCACTTTGCCGACCGGATGGATGGCGGCGTGGCGGAGTCCGGCGACCGGCCTGGCCCGAAGTGATGACCGACGCGAGCGGCCGGCAACGGCCGTGGGCGGCGACGGCCCGCTCCGGGGCGCCCTTCCTGTATCGGCCTGC
>NZ_JBEXQW010000105.1:0-5539 GCF_040612775.1 Streptomyces sp. NPDC006339
AGCCCCGGTCTGGCGCGTGGCTGCGTCTACGGCCTGCTGCTCTCCGCCGTCCTGTGGGCGCTGATCGCCCTCACCATCACCGCCATCAGGAGCGCACTGTGATCGACACCGCGCAGGCCGGGGCTTCGGCCCCGGCCGCCGGCCCCGTCGTGGTCGGCGTCTTCGAGCCCGGCAGCCCCGAGTGGCACGCCGCCCGGGCCAACGGGATCGGCGGCTCCGAGATCGCCGCCGTCCTGGGCCTGTCTCCGTACGAGTCCCGGTTCTCGCTGTGGCACAGGAAGAAGGGGTTGGTCGCTCCGGTCGAGGAGACCGAGCAGATGTATTGGGGGAAGGTCGACGAACCCGGCATCTGCCAGCGGTTCGCCGACCTGCACCCCGACCTCGACGTCCGCCCGGCACCGACCTACGCCGCCGCCGGACGCCCGTGGCAGATCGCGAACCCGGACCGCCTCGTCGGCGACGAGCTGCTGGAGGCCAAGACCTCCCGCGACGACGAAGGATGGGGCGAGCCCGGCACCGACCAGATCCCCGTGCACTACCGCTGCCAGTGCCTCTGGTACCTCGACGTCACCGGCGCCCGCCGCTGCTGGATCGCGGTCCGGATCGCCGGGTGCGAGTACCGCGAGTACGTCGTCGACTACGACCCGGACGAGGCCCGCATCCTGCGCGAGGCCGGCGCCACGTTCATGGACGACCTGGCCCACGACGTCCGCCCGGACATCGACGGCCACACCGCCACCTACCAGGCGATCCGCGAGCTCCCCGACGGTCTCGACGACGTCGACGTGCCGATCACCGAGCAGCTCCGGGACCGCTTCCACGCCGCGCAGGACGCGTTCTGGCTGGCCGAGGACGAGCTGACCGCCTGCAAGGGCGAGTTGCTCGACGCGATCGGCACCGGCCGGCGCGCGGTCGTCGGCCGGGAGCGGGTCGCCACCCGCACGGTCCGCGACGGCCGCACCTACCAGCTCCTCCCCTCCCGCACCCGAAGGACCGCCCGATGACCGACATGCACTTGCGGCAGGTGACCACGGCCGAGTGGGGCCGTCAGGTCGGCCGCGCGGACCTCGTGGTCGGGCCGAGCGTCGGCGTCCGTGACGCGATCACGGGCGACTGGGACGCGGGGGTTCACATCGCGACCGGCGACCGGCTCACGGAGGACGTCCGCCAGGAGCTCATCAGCGAGCTGGTCAAGGCCGTCAGCACGACCGTTCACCGGGTCCTCGGCACCCGGGAAGTCCGCACCACCGTCCGTACCGAGCAGTCCGAGGAGACCGCCCGATGACCGAGCAGACCGTCACCAACGCCATCGCCGTCCGCGACCAGGGCCCCGGCGCCATGGTCGAGCACTACAAGAACGACCTCGCCCAGGTCATGCCGTCCCACGTCAAGCCCGACACCTTCGTCCGGCTCGCCGTCGGCGTCCTCCGCCGCGACCGCAACCTCGCCCAGGCCGCCCAGAACAACCCCGCCGCCCTCATGGGCGCCCTCATGGACGCCGCCCAGCTCGGCCTCACCCCCGGCACCGAGCAGTACTACCTCGTCCCCCGCAAGAAGGCCGGCCGCCTCGAAGTCCAAGGCATCCGCGGCTACCAGGGCGAGATCGAGCTCATCTACCGGGCCGGCGCCGTCTCCTCGGTCATCGTCGAGGTCGTCCGGCAGGCCGACACCTTCCGCTACTCCCCGGGCCGGGACGAGCGCCCGCACCACGAGATCGACTGGGACGCCGACGACCGCGGACCGCTCCGCCTCGTCTACGCGTACGCCGTGATGAAGGACGGCGCCACGTCAAAGGTCGTCGTCCTCAACCGGGCCCAGGTCATGCAGGCCAAGGCCATGTCGCAGGGCTCGGACTCCGCGTACTCCCCGTGGCAGAAGCACGAGGAAGCGATGTGGCTGAAGACCGCGGCGCACCGGCTGACGAAGTGGGTGCCGACGTCGGCGGAGTACATGCGGGAGCAGCTCCGCGCGCAGGCGGAGGTGGCGGCCGAGCAGCGGCCGGCGCCGACGATGCCGCTGCCGCAGCCGGTCGTCGAGCACGAGGACGAGGCGATCGAGGCCGAGTTCGTGGACGAGGTGGCGTGATGCGACTCCCCTTCATCTCCCGCCGCTACGCCCAGGCCGCTGTCGCCGCCGCCACGGCCGGCCTCCGCGCCGACCTCGAAGCCACCAAGGCCGAGCTCGCCGCCGAGCGAGCCGACCGCCGGAAGGCCGAGCACCGCGCCGCCCAGCTCGACCAGCGGCTCTACGAAATGCAGCTCGCCACCGAGCTCCACGACCAGCAGCTCCACGCCAAGGAGGCCGACTCGTGACCACCTCCACCGAGACCCCCGCGGCCGGGATGACCCGCCTCCCGGCCGCGGGCACCAAGTCCCTCCCCGACCACGGCACCCTTTCTCGCGGCAAGCACTTCAAGTGCCCCTGCAAGCCGTGCCGGAACGCGGTCAACTCCTACAAGCGCCGCGTGCACCGCCTCCAGGGCTACGGCACCTGGCAGCCCCTCGTCGACGCCGAGCCCGCACGCCAGCACCTCCTCGCCCTGAACGGGGCCGGCTTCTCCTACAAGGTCATCGCCGCGCACCTGGGCAAGGTCCCGTCGGTCGTGACCGGGATCGTGTACCAGCTCAGCCCCACCCGCGGCAGGAAGAAGCGCATCCGCCCCGAGTTCGCGGAGGCCATCCTCGCCGTTACGCCCGAGGTGCTGAGCCCGGTGTTCCTGCCCGCCGTGGGGACGATCCGCCGTCTGCAGGCGCTGGCCGCAGTGGGCTGGCCGCTGCTCCGCCTTGGCCCGTACATCGGCGTCAACCCGCGCAGCGTCTCCTACATCCTCCAGCAGGAGACCGTGCACCGCGACACCGCGAAGGCCGTGGCCGACTGCTACCAGCAGCTCCGAACGGAGAACCCGGCCGACCACGGCATTACGCCGGGCGCCTCCACGAAGGCCATGCGTCTGGCTGAGCGCCGTGGCTGGCCCGACCCGGTGTGGTGGGAGGACATGGGACACATCGACGACCCCGCCTTCGACCCGGCCGCCGCCGAACGGCCGCTGAACTTCCACGAGCAGGCCCGGCTCCGCGCCGAGGAGATCCTCCACCTTGCGTCGTACGGCGCCGGCCCGGACGAGATCGCCGAACGCCTCGGCCTCGGCCGCGACTACGTCGTCGCCCGCCTCCGCGACCTCCGCGAGGTGGCCGCATGAGCAGCGCCCTGCCCATGCCCGAGTTCTTCGTCGATGGGCTGTGCGCGCAGACCGACCCGGAGTCCTTCTTCCCGGAGAAGGGCGGGTCCGTCCGCGAGGCCAAGCAGGTCTGCATGGCCTGTGAGGTCCGCGTCCAGTGCCTGACCTGGGCCATCGACAACGACGAGCGCTTCGGCGTCTGGGGCGGCCTGTCCGAACGCGAGCGGACTCGCCTCCGCCGCCAGCGCGCCAACGCCGCCTGATCCACCGCACCACGACCGAGAGAAGGCACGATGCCCTGGTTCAAGATCGACGACGCTTCCCACAGCCACCCGAAGTTCGTGGCCGCGGGGAACGCGGCGATCGGACTGTTCGTGAGGTGCGGCGCCTACTCTGCCCAGCACCTTACCGAGGGCATCGTGCCCGGCGTCATCGCCCAGTTGTACGGCACCGCTCCCCAGGCCGCCAAGCTCGTCAAGGTCGGGCTCTGGCACGGCGCCGAACACACCTGCCCCCGCTGCCCGCAGCCGAACGCCGGCGACTACGTCGTCCACGACTTCTTCGAGGGCGGCCGGAACGCCACCCGCGCGCAGGTCGAGGCCAGCCGGAAGGGCGCCGCCGAACGGGCCGCGAAGAGCCGCGCCGCGAGAAAGCGCCCCGGAATCGACGACGAAACGAAGAACATTCACGATGCAATCGGCGACGATTCCGCGCCGAATCGAGACGGAAACGAACCCCACTTTTCCGGCTCCGCCGCAGGTCAGGGGCACCTGTCACACCGCACGGGCCTCCCAGGCGTCACGCCTGCCCAAGCCACATCCACGCCTAGCCAGGTACTTCCTTCGGAAGTACCTCCTCCCCCCACCCCCTCCGTGAACCACAGCGCCGAGGTGGTGCCCGCCAGCAGCGGACGAGGAGAGATCGAACCCCTCATCCAGGCCATGGAACACCGCGGCATGCGTGTCTCCTGGACCTTCAACAGCGAGCAGTGGACCACCCTCCTCGACACCGTCCGCCGCGTCGGAGTCGCCGCCCTCGTCGACCACGCCGAACGCGCCTGGAAGGCCGCCAAGTCCCAGCCCTACTCGGCCCGCTACTTCCTCGCCGGATGGGCCGGCCTCCAGGCCACCACCTACACCGGCCCGCGGCCCGTCACCGGACCGCCGTCGCCCGCCCAGTCCTACCTCACCGAAATGCAGCAGATCGCCGCCGAGCTCCGTGCCGCCGAAGGAGGCCAGCCGTGAAGCCCTCCGAAGTCCCCCAGCTCCTCGCCGAGATCGCCCTCGCCGACCCCCGCGTCCGCCGCACCGACCACATCGAACTCCGCGCCCAGATCGCCATGTGGGCCGGCATCCTCGCCGACGTCCCGTACGCCGACGCCGTCCGCTACGCCCACGAGCACTACACCAAGAGCACGTGGCCGATCCTCCCCGCCGACATCGCCACCCGATGGACCGCCGACGTCCACGACCGCCTCACCCGCCATACCGGCACGTTCGAGCCCACCGCCTACCCCCACCTCGACCCCGACGACGAAGCCGGCTACCGCGCCGCCCTCGCCGCCGAACGCCACGCCGTCGCCACCGGCCAGCAGCCCCCGAACGAGCTGAAGGCCATCACCTCCGGCCCCGCGGCCGCCGAAGTCCAGGCCCGCCTCGACCGGATGGGCACCTACATGCCGCCCACCGTCAAGGAGACGTTCGCCGCCTTCCGGCCCGAAGCCGTCGAACGCGAGCGCCTCATCCGGTCCGGCCTCGCCGACCCCCGCGCCGTCCCCTGCCCCTGGGACGCCTGCCGCGCCCCCTCAGGACAGCGCTGCCGCACCGGCGGCCGCGACCGCCGCGACTACCACCCCGCCCGCATCGAAGCCGCCCACAACCACGCCAGGAGCACCGCATGAACGTCATCGTCTGCCGTGCCCGCCGGTTCCCCATCCGCCGCATCCTCCGCTGCCCCACCTGCAAGACGCGCCGCCGGATGCTCGCACAGGACGAGGCCTGGTACGGCCTCAGCATGACCTGCTGCCACTGCGGCGACCGCTGGCAGGACGGCGAGCTCTACCCCCGCCCTCGCCAACGCGGCTGGCGCAAGGAAGCCGCCGCCAACGCCACCACCGCGTGGCTCGCCGCCGGACGGTACGACTCCGCCGCCCACCAAGCCTGGTTCAACGAGCAGATGGGATACGACCAGTGACCACCACCGCCCGCCTGACCGCCGCCCGCGCCCTCCTCGACACCCCGCCGGACACGGTCCTCCCCGGCCAGACCGCCATCCCCGACGCCGCCCTCGCCCTCCTCACCGCCGCCGAAGAAGACGCCACCACCCTCCACGAGAACGACCACCAGCGCGCCGAACGCGTCG
>NZ_JBEXQW010000106.1:0-4627 GCF_040612775.1 Streptomyces sp. NPDC006339
ACGCCCGGTTACATTCCGAACCCGGAAGCTAAGCCTTTCAGCGCCGATGGTACTGCAGGGGGGACCCTGTGGGAGAGTAGGACACCGCCGAACAACCCGCCCTTTTAGCTCAGTCGGCAGAGCGTCTCCATGGTAAGGAGAAGGTCAACGGTTCGATTCCGTTAAAGGGCTCAGAGAAAAGGCCCCCGCCTCATGGCGGGGGCCTTTTTGCGTTTCCCGGACGGACATAGAAACGGAGACAGAAGAGGCCGGCCCCCGAAGGGGCCGGCCTCTGCGTGGGATCACTGGTGGTGGAGCTCCGGGATGCGCAGGGCCAGGATCGCCATGTCGTCGGACGCGGGCTCCTGGGCGAAGCGCTCGACCGCCCGCAGGACACGGGCGGCGACCGCCCCGGCCGTCAGGCCCGTACACGTCCTGAGGACTTCCGTGAGGCCGTCGTCGCCCAGCATGCGCGTGCCCTCGCGGCGCTCCGTCACGCCGTCGGTGACGCACAGCAGGACGTCGCCCGGATCCAGGGTGACCGTCTGCTCGTAGAGCTCCAGGTCGTCCATGACGCCTAGGAGGGGCTGCGGGTCGGCGGCCGGGCGGACCGTGCCGTCCTGGCTCAGCCGCAGTGGCAGCGGATGCCCGGCGCACACCACCTTCAGGACGGCCGAGCCGTCCTCCTGGGGCCGCATCTCGCCGTACAGCAGGGTCAGGAAGCGGCTGCGGGCGCCCTCGTCGAGGATCGCCGCGTTCAGGCGCTCCAGGACGGCGGGGCCGCCGAAGCCCTCCCGGGCGAGCAGGCGCAGGGCGTGGCGGGCCAGGCCCGTCACGGCGGCGGCCTCCGGGCCCGTACCGCAGACATCGCCGATGGCGAAGCCGTAGGCGCCGTCGCGGATGGGGAACAGGTCGTAGAAGTCGCCGCCCACCTCGTTGCCCTCGCCGGCCGCGCGGTAGATGACGTCGACCTCGACACCGGGGATGTCCGGGAGGCCGGGCGGCAGAAGACTGCGCTGGAGCGAGCGGCTGATGGCCGTGCGCTCCGAATAGAGACGGGCGTTGTCCAGGGCCAGGGCGGCCCGGCGGGAGAGGTCCTCCGCGAGCTCCAGGATCTCCTGGCGGAAGTGGTCGTCGGTCGGCTTGCCCAGGGTGAGCATGCCGATGACGCGGTTGCGGGCCACGAGCGGCAGGACGACGGTCTCGCCGCCGACGGCCGCCGCGGTCGCCAGGGTGGTGCCGATGCCCGAGGAGACCGGGCCGGCGGCGCCGTCCAGCTCGCGCATCGAGGCGCCGAGCGCGGCGCGGTGGGCGGCCTCACCGGGCGCGGTCCAGACGCGGGCGCCGGGCGTGGGCACCGGATCGGGCGGCGCGATGGAGGACAGCAGGTCCTTCAGGCCGTCGATGAGGTCCTCGTCCTCGTGGAGGACGAAGGAGAGGTACGGGTCGGAGGACTGGTCGGCGATCGTGTAGACGGCGCACCAGGTGGCCAGCGTGGGGACCGTCATCTGGGCCATGAGGGCCAGCGTCTGGTCACGGTCGAGGGTGCCGGCCAGAAGGTCGGACGCCTCGACGAGGAAGCTGAGGGAGCCGCGGCGGAGCCGTTCGAGTTCGCCGAGACGGGCCGATTCCACGGCCAGGGCGATGCGGTCGGCGGCGAACTGGAGGCGCAGGGCCTCTTCGTTGGAGTAGCGGTCGGGGGCCTCGGCGGCGACGCCGAGGGAGCCGGTGAGGCGGCCCTCGACCTTGAGGGGGACGGTGACGACCGAGCGCATGCCGGTGCCTTCGAGGAGCGGAACGGCGCCCGGGACGGCGGCGAGGTCCTCGTGGACGGCGGGCATGCGGGCGGAGCCGTAGCGGCTGGCGCCGGTCTCGACGGGGACGCGGGCGAAGCGCTGGCGGGCGGAGGGCAGGCCCGTGGTGGCCCGTACCTCCAGTTCGGTCTCGTCGTCGGTGGCCAGCAGGAGGAAGGCGGCGTCGCCGTCGAGCATGTCGCGGGCGCGTTCCACGGTGCGCTGGAGGAGGCCGTCGAGGTCGTCGGGGGCCGGGGAGCCGATGAAGACCTCGAAGGGGTCGGCGGCGTTCCGGTTCTCGGACCCGGTCTCGGAGGCGGTGGGGCGCTGGGGGGTCTGGAGGACGGCGCGCTCGTGCTCCCGTACGAGGAGGCAGACGGTGGAGGGCTCGCCCTGGGCGTCGCGGACGCGCAGGTGGGAGCCGTACACGGGGATGACGCGGCCGTCGGCGCAGCGGATGCCGTAGCTGCCCTCCCAGCGGGACAGGCGGAGGGCCTCGGCGAGGCCGGTGCCGATGCCGGGGGTGTGGGGCCAGGCGGCGAGATCGCCGAGGGGTTTGCCGGTGACCTGCTCGGAGCCGTATCCGAAGAGTTCCTCGGCGTCCTCGTTCCAGGCGGTGATGGCGCCGGCGGCGTCGAGCTGGGCGACGGCGACGCGGACGCGGCTCTCGGCGAGGGGGAGGAGCGGGTCCGGCAGGACGGGGCCGGCGGAGCGGGTGCCGACGGGCCGCTCGGGGAGGTCGAGGTGGAACCAGACGTGTTTGCGGGTGGGGTTGTAGTCGACGCCCCAGCGGGTGGCGAGGGCGGCGCAGAGCAGAAGGCCCCGGCCGTTCTCGCGGTCGGGGCTGCCCATGGAGCGACCGTGCTGGAGCGGGATCTCGCGCTCGGGGTAGCGGTCGGCGACCTCGATGCGGACGCCGTCGTCGCCGCGCAGGCACAGGACGTCGGCGGCGGTGCCGGCGTGGATCACGGCGTTGGTGACGAGTTCGCTGGTCAGGACGACGGCGTCGTCGACGACCTCGGAACAGCCCCAGCCCTGGAGGGTGTCCCGGACGAAGGCGCGGGCGGTCGCGACGGACCGCCCGACGGGTTCGAAACTGGCAGCCGCCCGCGCGGTGATCACTGAACTCCTCGTACGCGTCTCGACGCCCGGCTCTGCCATGGTCGGTCCGTCCCTCCCCGCTGTCCGTGCTCTCTTCGCGTCGTCCCGCCCCCGCCGGGCGGCCCGGGCGGTTGGACAGCCGGATGCCAGGTTACTTACCTTCGCTGTCCCAGCGGATGCCGGTCGCCGCTGTTTCCGTCCCACGGACGTGGGGACGTTGTGCGAAGCTGCCGAACTGTTATGGCCTGGTTCGGTCACGATGAAACACTGGGCAGGCTGGTAACGAGAGACCGATCGGCATGGTCGACCCCTTCGGGAGGGACACGGTGGAGTCTGGCACGACGACGCGACGCGGTGGCGGTTCGCGGGCGAAGGGCGGCGGCCGTTCCCGGGGCGGGGGCACGGTGCAGGTGGACGCGGCGGCGCTGCACCGGCTGCTGGCCGCTCTGGTGTCGATGCGGGACGGGAACTTCCGCAAGCGGCTGACGGTGTCGGGCGACGGGGTGATGGCGGAGATCGCGGCCGTCTTCAACGAGGTCGCGGACCGGCAGACGCATCTGACCGGGGAGCTGTCGCGGGTGCGCCGGGTGGTGGGCCGCGAGGGCAAGCTGTCGGAGCGGCTCGAGACCGGGGCGGCCGAGGGCACCTGGGCGGCGGCCATCGACGCGGCGAACGCGCTGGTGGACGAGCTGGCGCGGCCGGTGTCCGAGGTGGGCCGGGTGCTGTCGGCGGTGGCCGAGGGTGACCTCGGGCAGCGGATGGAGCTGCGCTCCGAGGGGGCGGACGGGACGACGCGGCCGCTGCGGGGCGAGTTCCTGAAGGTCGCGCGGACCGTGAACAACCTGGTCGACCAGTTGTCGGTGTTCGCCGACGAGGTGACCCGGGTCGCCCTGGAGGTGGGCACGGAGGGCATTCTGGGCGGTCAGGCCCAGGTGCGGGGCATGTCCGGTTCGTGGAAGGACCTCACGGACTCGGTGAACACCATGGCCAACCGGCTGACGGCGCAGGTGCGGGACATCGCGCTGGTCACGACGGCGGTGGCGAACGGTGATCTGTCGCAGAAGGTCACGGCGAACGTGGCCGGCGAGATGCTGGAGCTGAAGAACACCGTCAACCGGATGGTGGACCAGCTCTCGTCGTTCTCCTCCGAGGTGACCCGGGTGGCCCGTGAGGTGGGCACGGAGGGCGAGCTGGGCGGTCAGGCCGAGGTGGCCGGGGTCGCCGGTGTGTGGAAGGACCTCACGGACTCCGTCAACACGATGGCGGGAAATCTCACCAATCAGGTGAGGGGTATCGCGGAGGTCACCACGGCGGTGGCCAACGGCGACCTGTCGCAGAAGGTGCGGGTGTCGGCGCGCGGTGAGATCGCGCAGCTCGCGGACACCATCAACCAGATGACGGAGACGCTGCGGACCTTCGCGGACGAGGTGACCCGGGTGTCCGGGGAGGTCGGCGCGCAGGGTCTGCTGGGCGGCCAGGCGCAGGTGCCGGGTGCGGCGGGTACGTGGAAGGACCTCACGGACTCGGTCAACACCGTCTTCCGGAACATCACCACGCAGGTGCGGGACATCGCGCAGGTGACGACGGCGGTCGCCAATGGTGATCTGTCGCAGAAGGTCACCGTGGACGTGGCCGGCGAGATGCTGGAGCTGAAGAACACCGTCAACACGATGGTCGACCAGCTCTCGGCGTTCGGCTCCGAGGTGACCCGGGTGGCGCGGGAGGTCGGCGTCGAGGGTCTGCTCGGTGGTCAG
>NZ_JBEXQW010000107.1:1729-3070 GCF_040612775.1 Streptomyces sp. NPDC006339
GGGGTGATGGGTGGCTGGTCGTTGCTTGAGAACTACACAGTGGACGCGAGCATCTGTGGCCAAGTTTTTAAGGGCGCACGGTGGATGCCTTGGCACCAGGAACCGATGAAGGACGTGGGAGGCCACGATAGTCCCCGGGGAGCCGTCAACCAGGCTTTGATCCGGGGGTTTCCGAATGGGGAAACCCGGCAGTCGTCATGGGCTGTCACCCATGCCTGAACACATAGGGCATGTGGAGGGAACGAGGGGAAGTGAAACATCTCAGTACCCTCAGGAAGAGAAAACAACCGTGATTCCGGGAGTAGTGGCGAGCGAAACCGGATGAGGCCAAACCGTATGCGTGTGATACCCGGCAGGGGTTGCGCATGCGGGGTTGTGGGATCTCTTTTTCACAGTCTGCCGGCTGTGAGGCGAGTCAGAAACCGTTGGTGTAGTCGAAGGACATGCGAAAGGTCCGGCGTAGAGGGTAAGACCCCCGTAGACGAAACATCAGCGGCTTGCTTAAGAGACACCCAAGTAGCACGGGGCCCGAGAAATCCCGTGTGAATCTGGCGGGACCACCCGCTAAGCCTAAATATTCCCTGGTGACCGATAGCGGATAGTACCGTGAGGGAATGGTGAAAAGTACCGCGGGAGCGGAGTGAAATAGTACCTGAAACCGTGTGCCTACAAGCCGTGGGAGCGTCGCGCATTGAGTTTACTCAATGCGTCGTGACTGCGTGCCTTTTGAAGAATGAGCCTGCGAGTTTGCGGTGTGTTGCGAGGTTAACCCGTGTGGGGAAGCCGTAGCGAAAGCGAGTCCGAATAGGGCGATTTTAGTAGCACGCTCAAGACCCGAAGCGGAGTGATCTAGCCATGGGCAGGTTGAAGCGGAGGTAAGACTTCGTGGAGGACCGAACCCACCAGGGTTGAAAACCTGGGGGATGACCTGTGGTTAGGGGTGAAAGGCCAATCAAACTCCGTGATAGCTGGTTCTCCCCGAAATGCATTTAGGTGCAGCGTCGTGTGTTTCTTGCCGGAGGTAGAGCACTGGATAGGCGATGGGCCCTACCGGGTTACTGACCTTAGCCAAACTCCGAATGCCGGTAAGTGAGAGCACGGCAGTGAGACTGTGGGGGATAAGCTCCATGGTCGAGAGGGAAACAGCCCAGAGCATCGACTAAGGCCCCTAAGCGTACGCTAAGTGGGAAAGGATGTGGAGTCGCAGAGACAACCAGGAGGTTGGCTTAGAAGCAGCCACCCTTGAAAGAGTGCGTAATAGCTCACTGGTCAAGTGATTCCGCGCCGACAATGTAGCGGGGCTCAAGCGTACCGCCGAAGTCGTGTCATTGCAGTACATAC
>NZ_JBEXQW010000107.1:3161-4587 GCF_040612775.1 Streptomyces sp. NPDC006339
GGCTGAGACCTGATGCCGAGCCGATTGTGGTGAAGTGGATGATCCTATGCTGTCGAGAAAAGCCTCTAGCGAGTTTCATGGCGGCCCGTACCCTAAACCGACTCAGGTGGTCAGGTAGAGAATACCGAGGCGTTCGGGTGAACTATGGTTAAGGAACTCGGCAAAATGCCCCCGTAACTTCGGGAGAAGGGGGGCCACGCCTGGTGATGAGTCTTGCACTCTGAGCTGGGGGTGGCCGCAGAGACCAGCGAGAAGCGACTGTTTACTAAAAACACAGGTCCGTGCGAAGCCGTAAGGCGATGTATACGGACTGACGCCTGCCCGGTGCTGGAACGTTAAGGGGACCGGTTAGCTCTGATTCGTCAGGGCGAAGCTGAGAACTTAAGCGCCAGTAAACGGCGGTGGTAACTATAACCATCCTAAGGTAGCGAAATTCCTTGTCGGGTAAGTTCCGACCTGCACGAATGGCGTAACGACTTCTCGACTGTCTCAACCATAGGCCCGGTGAAATTGCACTACGAGTAAAGATGCTCGTTTCGCGCAGAAGGACGGAAAGACCCCGGGACCTTTACTACAGTTTGATATTGGTGTTCGGTTCGGCTTGTGTAGGATAGGTGGGAGACTTTGAAGCTGTGACGCCAGTCATGGTGGAGTCGCCGTTGAAATACCACTCTGGTCGTGCTGGATGTCTAACCTGGGTCCGTGATCCGGATCAGGGACAGTGTCTGATGGGTAGTTTAACTGGGGCGGTTGCCTCCCAAAGGGTAACGGAGGCGCCCAAAGGTTCCCTCAGCCTGGTTGGCAATCAGGTGTTGAGTGTAAGTGCACAAGGGAGCTTGACTGTGAGACCGACGGGTCGAGCAGGGACGAAAGTCGGGACTAGTGATCCGGCGGTGGCTTGTGGAAGCGCCGTCGCTCAACGGATAAAAGGTACCCCGGGGATAACAGGCTGATCTTCCCCAAGAGTCCATATCGACGGGATGGTTTGGCACCTCGATGTCGGCTCGTCGCATCCTGGGGCTGGAGTCGGTCCCAAGGGTTGGGCTGTTCGCCCATTAAAGCGGTACGCGAGCTGGGTTTAGAACGTCGTGAGACAGTTCGGTCCCTATCCTCTGTGCGCGTAGGAATATTGAGAAGGGCTGTCCCTAGTACGAGAGGACCGGGACGGACGAACCTCTGGTGTGCCAGTTGTCCTGCCAAGGGCATGGCTGGTTGGCTACGTTCGGGAGGGATAACCGCTGAAAGCATCTAAGCGGGAAGCCTGCTTCGAGATGAGTATTCCCACCTCCTTGAGAGGGTAAGGCTCCCAGTAGACGACTGGGTTGATAGGCCGGATGTGGAAGCCCAGTAATGGGTGGAGCTGACCGGTACTAATAGGCCGAGGGCTTGTCCTCAGTTGCTCGCGTCCACTGTGTTAGTTCTGAAG
>NZ_JBEXQW010000108.1:0-4381 GCF_040612775.1 Streptomyces sp. NPDC006339
CATTCGGCGATGACGCGGGCGAACTCGGGGGAGGTGTCGAGGAGTTCGGTGGCCATGCCGGCCCACTGGGAACCCTGCCCCGGGAACACGAACACGACAGGAGCTCCTGTGGCCCGGCCCGACTTCGCGCCGGAGACAGGCGCGGTGACGCCTTCGATCTCCCGGGAGGCCAGCGCGTCCAGACCGGCGAGCAGCCCCTCGCGCCCGTCCGTGCCCGGCACGACGGCCCTGACCCCGAACGCAGAACGCCCTGTGGCGAGGGAGTACGCAACATCGGCCGGGCTGAGCTCCGGCCGCTCCCGTACATACGCGGCCAGCTCACCGGCGGCCTGCGCGAGGGCGTCCGCCGAGCGCCCCGACAGCACCCACGGCAGGGCCGACCCGTCCAACGGCTCCTCGGTGGGTTCGTCGGTCACGGGCTCGGCCGGTGCCTCGGCGAGGATGACGTGGGCGTTGGTGCCGCTGATGCCGAAGGAGGAGACTCCGGCCCGGCGGACACGGTCGTCGCCGGCCGGCCACGGGCGCGGCTCCGTGAGCAGTTCGACGCCGCCTGTCGTCCAGTCGATCAGCTCGCTGGGCTTGGTGACGTTGAGCGTGGCGGGCAGCTCCCCGTTGCGCAACGCCATGACCATCTTGATCACGCCACCGACCCCGGCGGCCGCCTGGGCGTGCCCGAGGTTGGATTTGAGCGAGCCGAGCAGCAGCGGCCGGTCGCCGCGTTCCCTGCCGTAGGTGGCGAGCAGGGCCTGCGCCTCGATCGGGTCACCCAGCACGGTGCCGGTGCCATGCGCCTCGACGGCGTCGACCCCCGCGAACGACACACCGGCGTCTTCGACGGCGGCGCGGATGACCCGCTCCTGCGCGGGCCCGCTGGGTGCGGTCAGTCCGTTGGACGCGCCGTCCTGGTTGACCGCCGTGCCGGCGACCACGGCCAGGACCTGGTGTCCGAGGCGTCGTGCGTCGGACAGGCGCTCCACGACGAGGACGCCCACGCCCTCGGCCCAGGCGGTGCCGTCGGCGTCCGCCGAGAAGGACTTGCAGCGCCCGTCCTCCGCGAGCCCGCGCTGACGCGAGAACTCGATGAACGTGTTCGGGGTGGACATCACGGCGGCGCCGCCCGCGAGGGCCAGGGAGCACTCCCCGGACCGCAGAGCCCGTACGGCCAGATGCAGCGCGACCAGCGACGACGAGCAGGCCGTGTCCACCGTCAGGGCCGGACCCTGAAGCCCCAGCGTGTAGGCGATGCGACCGGTGGCGACGCTGCCGGCCGTGCCGGTCAGGAAGTGGCCCTCGGCCTCCTCCGGAAGCCGGCCGCCACCGCCGTAGTCGTGGTACATGACTCCGGCGAACACACCCGTGTCGCTGCCGTGCAGCGATCCTGGCGCGATACCGGCCCGCTCCAACGCCTCCCAGGACACTTCGAGGAGCAGACGCTGCTGCGGGTCCATCGCCAGGGCCTCGCGCGGCGAGATCCCGAAGAAGGCGGGATCGAACTCGGCCGCTTCGTGGAGGAATCCGCCGTTGCGGACGTAGGAGGTGCCGGAGTGGTCCGGGTCCGGGTGGTAGAGGCCGTCGAGGTCCCAGCCACGGTCCGTGGGGAAGCCGGAGATCACGTCCCGCTGCTCGGCGACCACGCGCCACAGCGCCTCGGGCGAGTCCACCCCGCCCGGGAAGCGGCATCCCATGCCGACGATGACGATCGGATCGTCGTCCGTGTGCGGGGCTACGGCGGCCGGGCTCGCGGTGAGGGGCCGCGGGGTGGTGCTCTCGGCGCGTTCCCGGGCGAGCGCGAACGTGAAGTCGACGACGGCGGCCGGGGTGGGGTGGTCGAAGACGAGCGTGGCGGGCAGCCGCAGGCCGGTGACGGAGTGGAGACGGTTGCGCAGCCGCACCGCGAGCAGCGAGTCGACGCCGAAGCTCTTGAACGGCTGGTCCGGGTCGATCCCGTCCGCCGAGTCACGGCCGATGACGGCGGCGAGCTGGGTACGGACGAGGTCGAGCAGCAGGCGGCGGCCCTCCTCCTCGGTCATCCGGCCGAGCCTGCGGCGCAGGCCGGACTCGCCGGGGCGCCGCTGGGGCACCCGTACCAGTGAGCGCAGCACCGGGGACAGGGTTCCGGCGAGCGCGTCGGAGCGCAGCCCCGCCGGGTCGAGGCGGGCCGGGACGAGCACCGGGTGGTCGTCCGCGAGCGCCCGGTCGAGGAGTTCGAGGCCCTGTTCGGTGGAGAGCGGCGCGATGCCGCGGGTCGAGAGGGTGTCGTCGTCCAGGTGCCCGGTGAGGCCGGTGCGCTCGGCCCACAGGCCCCAGGCGAGCGACGTCGCGGGACGGCCGGAGGCCCGGCGACGGGCGGCGAGCGCGTCGAGGAAGACGTTGCCGGCCGCGTAATTGGCCTGGCCGGGGTTGCCGAGCACGCCCGCCACCGAGGAGAAGAGCACGAAGGCCGCGAGCTCCTGGCCCGCGGTCAGCTCGTCCAGGTGCGCGGCGGCGTCGACCTTGGGCCGCAGCACGGCGGCGAGCCGGTCCGCGGTCAGCGACTCGACCACGCCGTCGTCCAGCAGGCCCGCCGTGTGGACGACGGCGGTGAGCCGTACACCGGCCAGCAGCCGCGCGAGCGCGTCGCGGTCGGCGGTGTCACAGGCGGCGAGGACGACCTCGGCCCCCGACGCGGTGAGCTCGGCGGCGAGCTCCGCCGCGCCCGGCGCGTCGGCGCCGCGCCGGCTGACGAGCAGCAGCCGCCGGGCGCCGTGCTCGCTCACCAGATGGCGTGCGACCGACGCGCCGAGCACGCCGGTGCCACCGGTGACGAGCACCGTGCCGTCCGGGTCGAGCCGGGTGGCGCCGAACGGGTCGGCGGCGGTGGTGTGCCGGACCAGACGCGGGGCGAGGAGCGCGCCCGCCCGCAGGGCGAGCTGCGGTTCGGTGAGCACGGCCCCGGTGACGGTCATGTCCCCGTTCCCCGTCTCGGCGTCGGCGTCGGCATCGGCGTCGGCGTCGGGGTGGAGCGCCTCATCCCAGTCCAGGAGCGCGAAACGGTCGGGGTGTTCGGACTGCGCGGTGCGGATCAGGCCCCACACGGTCGCCTGGGCCGGGTTGTCGACCACGGGGCCGGCCGCGCCGTCGGTCAGCACCAGCAGCCGCGACCCCGTGAAGCGGGCATCGGCCAGCCACTCCTGCACCAGTCCGAGCGCCCAAAGCGCCGCCGCGTGCGCGTCCTCGGCGAGAGCGGATCCGGACCGCGTGTCGGCCGGGTCCTGTGCCCCGTCCGTACATCGCTCGGCGACGGGACATCGTACGGCGACCACCTGGGGTACGGGGTCGGGGACGCCGGCCAGGTCCGTGACCAGGCACACGTCGACGTCGGCCGTGGCGGCCGGGACCGGCTGCCACTCCAGCCGGAACAGCGAGTCGGCCGCGCGCCCGGAGGCGGCCAGGTCGGCGGTGAACGGTCGCATCGTGACCGCCTCCGCGGACAGGACGGGCTTGCCCGCGCCGTCCGTGACGCGCAGGCTCACCCCGTCCTCGCCCCGCGCGCCGAGCCACACCCGCAGGGCGTCCGCGCCCTCCGTGTAGCGGGTCACGCCGGACCAGGAGAAGGGCAGGACGGTGCCGCCGTCCTCGCGGAGCAGACCGACCGCGTGCAGGGCGGCGTCGAGCACCGCCGGGTGCAGCCCGAAGGAGGCGGCGTCCAGCTCGGCGGGCAGGCTCACCTCGGCGTACACGTCACGACCGGCCCGCCAGGCGGCGCGCAGGCCCTGGAAGGCGGGTCCGTAGTCGTAGCCCGCCTCCGCGAGCGTGTCGTAGCGGGACTCCACGTCGATCTCGTGGGCGCCGGGCGGCGGCCACTCGACGAGGTCGAAGTCCGCGGTGTCGTCCTCGACGTCGAGCAGGGCCGAGGCGTGCCGCGTCCACGGGTCACCCGGGTCGGCGTCCTGCCGCCGGGAGTGCACGGCCAGCTCTCGCTGCCCGTGGGCGGCCGGCGGCTCGACGGTCACCCGGAGCTGTACGGCCTCGTCGGGCGGCAGCACCAGAGGAGCCTGGAGCGTGAGCTCCGCGAGCCGCCGCAGACCCAGCCGCGCGCCCACGGCCATCGTGAGCTCCAGGAACGCGGTGCCCGGCAGCAGCACGGTCCCGTGCACCGCGTGATCGGCGAGCCACGGCTGGGTGTCGAGGGCGAGCCGCCCCGTGTACACGAGCCGGTCCTCCTCGACGAGTTCGACCACGGCGCCCAGGAGCGGATGCCCGGCCGAGGTCAGCCCCAGGCCCCGGGCGTCGGTCGCGGCAGGCTCGGGTTCGAGCCAGTAGCGCTGGCGTTGGAAGGGGTAGGAGGGGAGTTCGGTGGTGTGGGGGTGGTAGGGGGTGAGGAGGGTGGTCCAGTGGGGGG
>NZ_JBEXQW010000109.1:0-3626 GCF_040612775.1 Streptomyces sp. NPDC006339
CGTTGTGGGCATTCGTTCCGCTGGGGCGGAACGGGTGGGCACAACGGAACGGTGCCCTTTGCCGGGCCTAGGCTCCTGGTGCTTTGACCCGCACCACGGGTCCGCCGTGCTCGTGGCGCGGGCAGGTGCAGGTGCGGAAGGCGCCCGCATGGGCGCCGTCCCGTGTGCCCACCCGTCCCGCCCTGCGGGACGATTGCCCACACGGGGGCGGGGGCGACGGCCCACGCGGGGGTGGGAGGGGCACCGCCCCAGCGGGGCGCGGGGCGCAGGTGCGCGGAGGGGGCAAGGCGGGAGGGGTGCCGCCCCGGGCGGGCGCGGCCCTGCCGTAGTCGGGCGCGGCCGCGAGGGGGCGGAGGCACCAGCGCGGCGCGTCAGGGCCCCATGTTTACGTGTCTCGCCCCGGTAGGCGGAGGCCCGTCGTCAGGTCGCGCAGGCAGCGGACCGCCAGGGCCGACGGGGCGCCCTCGCCCCGGGCGGGGGCGTCGGTGGTGGACCAGGATTCCAGGGCGATGCGGATCGCGGCGGTGGCCGCCGCCGCGGCGAGGCGGAGGTCGAGGGGGTCGGCGCCGGGGCCCGCGAGGGCGGCGAGGACCTCGCGGAGGCGCTCCTCGGACTCCTGGTTGACCCGGTACCAGACGGCCCGCAGCGCCGGATCGCGGTCCGCCGCGCGCAGCAGCCCGTGGGTCCAGCGCAGCCCCTCCGCCGCCTCCTCGCCCTCCGCCGCCAGCGCCCCGGCGACGGACCGCTCCAGGGCGACCGCCAGGTCCGTCCCCGGCTCGGCGGCGGCGAGCGCGGCCCGCCAGCGGTCGGCGCCACCCGCGAGCAGCGGGGCGACGGCGTCCTGCTTGGAGCGGAAGTAGCGGTAGAAGGTGCGCAGGGCGACCCCGGCCCGCTGGGCGATGTCCTCCGCGGTCGTGTCGTCGGGCCCGCGCTCGGTGAACAGTTCGGCGGCGGCGCGCGCGATGTCGAGCTGGGTGGCGGCCTTGCGGCGCTCCGTCAGGGAGGGGGGCTTGGTGCTCACCCCACCCAGCGTACGCCCGCCACTGCCAGGCTTGCACACCATGCACCTATGGCAAAACGTGTCACCAAGGCGTACGGTTGCCATCATTCCCCGAAGCCCGAGAGAGGTTGCCGCCATGAACCACCTGACCCGCTACGAAGGACGTCGCGCACTCGTCACCGGCGGCGGCTCCGGCATCGGCCAGGCCACCGTGCTGCGCCTGCTGGCCGAGGGCGGCACCGTCGTCGCCGCCGACATCAGCGAGGCCGGGCTCAAGGACACCGTCGCCAAGGCGGGCGACACCGCCGGCCGCCTCACCACCCTCGTCGTCGACATCGCCGACGAGACCTCCGTCCGCGAGGGCGTCGCCGCCGCCGTCACCGCCCTCGGCGGCCTGGACGTGCTCGTCAACGCGGCCGGCATCCTGCGCTCCTCGCACACCCACGAGACCGCCCTCGACGCCTTCGAGCAGGTGATCCGGATCAACCTCACCGGCACCTTCCTCGTCATCCGCGAGGCGATACCGGCGCTCCTGGAGGGTCACGACGCCGCCGTCGTGAACTTCTCCTCCACGTCCGCGATGTTCGCCCACCCCTATATGGCGGCCTACGCGGCCAGCAAGGGCGGCGTCCAGTCCATGACCCACGCGCTCGCCGCCGAGTACGCCAAGCAGGGCATCCGCTTCACCGCCGTCCAGCCCGGCTCCATCTCCTCCGGCATGACCGACGGCTCCGGCGCCAGCCGGCAGTCCGTCGGCCCCGGCCTGCCCGAGGACACCGACTGGTCGCTCTTCGCCAAGCTCGCCCCCGCCCTCGGCCAGGGCTTCGCCGGACCCGAGACCGTCGCCGGCGTCGTCGCGATGCTCGCGAGCGAGGACGGGAAGTTCATCACCGGCACCGAGGTCCGCGTCGACGGCGGCACGCACTTCTGAGGGGCCCCGAGACCGGCCCGCACAGACCGGTCCGGTTCGGCCCCTCCGTACCCCCTACCCGGGGCCGAACCGGGCCCACAGCCGCGGGAAGCGGGCCGCGAGCACCGCGTCGTCGTCCAGGTCGAAGGGCGTGCCCTCCGGCTCCGCGCCCGGCGGCGGGATCCCCAGGTCGGGCGTCTCCGCGCCCGTGAGCTGCTCGTACGCCTCGTCCGCCGCGAAGCCCAGCTCCTCGCCGTCCCCGTCGATCTCCTCGTCGAAGTCGACCAGCAGCTCCGCCAGCGCGTCCGGATCGTGCACCCCGCCCTCGAAGACCTCCCGGCCCTGCGCGATCAGCCAGCAGCGGAACCAGTCGAAGGCGTCGTCACCCGCCCCGCCGAGCAGCACCGCCGCCGCACCCCACAGATCCCAGGTGTACGCGCGGTTGTAGCGGGCCTCGAAATGGCGGGCGAAGTCGACCACGGAGTCCGGATCGAGCTGTGTGAGGCGCTCGACGAGCAGGTCGGCGTGCTCCTCCGGGTCGCCCTCGGCGCGCTCCCGGGTGGAGTCGATGATCTCCCAGAACTCCGTCTCGTCCATCACGGGACCAGCATCGTGGGTCGCGCCCGACGACGCACCCGGAAGCGGCCGAAAACAATCCGGACAGAAGGTGTCGCCCTTTCCTGTCAGGCTCGCCCCATGACCGCTGCAACGAAGCCGCTCGCCGGCCGCATCTGCCTCGTCGCCGGCGCCACCCGTGGGGCGGGACGCGCCATCGCCGTCCAGCTCGGCACCGCCGGAGCCACCGTCTACGTCACCGGCCGCACCACCCGCGACCGGATCAGCGAGGTCGGCCGCGCCACCGAGACCATCGAGGAGACCGCCGAACTCGTCACCGAGGCCGGCGGCTCGGGCATCGCCGTCCCCACCGACCACCTGGAGCCCGACCAGGTCCGCGCCCTGGCCGACCGCGTCGACCGCGAACAGGGCCGGCTCGACGTCCTCGTCAACGACGTCTGGGGCGGTGAGCACCTCATCGTCTCGACCTTCGGGAAGAAGACCTGGGACATCGACCTCACCGACGGCCTCCGGATGCTCGAACTCGGCGTGAAGACGCACCTCATCACCTCCCACACGCTCCTGCCGCTGCTCACCCGCCACCCCGGCGGCCTCGTCGTCGAGGTCACCGACGGCACCACCGCGTACAACGGCACCCACTACCGCGAGAACCTCTTCTACGACCTGGCCAAGAACGCCCCCATCCGGATGGCCCTCGGCCTGGCGAAGGAACTGGCCGACTCCGCCGGCACGGCCGTCTCGATCAGCCCCGGCTGGCTCAGGTCCGAGCAGATGCTCGCCCACTTCGGCGTCACCGAGGACACCTGGCGCGAGGCGACGAAGCAGCTTCCCGACTTCGCCGTCTCCGAGTCCCCGGTGTACGTCGGCCGGGCCGTCGCCGCCCTCGCCGCCGACCCCGACCGGGCCCGCTGGAACGGGCGGTCGCTCGACAGCGGACAGCTCGCGCGGGAGTACGGCTTCACCGACGCCGACGGCTCCCGGCCCGACTCCTGGGGCTTCATGCTGGCCAAGGAGGCCGATCCGGACACCCGCGTGGAGGACTTCCGCTAGGCCGCGCCCGCGAGGCCGTCGGTGGCGCCCTCCGGCGCGCCGAACAGCACGTTGCCGCCGGCCCCGTTGACGACCACGTCCACCCGCCCG
>NZ_JBEXQW010000110.1:0-2944 GCF_040612775.1 Streptomyces sp. NPDC006339
CCCCGGGGTCGTACCGAGCATCTCGGCGGCCCGGCCCATCGTGTAGGCGGGGTAGTCGTCGTCGTCGAGACGGCCGAGCGGATCGTCTGCTGTCATTCTCACCTCTCTGGAGGACGCGTCGGAGGACGCGTCGTGGGGCCCCGAAGAGGTACTGCGCACTGATGGCGGCCTCGGCACAGCGCCACGCGCCGGTAGCGGCCCCGTCGCCCTGGCGGTGCCTGAAGCGGCTCGGGACCTCGGGGACCTCTCCATCGAACCTTCCGGTGCGGGCGCCGGCGGTCCCGGCGCATTCACCGAGGGTAATGCGCGGGGCGCCGGGGGTGGTAGCGCGTCCCGCGTCGTAGCGGGGCCCGTGTCGCCGGAGGGGCCGCCGATGCGCCCGGTCATGACGGGCGGCCGGTCAGGTGAATACAATCGACTCTCATGTCGAAGCCTGACGAACTGCTCGTGGACATCGCCGCCAAGGTCGAGTCCGGGCAGAGCAATCAGATGTCCCTGACCGTGATCACGGGCGGGGCCGTCATCACGGGGCGCCTGGCCCCCGAAGCGGTGTGGCGGCAGCGGGTGACGGAGGTCCTGAACGACTCGACCCGGCTGCGCGAATTCGCCGGTGTCTTCGAGAAGCCGTCCGGCGAGGACGGGCCGCCGACCCATCTGCACTTCCACGTCGCCCGGATCATCCAGGGCACGGTCGGTATCCCGGAGACGGGCGGGATGTACCGCGTGTCGATCGCGGATGTCAGCGCCTGGACGGTGGGGGACTTCAGCTACTCCGATCAGTGACCGGAGCCGGAACGACACGGACGACACAAGGGAAGGGCCCGACCGGTGCGCACCGGTCGGGCCCTTCCCTTGCGTCGTACGAGGTGGCGTACGAGATGGCGTACGCCGTGACGTGCGCCGGTGCCGTACGAGGCGACGTGCGCCCGTGTCGTACGAGGTGACGCGCCCTGTGCCGTACGGGTGACGTACGGGCGGCGTCCGCGTCTCTCCGTGCCGGTCAGACCGCCGTCGACGTGCTGCCGTACGTGCCGTGGGCGCTCTGGGCGCCGTCCGCACCGTCCGCGCCGTGCGTGCCGAGCAGCGCGGACGCCCGCTCGACCGGGCTGAGGCCGGCGGCGGCGGCCGGGCGGGGCGCCTCCTGCTGGGTGCGGCAGGTGAAGCCGAGCCGGGTCATCGCCCGGACGACCTCGCCGGCGGTGAAGTCACGGCGGTCCTGGCGGGTGATGACCGCGCCGACCTGCTTGGCGGGGTACTCACGGCGTCCGATGACGATCGACTCGCCGGTGACGGGTTCGGGCTTGACGCCCTTCATCGTCTCCAGGACGTCGTTCTTCGTCAGCTCGAACGGGAAACGTGCGATGACGCAGCGCATGGGACCTCCAGAAGGGAGACGGGGAGCGGGCTCGACGGATGGGTGAGAAGGGTGCGCAGTCGCACCCGATCGGTGTACGCGGCACTGGCCCGGAAGCCGGTGAGCTGGGCCCGGGTGACCAGACCGGTGCGCCGGCCGTCGTCGTCGCGGACGACCAGGTGCCGGGCGCGGGCGCTGCTCAGGACCGCGAGGGCCACCTCGACGGTCATGTCGTCCCACACATGGGGGCCGGGCTCGTCGGGGGCGGCGTCGGTTTCGGTCGTGGGCGTGCTGTTCATGCGGGGCCTTCCTCGGTACGGCGCACCTCAAGGAATTCCCGCGGTGAGCAGCGAGCGGCGTGTCTTATTCCGGGACGCGGTCGATGGGTGCATGAAATCCGATGCGCCGGGCGGCGGCGGGAGCCGGCCGCGGGCGGGGAAGTCGCGACGGAAAAGACGTGTAGCTGGGGCCCGCACCCCGAAGGATGCGGGCCCCAGCTACGAATGCGCGTCAGCGTCAGGCGGAGACGATGTTCTCGGCCGTCGGGCCCTTCTGGCCCTGCGCGATGTCGAAGTTCACCTTCTGGCCCTCCTGCAGCTCGCGGAAGCCCTGGGCGGCGATGTTCGAGTAGTGGGCGAAGACGTCCGGGCCGCCGCCGTCCTGCTCGATGAAGCCGAAGCCCTTTTCCGCGTTGAACCACTTCACGGTGCCAGTAGCCATGTCATATCTCCCTTTGGGGGCTCTTCGGTATCCACACCGCGTGGATGCCGTGTCGCGTGATGATTGCCCCGCCGGAGATAACCGGACCACAAGTTTTTCGGGAACCACAACTGCAACTGATTCCGAGGCTAGCACGCCGCGGTGGCCGGCGCGGGCGAAATTGCGCCGCTCTTTTCGCGCGGTAAAAAGCCTTACCGAGCGGCTCCGTAAATCCTCCTTTCGCCGTCGCAGATACCGCGCGCGGCGGCGGGTGGCGGCCGTGGCGGAGGTCGCGGCCGCCGCCGGGGCTGCCGGGCGGTGGCGTCCGGCCCGGAGCCCCGGGAGGACGGTCCCGGGATGCGCGTGGGGCAGAAAGCTGCTAGTCGGGCGACCAGAAAAACTGTCATGGCGAAGGTAGACATTCGCCCGTCTCTGTCCTACCGTTGTTGTCGTACCCCAAGAAGTCATGTGGGCACGGCAGAGACGAACTGCCGTGCGAGCAGTACCCGCAGTACCCGCAGTGGCAGTACGAAGAAGTAACCGAAGGTAAGGAGTCGACACCGTCAGGATCGCCCGGGCGAGGAAGCAGTCCGCCCGGGTACCGCAGGCCCCGATGGGAAGGTGGTCCCCGGTCACGCATCCGCGATCCCCGCAGTCCCGCCCTCCCGGGCGCGACCCGCGGACATGAGAAAGCCGGCGCAGTCGGCCGGCAGATGGTGTTGAAAACTCGGGGCCCGGGTGCCGTCACGGCACCCGGGCCCCCCGACGCGTTCCCGAAAGAAGAGGTCTATGCCCCCTGGCAGTTCGCGCCCCGCCGACAACCTCGACGACGACGACTACCCCGCCTACACGATGGGCCGGGCCGCCGAGATGCTCGGTACGACCCCCGCC
>NZ_JBEXQW010000111.1:0-2903 GCF_040612775.1 Streptomyces sp. NPDC006339
TGCAGCCAGGCCACGACGTCGTCGTGCTCCTGCCACTGCAGGCACCAGGGTGCTGCGGTGGTGACCTCCGACCCGTAGACGGGGAGGAGGAAGTCGTCCACCCAGTCCGACAGGGCGTCCAGCTCGTCCTCGCGTTCCTCCCCGTCCAGTTCCAGGATCGGGCGGGGCTCCGGCGGCGCGGCGGGAGGCCGCCCGCCGAACCCGGGCATGCCGAACGCGGCGAACGGCGACCGGTCCGGGGCCGGAGCGGAGGAGAGGTGGTCGAGCTGCCGGGCCTGCTGCGCCGACTGCTCCATGAGCCGCCGGACGCTCGCCTCGATTCCCTCCAGCTGCGGGTCCGGAATGCGAACCGGCTCCAGTTCGCCGCCGTCCGCGGGTTCTATGGATTCGGGCATGAAAAGTACGGCCTCCTACGAAACACGGATGGCGGCACACAGACCGGCCGGCAAATGACGAGCACGCTCCGGCGTGAAGCCGCAAGAGACGGAAATGGGTGCCGATTGCCGCCGAAGACAGCGCAGTTGACGCCCTAGACGGCGAGAACCACGTCGTCCTGCGTCAGGGTCTCGCGGACCGTCTCGGTGAGACGGTCGGCCGCGATCGACGCATAGTGCGCGGTCTTCTCCACGCCGATGAAATCGCGGCCTTCCAGCAGAGCGGCGACGCCGGTGGAGCCGGAGCCAGCACAGAAGTCGAGCACCGTGCCGCCCGGCGGGGCGATCTTGACCAGTTCGCGCATCACCTCGACGGGCTTCTGCGTGATGTGCTGTCGCTTCGCTCCCGAGGGCTGCGAGGCGCTGTACATGCCCGGCAGATACACAGGGTTCCGGGAGCCGTCGATCGCCCCCTTTGACGCCCAGACGATGAATTCACAGTTCTGCGTGAACCGGCCCTTCTGCGGCCTGGCCTGCGGCTTGTGCCAGGCGAGCACCCCGCGCCACAGCCAGCCGGCCGCCTGGATCGCGTCCGTGGTGACGGGGAGTTGGCGCCAGTCGGTGAACAGCAGAGCGGTGCCGCCCTCCTTCGTCAGGCGGTGGGACTCGGTCATGATCTGCGTCAGCCAGAATCCGTACGACCGCTGGTCCATGTTCTCGCCGGTGAAGTCCGGCAGGGCGTGCTGGGCATCGGCGGAGGTGTACTTCGCCTTGGCGGAGCGGGTGGTGCGCTCCTTCGCGGTCCGGCCCCCGCTGTTGTACGGCGGGTCGGTGATGACGGAGTCGACGCAGCCGTCCGGCAGACCGGCAAGAACGCTGAGGGCATCACCGTGGTGCAGGGAAAAAGGCAAAGAGGAACCCCAATTCGGGTGTGGAAGCACGGAGGGAACTGCCCGTCGCGCGAAAGGAGTCCTCGCGGGCCGAAGGTGGGCATGCAGAAGCCCAGGGCCGCAGACCGAGGAGGGCGAGGGGAGTCCAAAAACTGTAGAGGCGAAAACGCCGACGACCAAGAAGTGCATGACTGAGGTGCCGGATTCCGGCACCTTCCGCTCAGCTTTTTGGTCAGCCGCCAATTCGCGCCTACTGTTTTTGAACCGCCCGGCGCACACCGCCGCTGGCTCCTTCCCTGCCCTTCCTCACGGAGGTTCCCCCTGCCCCGGCACTCCTAGCTCACGGCCCGGCCGCATGGAGCGAGCGGCAACTCGCCCACGCCGGCCCGTACCGATCGCCCACCTCGGCCGCCGCGCCCTTCCGACACGCCTCGCGCACGCGGCACGCCGGACACCGCACCCCGAAGGACACGTCCATGACGTCTCTCTACCCACCCCTGCCCGAAACCGCTGACCCGCGAGCCAGCCGAACCGGTTGAAGGCGCTCGCCGCCGGTATCGGCGCCGTCTTCCTCTCCCCGCTCCTGATCGCCGGTACCGGCATGACGCTGGCCGCCTCCGCCGAAGCCATGCAGACCACCGGCTCCGTCAGCGACTGCCTGACGGACATCGACGCGGACAAGGTCGCCGACCAGGTCACCAAGATCCTCGACGGGGCGTCCGGCAAGGATGTCCACGTCGAGGGCCTGGACCTGCCGACCGAGCAGATCCCTCACGCCCAGACGATCGTGGCCACCGGCATCAGCCTCGACGTCCCGAAGAAGGGGCAGATCATCGCGCTCGCCACGGCGATCCAGGAGAGCCAGCTGCGCAACCTCAACTACGGCGACCGCGACTCGCTCGGCCTGTTCCAGCAGCGCCCTTCGCAGGGCTGGGGCACCGCCCAGCAGATCCGTGACCCGGTCTACGCGAGCGAGCGCTTCTACAAGGCTCTTCTCGCCGTGGACGGCTGGCAGCAGATGACCGTCACACAGGCCGCCCAAGCCGTCCAGAAGTCCGGCTTCCCCGACGCGTACGCGCAGTGGGAGCCGTTGGCGACCGCCCTGCAAAAGGCCATCGCCGCCACCTTCCCCGGTAACTCGGAGGGCGCCGACGACGAGACCGGTGACACCGCCTCCTCGGGCTGCGGCACGCAGGACGGGTCCCAGTACGGGCCGATCCCCGAGGGTGCCGTCCCGAAGGGCTACTCGATCCCGAAGGACGCCGACCCGCGCGCCCGAACGGCGATCGACTGGGCGATGCATCAGCTCGGCACGATGTACCAGTGGGGCGGCACGTGCACGGCCGCACATGGCCCTGATCCGATGGGCCGCTGCGACTGCTCCAGCCTGATGCAGCAGGCGTACGACGAGGCTGGCATCCGGCTCACCCGGGTCACGCAGACCCAGGTCAGCGACGGCAAACCCGTGTCGGGCCCCCTGCGGCCCGGTGACCTGATCTTCAGCCGCGGCAGCGCCGCCGCGCCCGAGCACGTCGGCATGTACATGGGCGAGGGGCTCGTGATCGAGGCCCCGCGCACCGGCAAGCCCGTCCGGATCACGCCGCTCAAGGACTGGGACGTCCTCGCCGCCCGCCGCGTC
>NZ_JBEXQW010000112.1:0-2865 GCF_040612775.1 Streptomyces sp. NPDC006339
CTGCTGGACGTCGGTCAGACCGTGCGTCTGGGCGAGTCGCGCCATGACTACTTCCCCTGCTCGTTGAGGACCGGGCGGCCGGGCTGCTCGCCGCCCCCGGCAAGCCGGGGCATAGAGCGCGAATTCCGCAAGCGCAATTCGTATTCCGGCGCAAGCGCCGGATAGAATTCCGCAAGCGGAATTCAAAAAGCAGAGCAATTCGCGCAAGCGCGAATTGGAGGTGGCCGCGCAAGCGCGGTCACCGGGCTGGCTACGGGGAACGTGCATCGCGTGCGGCACTGTGTAGGGCTTGGGAATCCCAGCCACCACCCCAGTCCCGGTGGTGACGGGCCATCAGCCTGAACGGGGTGCCGGCCCGCTGCAGTGACGGGCTCCGCTGCGCTCCACCCTGACCCCTCCCACAACTTCGAAACCGCCCGGTCAGGCTAACCAACACTCCGTGAGCATACACGCCAACCCGCAACTGTGGAACGGAATCCGACGATGCAACACCCGAGAAGATGAACAACCTTCGGGTTAATGCATCACTGACGCATGCTGTGTACCGCCGGGGTCCTGGTTGCGCCACCACCGGGTCCTAATCAAAAACTTCCGGCAGAATTCTGAATTGCACGACTGATAATTGGCTCAGCCGCAGAACAGAGCACCGATATGCGAGCGTCGAAATTCGAGGTGCGGAGGTACCGGAGCCGCCCGGCCCCCAGCGTCACGGCCGACACCGCCCGAGACGCAGCAACGCTAATGCCGCCTACGGTCCGCGCAGGGCCACGGAGCCGCACGCGAAGCCGCCTCAGCCACGAGCTCCTGCCCCCGAGGCCACAGGAGCCGTCTAGGGCGCTGCTCGTCGTGGACCCTCCCTCCCTGGGGGGCGAGCGACGGCAACAGGGACGGCCTGGGGCATGGGGGGCGGCCTGCGCAGGGGCAGTGTGCGCACGAGCCGGG
The DNA here is from genome assembly GCF_040612775.1 of Streptomyces sp. NPDC006339. Classification (NCBI taxonomy): domain Bacteria; kingdom Bacillati; phylum Actinomycetota; class Actinomycetes; order Kitasatosporales; family Streptomycetaceae; genus Streptomyces; species Streptomyces sp. NPDC006339. The sequence continues at coordinate 943 of NZ_JBEXQW010000112.1, forward strand.
TGGCGGCCGCCGGCCGGAGCCCCGAGGTGCCGGCGCACCATCAGGCCCTCATGGTTGGCGCCGTCGGCAGCAGGGCCACCCAGGGAGAGCGACCCGAGACGAGGACCGGGGGCCAAGATCAAGTGAAGCGAGAAGCTCAAATCCCCGAGGGTGCTGGCGAACTACACCCGGGCTTCACCAGCCGGACGTCACCACCCATGAAACACGGTGAACTGAGCTCTTCGAGTATCACGGAATGGCAAAGACTTCACAGGCTGGACAAGCGGCATGGACACCCCGGAGGGGAGGGGCGTCGTCATGGCGTTCACCGACTCCGTCTTGGACGAGGTCAAGGCCTTCTTGGAGATGCCGATCTATCGCCGCTGGTCACCGCGCCGAGTGCCCGTTTTCGCCCGATTCCCTTTGCCGGGGCCGGGGATAGCGCACTGGAGCAAGGCTTGCTATCCGCAAGCCATCTGACCTGCAGATATGTGACAACCCTTGGACATTAGGCGTGCCTCGGGGGGCAGTTCGGGTGTGGTGGAATGCTCCTCGGCAGGAGTCCTCCGGGGCTCTCTTCGCTCAACTCGGGTACGCCGCGTGGACCTTCACGTGGGGCCACACGTGGCCCGCCCGAGGAGTCCCCAGCCGGGGGGCTTCGCGAGTGAAGGGAAGGCGTCCATGGGGCGTCACCGCCGTACGCAGTCGGACCAGACCCGGAAGCGGGCCAAGGCCGCACTGATGGCCGTCAAGGCCGTCGGGGTCTTGGCCTACACCGCCTACTGGTGCTGGATGCTGTGGGTCCTGTCCCAGCAGCAGCCCGCCGGCACCTGGTGTTGAGCCAGGCAACCGACGGACCGACCGCGTGATGAGCGCAGGAACCTGAGCTTTGGCCAGCAGGTGGTTCCTCGCCGATGGGGTGCAGGGTGTACCAGTACACCCTGCACCCTATTCGTGGCCAACCATTGCATGGCCTAGGCCACGGGCGCCACCGCCCTCTGGTCGCCGTCGTCGGCCTCGGCCTAACCGGCCGCCCCCGATACGAGCCGCCCCCGTCATCGTTGACCGGGCATGAGTCGAAAGAAGCGTCCACAGAACCGGATAGCCAAGCGGCTGCGGTGCAGCCGGTGTGGCTGCTTCGCCCCGAGGGACCTCACGTCCAAGGCCGCCGAGAACTGGAGCGGGAAGTGGGTGGAGGGCCGTCTTGCCGTGATCGTCTGTCCTCCGTGCCAGACGCCGTTGGAGAACGCCGAGGCCGCGGCGAACGAAGCCGAGGTGACCGTCCGCAGGGCCGAGGGCGGGACGTTCCTGCCGGACCCGGTGCTGTGCATCACCGGCACCACCCTGGAGAACCCCGGGACCGTCCTGTACGGCCGTGACCACCTTCAGCGCATCCGGACGAGGGGACAGGCCGAGAACCTGGGTCTCGTCTCCGATCTGCCGCTTGACACGCGGTGTGTGCCGATCGTCGGCGGGGTCATGATCTATCCGCCCGGCCGGTAGGCCGCCCGCCCCTCTCCCTGTGCCCCCGTGAGCCGGCCGTCTCGACGAGCATCTGCCCATCGAGACGGCCGTCGGTCTGTGCGGCCCCAGTCGGCACCACGGGGGCGCGGCCGGCGGGGCGGCGTGAGGTCGAGGAGCGAGGGTGGAAGGCCGGTCGGCTGGGGGCGGGGTGGCGGCCCCGGATCGTGCCGGGGGGTGAGGGCTCCGGGGCCGCCGCGACGCTGTGCACGCGTCGTGTCACCTCCCCCAACGGGCCCCGCCCGGGAAGGACACGGGCACACCCCACGGGCCTGCCGACGCGCTCACCTGGGGCGTAGGCTGGAATTGCCACGGACCACCCGGAAAGCTCATGGACCGGGGTAGTTCGGTCGAACGGGTAGCCCGTGGCGTGAGCCTCCGGCGAGGAGGGGCCGAGGCGCGCCCTGGACGCGCGCCTCGGCC
>NZ_JBEXQW010000113.1:0-2794 GCF_040612775.1 Streptomyces sp. NPDC006339
GCTTCGAAGCACACCGCGATCATCCGGTAGGCGCCGACTATGGCCAGCGCGTACCAGGCCCAGTGGAGCTCCACGAAGCCTCCTTCATCAAGCAGGCTGGAGTCCCCGGTCGCGTCCTTGCGCCCGGGGACAGAACACAGCGTGTTCTCACTCTTACTCACCGATACGGGGCCCACCCACGATGTCGGCCACCGACTGACCGCCGCCGACTTCGACCTCGCCCACCGCATCGACGCTATCGCCGCAGTGCACGGAGCGGATCCAGTCGACGAGTGACCCCGCGAGGGCAAAAGTGCCCCCGGTCGTCCCCTCCACCAGAGCGTGCTCACGACCAGCGCCATGGCCACGCTGCCGCGTCACGAGGGCGGACCACGTACGGTCAGCCCCGAGCCGCAGTGCCGACGCGGCCTCAGCCGCTGACCGAGCGACGTCCGCCTGTCCCCGACCAGGACACAAGGGGGGGCTGTGTTCGACTCTGCCGACCCCGTCTCCTAGACGCATCCAGAGGGCGGCGGCGCCGAGCGCGCGCCGTACGTTCCGGGCCGGCGGCCGCACCGTGGAGGTCCAGGGCGTTTCTTTCGGATCATCTCTCGCTGACCAGATGAAGATGGCGGCGAGATGGAGTCTGGCAAGGGCGAGCTGGGCGCGACGGGGGCCTCATCGTTAGAGTGCGCGGAAGGGAGCGCAGGGCGGCTGGCGGGACGGCGGGCCGCGGCGGCCGGAGACACAACGGCGGGAAGCGCCGGCCAGGGCGCGGACGCGACGCGGGGGTGGCGCGGGGCGAGGTCGGGACGGCGGGACGGGGGCGGAGCCGGGCGGCGGCAGCGGGAGATGCAGCAACGTCAGAGGAGAGTCGGGATACGCCCACAGCCGCGTCGGTCATCCGTTGCCGCTGATGAACTCCCGCAGTTCGGTGCGGGGATCGACGCGCTGCTGCGCGCCCCAGTGAGTTCTGGGGTTTTCCGCGCTACGGATGCCGTCCAGGAAGAGGTCCCGCATCCGGGTCACCGCACGCTCCTTCGCTCGGCCGATCCGGTCGCGGCCCTCCTGCGTGTCGTCGGCGGTGGCGAGCGTCTCGGCCAGCTCACGTTCCCAGGTCGTGACCTTCTCCCAGGCGTACATCTCCATGTGCCCGGAGCCAGAGTGCTGCAGAGAGACCAGTTGCCATCCCTGGGTCTGCGACAGGGGCGTGGTGGGTGAGACCCAGCTCATGGCCAGTTCGGCTGCCCGCTCGGCCAGTTGTTCATCCGTCATGATCCTCATGTTATCGTCATGGAGACGATAAAAGAAGTTTGGGGGGAGTGATCGCCGTGTCCGTTCCGAACGCCGAGCGTGCGTCCGGTTCCGAGATCCGTACGACGCCACGGGAGCTGGCGACGGAACTCACCGTGCTGACGGAGGTGGACTGGCGGAAGGTCTGGCCGGGCGCGAGCGGGGAATACGAACCCGATCCCGCGTGGCTGGCCCAGTTCGGCTGGCAAGTGGTGAACTTCCAGTGGATGACCAACAGCTGGGGTCCGATCACGGTCCGGACGCGTACCGGGAAAGAGCACCACCTGTCGACCACGACGTCGAACACGCGGACGTACGCCCGCGCCTCCCACCGGCTGTGGCGGGGCGGCGCCCCTGATCCGCACGACAGGGAGGCGGCGGAGGCCTCCGCGGCGTGGGGAGAGTACCTGGCGGCCGCCCGGAGCGTGCTCGGCGCACCGACGTGGTCGGGCGCCTGGGACGATGACCGCTTCCCCGTCAGTTTCGGCAGCAGGTCAGGGCCGCCCGAGAGGCGCCGCCGTCTCAACCCGTACCGGCTCGCCGTGTGGAACCCGCCGAGTCCGGAGTCCGCGGTGATCGTCCTTACCACCTTTGAGGACGTCTACGGCAGGCAGTCCGTCGATCTCGAACTGCGCGACCCCGCGCACATCGTGCTGGGTGATGGGTACGCGGAGGTGGAGGCGAAGGTCTCCGACGTCAGCTCCCGGGGGTGGGTTCCGGAGGATCGTCCGCTCTACGGCGATCCGGAGCCGGCGGACAAGCCGGACACGACCTGGCAGGAAGTGGCCGCTCATCTGGTGGGGGTCCGCGCGTGGGACTGGGACGCGATCTTCGGCGACCACGGATGGAACCGGGAATTCACCACAGCCGGTGAACTGGACCGCTGGGCGCGGCGACTCGGCTGGACGGTGTCCGGCGTCCACCGGTCGGGCTGCGTCTCCGTCACCACACCGGAGGGCCTGTCCCTGTGGCTGCCTCCGGTGCTCCGGTACCCCGCGCGAGTGAACTGGCTGGAGGGCAAGCTCTGGAGGATCAGCTCCCAGCCCGCCTCCCGACACCACTCCCAGGTGCTCGAACCCGCCGCCGCTCTCTGGGCGGACTGCCTGCCGGCCGCCATCCACATCCTGGGGGAGCCCGGATACCAGGGCGACCCCGATGACCCGGGCTTCCCCGAGAAGTGGCAGAGCTGGCGCCGGGATACGCGCGGCTTCAAGATCCACACCCGTTGGCTGGCGATATGGCCGTCGCCAGGCGAACCGGCGCCCACGATCGGGCTGTTCATGCAAGGTGGTTACATGGAACGCCGCATGGACCGCGAAGCCGCGCAGCTGGACCTGAGGATCTGGCGACCGGCAACGCCCCGGCCCATCTGATCCGGTGAACAGCTCCTCCTGCCCGCCGACCGGGCGAACCAGCCGGTAGTTCGTGCCACGCAGCCTCGCCTGGAGGGCGGCGGCGCGCTGGTCGCACTCGGCCGGGCTGCTCCCCCACACGGTCATGGCGGTCACCGTCTGGACCTCGA
>NZ_JBEXQW010000114.1:0-2607 GCF_040612775.1 Streptomyces sp. NPDC006339
CCAGCGGACCTGGGCGCCGAGGGCGACGAGGGTTTCGATGAGGACGGCGGTCTGCACGGTCATGTGGAGGGAGCCGGTGATCCGGGCGCCCGCCAACGGCTGGGCGGCGGCGTATTCGCGGCGGATCGCCATGAGCCCGGGCATCTCGTGCTCGGCCAGCGTGATCTCCTTACGGCCGAACTCCGCCAGACCGATGTCGGCAACCTTGAAGTCGGTGAAGTCGGTGAAGTCAGCGCTCGGCTGAGAGGACATACTCGGCACTCCTCGTGCTGGGGGCGGTCATGCTGCGGTGGACGGTCGGGTTGCTCCGACTGCTGTGACTGCTGTGGCCGTGCTGGCTGTTCTGGCCGTTCTGGATGTTCTGGTGGATCTCGAGGGTCGCGAGGGACTTGTTGAGCGTGATGTAGTGCAGGCCGGGCGCACCCTCGGCGAGGAGCCGCTCGGCCATGAGGGTGGCGTGCTCGACTCCGATGCGGTGACTGTCGTACGGGTTGTCGCGGGCGGCCTCCAGGCGGTGGGCCAGGTCCTCCGGGAAGGCCGCGTCCGACAGCTCGGCGAACCGGCGGATCTGGCGTACATCGGTGGCGGGCATGATCTCCGGGATGATCGGCGTGTCACAGCCGGCCACGTCCACCCGGTCGCGAAGCCGCAGATAGTCCTCCGGGTCGAAGAACATCTGCGTGATCGCGTAGTCCGCCCCCGCCCGGCACTTCGCGATGAAGTACCGGATGTCGCTCTCCCAGTCGGGGGAGCGGGGGTGGCGCTCCGGGAAGGCGGCGACGCCGATGCCGAAGTCGCCCAACTCGCGGACCAGGGACACCAGCTCGTGGGCGTGGGTGAATCCCTCGGGGTGCGGGACCCAGGGGGCGTTCGGGTCGCCCGGTGGGTCGCCGCGCAGGGCGAGCACGTCCCGCACGCCGGCGTCCGCGTACTGGCCGATGATGTGGCGCAGTTCGGCGACGGAGTGGCCGACGGCCGTCAGATGGGCGACGGGGCGGAGGGTGGTCTCGGTGACGATCCGCTTGGTGACGTCGATGGTGCGGTCCCGGGAGGAACCGCCCGCGCCGTAGGTCACGGACACGAACGTCGGCGACAGCGCCTCGATCCGCCGGATGGCGTCCCACAGGGCCTGCTCGCCCTTGTCGGTCTTCGGCGGGAAGAACTCGAAGGAGAAGGAAGGGGTTCCGCTCGCGAGCACGTCGCGCACGGTGGTCATCGGCGGCCTCCCGCGTTGAAGTAGCTGGCCCCGGGGTGGTGGACGACGAAGGCGTCCGTCGACTGCTCGGGGTGGAGCTGGTACTCCTCGGAGAGCACGACCCCGATCCTTTCCGGCTTGAGGAGTGCGGCGATCTTGGCGCGGTCCTCCAGGTCGGGGCAGGCGGGGTAGCCGAGGGAGTAGCGGCAGCCCTGGTACTCGGTGCGGAGCATGCCCTCGATGCCGGTGGGCTCCGAGGCGCCGGCGATGCCCCACTCGGCCCGCACCCGCCCGTGCCAGTACTCCGCCAGCGCCTCCGCCAACTGCACGGACAGGCCGTGGAGTTCGAGGTAGTCGCGGTAGGAGTCGGATGCGAAGAGGCGGGCGGTGGCCTCGCCGACCTTGGAACCGACGGTGACCATCTGAAGGGCCAGGACATCGGTCTCGCCGGACTCTTCCGGGCGGAAGAAGTCGGCGAGGCAGAGGCGGCGGCCCCGCTCCTGGCGGGGGAAGGTGAAGCGGGTCCGCTCGCCTCCGTCCTCGTCCAGGACGATCAGATCCTCGCCCTTGGACACACAGGGGAAGTAGCCGTATACCACGGCCGCTTCCAGGAGGTGGTCCGTCTGGAGCCGGTCCAGCCACCCGCGCAGGCGCGGCCGGCCCTCCGACTCGATGGTCTCCTTGTCCTTCAGACCCCACTGCCCCTTGAACAGGGCGCCCTCGTCGAGCCAGGACGCGTACTCGGCGAGCTGGATGCCCTTGACGACCCGCGTCCCGAGGAACGGCGGCTCGGGTACGGGGTTGTCGGTGGCGACATCGGATCGGCCGCCGGGCTCCGGCACCCGCTCGCGCACCTCGTCCAGGACCGGGGCCTCCCGCTTGGGCACGCGCCGCTGCTTGAGCTCCGGCAGACTCGCCCCCGGGACACCCCGCTTCACGGCCATGAGGGCGTCCATCAGGCGCAGGCCCTCGAACGCGTCGCGGGCATAGCGGACCTCGCCCTGATAGATCTCGTGCAGGTCCTGCTCCACATACGCCCTGGTCAGCGCCGCACCACCAAGGATCACCGGATACTTCTCCGCAAGCCCCCGGCCGTTCAGCTCCTCCAGGTTCTCCTTCATGATCACCGTGGACTTCACCAACAGCCCGGACATGCCGATCACGTCGGCGGAGTGCTGTTCCGCAGCTTCCAGGATCGCGGAGACGGGCTGCTTGATGCCCAGGTTGACGACGTTGTAGCCGTTGTTGGAGAGGATGATGTCGACGAGGTTCTTGCCGATGTCGTGGACGTCACCTCGCACGGTCGCCAGGACGATGGTGCCCTTGCCGTCGGCGTCCGTCTTCTCCATGTGGGGTTCGAGATAGGCCACCGCCGTCTTCATGACCTCCGCCGACTGGAGCACGAACGGCAA
>NZ_JBEXQW010000115.1:0-2007 GCF_040612775.1 Streptomyces sp. NPDC006339
GCGGCCACCGCGCCGAGGGCCTCCTCGTCGAGCTCACCGACATCGACCAGATCACCTTCGAGCTGTAGCACCGACACGCTGAAAGGACACCGCCCGTGAGCACCGCCACCGAACACATCCGCGCCGACCGGCTCACCACCGGACGCACCGTCATGGTCACCACCAGCACCACCATGGAGACGATCACCCGCGTCCAGGTCACCGGCGGCTACGTGGACGTCGAGACCGACCGGGGATCCTGCTACCAGTGGCCCGCCGCCCACCAGGTCCTCGCCCTCACCTCCTCGGGGAGCCGGTGACCGCCGTGACCACACGCCGCACCCTCGGACCCGGCCCCAAGGCCGCACCGATCCAGGCCGCCGAGGCCGACCTCCTCACCGACCTTCCCGGCATCGACCTCCCCGACGTCACCGAGCTGCGCGCCCGGGGCGTCCTCGACCCGCACCCGGCACCCGCGCCGAGGGCACGCCGCACGCTCGGCACCGGCACCGGCACCGCACCGGTCGCCCGCCACGCGCTGCCGTACGCCGTCCCGGGCCCGCAGTGCGTCTGCCAGCGGCACGCCTGCGGCGGCCTGACCCCCGCCGACCGGTGCAGCGAGCACAGCCGGGCCGCCGAGCCCGCGATGGAGTGGCACCCCGAGGGCGGCGTCCGCTGCACCCAGCTCGCCCCCGACCGCTGACAGCCGGCCCCGGTGAACGCACCGCGCCCCGCCCGGATCCTCCCGGGCGGGGCGCGGTCATGTTCCTGGCCCCCTGGAGGGCGCCTGCGTGGCGTTCTGGCGTCCTGGCGGCCCGCCAGGGTCTCGGGGGCCCGGGTGCCGCGCGCCCGGCCCGCACAGCGGCGTACAGGGCCTCGTCGAGCGGGTGCGCACGCGGAGGGCGAGAGGTGCGCCCTGGCGCGGCGCGGGCCGGGACGCGCTGACACGTCCCGGCCCGGAAGTCCGCTTTTTCATCCATAGTCGCGCCGTCCCGCCCGTGTCACCAGGGCCGTCGGTGCCCGTGTGAGGCCCTGTGTGCCGTTCTGGCGGCCCAGCGCGCTGCCGGGGCGCTCCTTGGGCGGCGTGGGGCGCGTTCGGGCCGCAGCGGGGCGTTCAGGGCTTCCGCGGGTGTCTCGCGTGCGAGACGGCCCGCGCGCCCGGCTCGGGCGCGGCGGCTGGGGGCCGTGGTGGGTGAGCCGGCGGTGCTGCGCCGCCCTGTGAGGCTGTGAGGCTCACAGGGCGTTTGCCCAGGTGGGCGGACGCCCTGTGAGGCTGTGAGGCGGCTTACCGCCCGGCCCGGTCCCGGCCCATCCCACCGGGCCGCTGCGCCCGGGGGCGCGCCTCGGCGGGTGGGCCGGCTGCCTGGGGGGACGGCGCGGCGTTCCGGATCCGCCCAAGGTTCTGCGGGAGGGAAGCCCCCTCCCCGGCCCTGGGCCCCGGTCCGGGCGTGCGGTGGGGGGTGTGGTGTGGTTCTGCCAACGCTACATGCTGCATCAGTTTGATGCAGGGGCGATGCGGGCTGGTTCCAGAGTCCGGCTACCGCCCCTTTTTGAAGCAGCCTCACCCGCCCTGCGGCACGGTCGGGTTGGGGGGTGTGGGGCGGATTCCCAGGCGGTACACAGTCGGTCTCGTGATGCACCCGCCATGCTGCGCACGGGAGTTGTCCGGCAGGGGTACTAGGGCCTGAGCGTAGACTTTATCCGGGCCCTGGTTTTGATTGCACCGGCCAAGTCGGGCCCGGTACCGTGGTCCTGGCGGACCTTCTCCTCACCGGCCACGACACGGCCTTGACGGACCCACCCGGCCCCCGCCACCCTTCCTCCTCGCTGCCCGGCGCAGCCGGTAGGGCGGGAGCGCAGCGGACGCCCCATCAATTCCCGCGAAGCGGGAATTGATTCCCCTACCGCATTGGAGCGCAGCGGAAATGCGGAATTCCCTTGCGAAGCAAGGGAATTGGAAATTGCGCAGCAATTTCCTAAAGCCCGCGGAGCGGGCTCGAATTCGCGCAGCGAATTCATTCGCTTTCC
>NZ_JBEXQW010000116.1:0-1821 GCF_040612775.1 Streptomyces sp. NPDC006339
TATGCGCTACCGGCTCCTCGAGACGGTCGCGGAGTACGCGGGAGAGCGGCTGGAGGAGGCGGGGGACCGGGAGGAGGCCGAGCGGCGGCACCTGACGTACTACCGCGAACTCGCCCGGCTCACCGACCCCGAACTGCGCACCGGCCGGCAGGCGGCGGCGCTGCGGCGGCTGGAGACCGAGCACGACAACGTGCGGGCGGCGCTGCGGACCGCCGTACGCGTGCGGGACGAGCAGGAGCTGTTGTGCCTGGTCCACGCGATGAGCTGGTTCTGGCAGTTGCGCAACCACCTGCACGACGCGCGGACCTGGCTGCCCGAGGCGACCCGGCTCGGGCCCGACCCGTTCGCGGGCGCGATGCGGAAGGCCGAGCCCTTCGAGGGGCGCTGCGTCGACGTGCCGCCGCCGTGGGCGGGGGAGCGGCTGTGGGAGGCGCGGCGCGGAGGACGATTGCTGGCGCTCGCCGCCGAGGGCGGCGACGGGGCCACCGCCCTGGAACGGCCCGAGACCCGCGCCCGCCTGGACGCCGTCATCGCCGCGTACCGGCCCGGACTGCCGCAGACCGCCCGGCACCCCGGCACCATGTGGTTCTTCGCCCAGTTGATGACCGGCCGGTTCGGCAGCCTCGACGAGACGCTCGCCGCGCTCGTGGCCGCCGCCCGCGAGCACGGCGACGACTGGGACCTCGCCTTCGCGCTGCTGCTCCGGGCCAGGCTCCTCGGCGGGCAGGAGCGGGAGGCGACGGAGGCGCTGGCGCTGTTCGAGGCCGCGGGGGACTCCTGGGGCGTCGCCGAGGCGCTCGCCGCGCGCGGCGAGACGTACGAGCGGGCCGGCCGCACCGCCGAGGCCGCCGCCGACTTCGCGCGGGCCATGGAGGCCGCCGCCCGGCTCGGCGCCCATTCCCAGATCCCGGTCTTCAAGGCGCTGCTCGCCGCGCTCCGGCTTCGCACGCCCGCGCGCGCCGACGACCCGGCGGCGTACGCGGAGGCCGAGCGCATGCTCGTCGACGCCGCCGCCGAGTCCGGCGCCTCCGGCACCGAGGCCGTGAGCACGGCCCGCCTGCTGCTCGCCCAGCACTACGGCACCACCGGCCGGACCTCCCTCGCCCGCGAGCAGGTCGACCTGATGCGGCAGGAGTGCGGCGACCTCACCCCCGGCCTCTTCCACGGCATGCTGACCGGCCTCCACGCCTGGCTCGACTGCCTGGACGGCGCCTTCGACGACGCCACCACCCGTCTCGCCGACGCGGTACGGGACATGGAGACCCTCGCCCACCTCGTCGCGCCCTACCTGATCGTCACCCAGTTCGCCACCGCGGCCTGGGCCCGCGCCCGGACCGGCGCGGTGGCGGAGGGCGCCCGGCTGCTCGGCGCCTACGACACCCACCGCGGCGCCCCGAGCGGCGCCGGCATCCGCCCCCTCACCACCCCCACCGAGGCCGCCGTCCGCGCCCACGCCGAACGCGCCCTGCGCGCCGCCCTCCCCCCGAACGAGTTCACCACCCACTACGACGAGGGCAGCACCCTCACCGTCAGGGAGGCCGCCGCGCTCGTACGGGACGCGGTTCGCGTGTCCGGGCGGTGAGCGGGTGCCCTGCGGTCGCCGGAGTGGGTGGTCACGCGGCCCGGGGGCCGTCCCCTCGCGGCCACCGGGCCCCGGCCGTGACCTGGCCGCGCCGTTCCGGGTCCCGGCCGTGACCTGGCCTTCGGCCAGCGGCCGCGTCGGCACCGGATACGGCACCACCGCACGCCCCGGAGTGACGACAACTCCTGATTCCCGGTGGCGCAACATCGCCGAAACCCTCCCCGCCATGTACGCCACCC
>NZ_JBEXQW010000117.1:0-1813 GCF_040612775.1 Streptomyces sp. NPDC006339
CGTGGAAAGGAACCGGGCTTTGACCCGGCGGCTATATAAGAGTCCGGAGAATCGCCGGTTTGGCTAACCGGCGATCGTCGGCTATGTTTCGCCGCCCCGGTCGGCCGCGCCATTCAGCGCGAGCGGCCGGGCGGGCGTGGAGCGGGGGCCTTCGACAGGGCAGCCGGGCGGGTGAATGACGCTGCCGGACGGACCGACGGAAGGGGGCCGGCCTCGCCTGTGAGCCGGTCGTCACACCACTGAAGGGCCTTTTCGACCGTGGCGAAGCCGCCCTCGCGCAGAGTGTGTGTCCACGCGTCGGTGTCGACCTCCTCGACCAGGACACGGAACGGGCTGGGGGCCCTCTCATCCAGAGCGCGCAGCGCCATGACAGTGAACATGTCGTCCGGATCGTCGCGGGTGTAGGAGTAGCCCATGGCGTAGTGGTCGCCGTCGCTTGCGAGACGGCGTTCCAGTGCGCGCGTCGCCTCGTCGGCTGCTGGTGGCCTCAGCTCGGGGTCGAGGGCGATGGACTCGGGCGGGCAGCCACGGTGGATGAGCCACGACTGCGCCATCGAGGGCAGAGGCAGTCGTACCTCCTCGAAGGTGAACGTCTTCTCGTCCCGGTCCCGTTGCAGGTGCATGGCCATCAGCTGCGGCATACCGGGAATTCCCCATGTGACCGAGCCGTCGAACAGCACGTAGTAGCTGTGCGCGCCGTCGGCGGAGTGGTGCTCGGCGAGGGGCATGAGCATGTCCCGGCCGACGCCGACCTTGCGATCGAAGTCGAGGAGAACCTCGTCGTCGGCGTCGAAGTCGTCCAGGTCGAAATCAACGACGGGGATGGACTTCCGGCCAGGCGCCGGTTCGGTCGTGGACAACAAGAGCCTTTCGGTGGGATTCAGCGCCGCTGTGCCGGGGCGGACGGCCATGCCCCAGGTCGCGCCGGGGGCTTCGGCACGTGCGTGGTGGTGGGCGGCCGGCGGGCGGCGAACAGGGCGGCACGGCCGGCGTCGGTCAGAGCGGCCGGCTGGCCGGCGTGCAAGGGGTGGCCGGTGTCCCGAACGACCAGGCCGGCGTCCTCCAGCTTCCGCACCTCGGCATAGGGGATGCGGGTGCCGGAGGCGACGGTCACGGACAGCCGGCCTGTCAGCAGGTGCTCATACAGCTTGGCTCCCCCGGCGATAGCGAGCAGTGCCGCCTGGTCCTCGGTCGTGAGCGTTCCTTCCCCGCGCACCGGTGCTGCTGTGGCGGCCTCGATGGGTTCCAGGGCCGCGAGCACCTTGCGGGCGGCGGCGTCACGTTCACCGGCGGCCTCCTCCATCTGGCCCACGGCACGGTCGACGCGCTCGAACCAGGCGGTGTCGACGGGAAACTCGCCGCTGGAGAGGCGGTTGAGGAGCTTGAGGTAGAAAGTGACGCTGGTCTGCGCTTGGGCCAGCTCGCGGTGCCGGTCGACCAGATGGGCGTGCGGCTCGTCGAGGACACCGCGGTCGCACAAGGCCCACAGTGTGTCGACGTCATGGCCGGTGACGGCTTCGATGCGGTGGTCGAGCGGAGAAACCGCACGCCGGCCTGCCGCCGGCGCGGGTTCAGGGGGCATAGGCGACGCTCCACGGGTTCAGCGGGAGTGATGGTGCGCGGGATTCTGCGCAGGGCGAGGCAGCCCCGGCATGCCGGAGAGCGGCGGACCAGGCCGGGGGACGGGAGCGCGGGTGGTCAGCTGCGGGGAGCGGGAGCGTGCCGCGTGGGTGCGGGCGCTCAAGGGCCGGCGCGTCATCCCCAGGCGGCGGCCGACCTCGTCGTAGACGTCGTTGCCCGCGCGCGGACGGAC
>NZ_JBEXQW010000118.1:0-1813 GCF_040612775.1 Streptomyces sp. NPDC006339
GCTTCGCGATGGAAAGCGAATGAATTCGCTGCGCGAATTCGAGGCCGCTGCGCGGCCTTTAGGAAATTGCTGCGCAATTTCCAATTCCCTTGCTTCGCAAGGGAATTCCGCATTTCCGCTGCGCTTCAATGCGGTAGGGGAATCAATTCCCGCTTCGCGGGAATTGATGGGGCGTCCGCTGCGCTCCAGCCCTACCGGCTGCGCCGGGCAGCGAGGAGGGAGGGTGGCGGGGGCCGGTGGGTCCGTCAAGGGCGTGTCGTGGCCGGTGAGGAGAGGGTCCGCCAGGACCACGGTACCGGGCCCGACTTGGCCGGTGCAATCAAAACCAGGGCCCGGATAAAGTCTACGCCCAGGCCCTAGTACCCCCGCCGGGCAACTCCCGTGGGCAGGGGCGGTGATGCATCACGGGACCGGCTGTGTACCGTCTGGGAATCCCCTCCACACCCCCCAACCCGACCGTGCCGCAGGGCGGGTGAGGCTGCTTCAAAAAAGGGCGGTAGCTGGACTCTGGAACCAGCCCGCATCACCCCTGCATCAGAACTGATGCAGCATGTAGCTTTGGCAGAACCCCACCACACCCCCACCCCACACCCGGGGCCGGGCCCCGGAGCCGGGAAGGGGTGCTTCCCTCCCACAGAACCTTGGGCGGATCCGGAACACCGCCCCGTACCCCCAAGCAGCCGGCCACCACCCCGAGCCCCGCCCCCGGGCACAGCAGCCCGGCGGGATGGGCCGGGACCGGCCGCCCCCTCACAGCCTCACAGCATGCCCGCCACCTGGGAAAACGTCCTGTGAGCCTCACAGCCTCACAGGACGGCGCAGCACCGCCGGCTCACTCACCACGGCCCCCAGCCCACCGCGACGCGCGCGTTGAACGGCCCGGACCGGGCAGGGCGCAGCTCCTGGTGAGCCCCAGCCGCCCGCACGGGCCGGAACCGGGCCGCCCTGTCGTCGTTGACCGGGCATGAGTCGAAAGAAGCGTCCCCAGAGCCGGATAGCCAAGCGGCTGCGGTGCAGCCGGTGCGGCTGCTTCGCCCCGAGGGACCTCACGTCCAAGGCCGCCGAGAACTGGAGCGGGAAGTGGGTGGAGGGCCGTCTTGCCGTGATCGTCTGTCCTCCGTGCCAGACGCCGTTGGAGAATGCCGAGGCCGCGGCGAACGAAGCTGAGGTGACCGTCCGTAGGGCCGAGGGCGGGACGTTCCTGCCGGACCCGGTGCTGTGCATCACTGGCACCACCCTGGAGGATCCCGGGACCGTCCTGTACGGCCGTGACCACCTTCAGCGCATCCGGGCGAGGGGACAGGCCGAGAACCTGGGTCTCGTCTCCGATCTGCCGCTCGACACGCGGTGTGTGCCGATCGTCGGCGGGGTCATGATCTATCCGCCCGGCCGGTAGGCCGCCCGCCCCTCCCCTGTGCCCCCGTGAGCCGGCCGTCTCGACGAGCATCTGCCCATCGAGACGGCCGTCGGTCTGTGCGGCCCCAGTCGGCACCACGGGGCGCGGCCGGCGGGGCGGCGTGAGGTCGAGGAGCGGGAGCCGGCGGGGCGGGGTGGCGGCCCCGGATCATGCCGGGGGGTGAGGGCTCCGGGGCCGCCGCGACGCTGTGCACGCGTCGTGTCACCTCCCCCAACGCGCCCCGCCCGGGAAGGACACGGGCACATCCCACGGGCCTGTCGGCGCGCTCACCTGGGGCGTAGGCTGGAATTGCCACGGACCACCCGGAAAGATCACGGACTGGGCATTTCTGTCAAACGGATGGCCCGTGGTGTGAGCCTCCGGCGAGGAGTGGCCGAGGCGCGCCCTGGACGCGCG
>NZ_JBEXQW010000119.1:0-1685 GCF_040612775.1 Streptomyces sp. NPDC006339
GCCCCGCCTGCACCGGCTCGAACCCTCCGTACCCGTTCCTCTGCCCCGGCCCCTGACCGCACACAGCGATGGGGCGCGCCCAGTCCGCCAAGACCCTGCGGGCGCGCCCCACACGGTGCCCCTCACCGTACCCGCCCCACCCGCCACGGAGAGCACCGATGACCACCACCGCCACCGCACTCCACCGCATCGCCACCCTCTGGCCCGACCTCCACGACGCCCTCGGCCAGCCGGCCACCATCACCGGCTTCGGACTCGGCCTCCGCGGCTACCTCCAGGCCCTGGAGCAGTACGACATCGCCGAAGCGGCTGCCCTCCGCGCCCTGGAGCGCTCCCCGGACCAGCTCGGCACCCGGCCCGTCCCCGTCAACCTGCGGATCATGGACACCATGCGCACCGTCGAAGCCGCGCTCCACGAGACCGCCACCCAGATCGCCGCCACCAACCAGCACGACGTGCGCACCTCCCACCCGCACCGCTGGCACTACACCGGCAAGCCCCGCGGCGCCGTCTGGACGGCCCTCTGGCTGTCCGCACGCGCGCAGGGTGTGTTCTGGCCCGGCCGCGCCCTCACCGAGCCCCAGCACCGCCACCTCGGCCACGTCGCCACGGAGTCCCTGCGCCGCATCGAGCACGCCCTCGACCTCGCCCACGACACCCACGAACTCTCCGAGGACCACGCGTGCCAGTGCGGCGGCCGGATCGTCATCTCGGGCGGAGCCGGCGACCAACCCACCGCCCACTGCCGCCACTGCGGCGCCTACTGGACCGAGACAGGCGTCGTCGCCGCCTAGACCGACCGCTTCGGCCCCGAGAACTCGCCCGGCCAGTCCTCGGGGCCGCCGCCACGCCACTCGATGGACGGCCACCCGGTCTCCTCCAGCCAGCCGGCCCGCCGCAGGAACTCGATCAGGTCGGGGAACTTGAACGCGCGGCCGGAGATCACGTCATCGATCCGGACCGTCCGGCCACCGTCCTGCGGGTCCGGCGGCATCACCACCACGACCGGCTGGTGCTCCTCGTCGCTCATACGGCCCACGCTCGATCCGGACGGGCCCGGACGCATCCGGACAGGGCCGGACGGGTGCCTACTCTCCCCGGGCTGGCAGGCGAGACGCCAGCACGCCGATCATCTGCCCAGCGGCGAACGCCGTCTCCGGCGAAACATGGTTCTCCAGAAGCCGAAGAAGCCGAATGATCTCCTCGGCCTCGCTGAGAAGGAGAAGCGGCAGCCGCTCCTCGTTGGGGTAGTCGCCGGTGACCGGCTCGAAGGTGTCCATGCCCGTACAACCGCAGCGACCGGGCCCGGGACACGACAGAGCCCCCGCTCATGCACGTCGGCTAAGCGGGGGCTCACGGCTGCGTGGCTACTCGGCCGGCCGATGGAGATCCGTGCGCTGCCCCTGCCGCGAAGTACGGGCGCGGAAGTACGGCTCGATGACCCGCCAGTCGAACAGCCGCATGCGGCCCACCTTCATAGCCTTCTCGATCGGCACCGGCCACGCCGGATCCTCCTCAGCGAGCTGGCGACACCGCTGCGCGCTGACCTTCTTCAGGCCGGCGGCCTCCAGGCGCGCGGGCATGTCCGCAAACGAGATCAAGTCCGGGCCTCCCGTCTCGTCGACTTCCTCCTGCGGGGAGTCGGGCATGACTCCATCCTCTCAACTTCCTTGTTTTAAAACAAG
>NZ_JBEXQW010000120.1:0-1362 GCF_040612775.1 Streptomyces sp. NPDC006339
TTCACGATCAACGTCGAAGCCCGCGGCAACGGCCAGTGGGCCGTCTCCCGCCACCGCCAGTGCATCGACGCCAACGGCAACTGGTCCTGGGAGTCCATCCCCAGCGAACGCACCGACGAATGGCTCGCCCAACACCGCTTCGACCTGGACACCGCGCTGAACCTCGCCCGGAAGGCAGCGCCCCACCTCGTCGTCAACGGCCACACCGCCATCGACGCCTACCACCGCACCCACGCCTGACCGCGGCCCGGTTCCACCACCACACACGACAGGAGACCCACCCCGTGCAGCACGTAGTCATGTGGTCCGGAGGCATCACGTCCTGGGCCACCGCACGCCACGTCATCGCCGAACACGGCACGGCCAGCGTCACCCTGCTGTTCGCCGATACCCACGCCGAGGACGAGGACCTCCACGTCTTCAATGCCCAGGCGGCCGCGCAGCTCGGCGTCCCCATCACCCGCGTCACCGACCCGGCCGGCCGCGACCCGTGGCAAGTGTTCGAGGACAAGTCCTGGGTCGGCAACACCCGCATCGCCCAGTGCTCCCAGCTCCTGAAGCAGGAACCGTGCCGCCAGTGGCTCGTCGCGAACACCGTCCCCACCGACACCACCGTGTACGTCGGCATCGACTGGACCGAAACCGAGCGCCTGCCCGCCATCGTCCGCGGCTGGGCGCCCTGGACCGTCGACGCCCCGCTCACCCGCCCGCCGTACTTCGACAAGGAGCAGCTCCGCGCCGAGGCCCGCGCGGCCGGCCTGATCGACCCGCGGCTGTACCGGCTCGGCTTCGCCCACAACAACTGCGGCGGCGCCTGCGTGAAGGGCGGCCAGGCGCAGTGGGCCCGGCTCCTGGAGGTGTTCCCCGAGCGGTACGCCAAGGCCGAGCGCTTCGAGGAGCGCATGCGGGTCAAGCTCGGCAAGGACGTTGCCATCCTCCGCGACCGGCGCGGCGGCGAAACGAAGCCGCTCACGCTGGCCACCCTTCGCCGGCGCATCGAGTTCCAGCGTCACGCCCAGCCCAGCCTGCTCGACCTCATCGACACCGACGACTGGGGCGGCTGCGGCTGCTTCACCGACGCCGCCTGAGCACGCAGCAGCCCGGCCCCGAGGCAAGCGGGGCCGGGCCCGCCACCCAGCCTACGACCACCAGGAGCACACCGTGACCGACCAGACCGCCGACCTCCGCGACCGCGCACTCAACCGCGCCCACGCCCTCGCCGAGCAGTGGCAGGGAGACCAGACGCCGATCAGCCGCGCCCAGGCGGCCGAGCTGCTGATGGAGGTCATCCAGCTCAACGGCTGGACCCAGACCGCCGTGCAGCCCGAGCGGCACCTCGCCGTCGCCGGGGTCCGGGACGCC
>NZ_JBEXQW010000121.1:0-1316 GCF_040612775.1 Streptomyces sp. NPDC006339
GCCACCCGGACCTGAAGTTCCGCCTCGTGCGGGAGACGACCACCTGGGTCGTTGAGGACGACACCGCCGCCGGGGCCGAGTCGTGACCGCCGCCCACGCTCCCAACACGTACTGGCCCGTCATCCGCTGCGACGGCCCCGACTGCAACGCCGAGACCGGACACCCCGAGGCCCTGACCGCCACCGACGTCCGCCGTCTCCGCCGCGACTGGCACCAGCGTCCCGGCGGTCGGGACATCTGCCCCGACTGCTGGAAGGCCGACCGCCGATGACCCAGCCGCCCGAGCCCGTACCGCCACCCCTACGCCGAGGAGTACCTATGACCATCCAGCCCGGCCAGATCTACCGATCCTGCAAGCCCGGATACGAGGAGTTCCGAATCCGCATCACCTCTGTCGGCACCGAAACCGTAAGCGCCACCTCCGTCGATGGAGGTTGGGCCCTGCTCAACCCGGTCCCTATCCGCCAACTGCACGCCACCCCGACCACGAAGACGGGCCAGCCCCGCCGCAGCGGCTACGTCCTGGAGACCGGAGACACCCGATGACCCAGCCCGAGGGCAGCGAAGCCCACCCGCCACGAGTGCAGTGGCGCGTCGAAATCTGGGACATCGACGGCTGGATGCCCAGCAGCATCAGCCGCCCCGACCGCGACGCCACCCTCGCCCAACTCCAACGCCGCCACGAACGCAACCCGCGCATCCGACTCCGCCTCATCCGCGAGACCACCACCTGGACCGTCGAAGAAAGCGTCGGAGGCGAGCAATGACCACAGGCCAGCTCCCACTCTGGACCGTCGGACGCGACCAGGAACCCGACCACCCGCCCCGCACCAATCCTGACAGCCAAGCCCCTGCAGACGAGTTCGCGCCGAAGAGCTGGCGCCGCGGCCGGCGTCGCGTCCACACCATCGACCCGCAAGGAGACCTCCTGTGACCCAGCCCGCTGAGCGGCACACCGTCGACACGATCACCTCAAACGCCCTCGACCAGCTCTACGCCGAAGTCGCTACCGTCCGCGGACAGATGCGTCTGCTCGACGCCATGCGGCAGAGCCACATGGATGCGGCCTGCGCCGCTGTGCAGCGCGCCGAGCGGGCCGAGGCCGCCATCGAACGCGTCCGCGCCGAGTGCATGGCCACCCTTGAAAGCCGTCACTCCCACCAGTTCCGACGCGACCAGTGCGAGCGGATCCTCGCCGCCCTCGACCCCCAGGAGCCCCAACCGTGACCAGCCTCCCGCCCTACAGCGGCCCCTATCCGCGCTGCATCAAGTGCGGCAACACGGGTGCCTACACCCGGCACGAGCCCGGCCTTGTC
>NZ_JBEXQW010000122.1:0-1268 GCF_040612775.1 Streptomyces sp. NPDC006339
CCCATCGCCTCGGACAGCTTCACGAAGTCCGGGATACGCGTGCCCCGCGCCTCCGGATTGACATCGTCCGGACCCGAGTGCAGCACCGTGTTGGAATACCGCTGGTTGTAGAACAGCGTCTGCCACTGACGCACCATGCCCAGCGCGCCGTTGTTGATGATGGCGACCTTGATCGGGATGTTGTTCAGCGCGCAGGTGACCAGCTCCTGGTTGGTCATCTGGAAACAGCCGTCACCGTCGATCGCCCACACCGTCCGCTCGGGCATGCCGGCCTTCGCGCCCATGGCCGCCGGCACCGCGTAGCCCATCGTCCCCGCGCCGCCGGAGTTCAGCCACGTGGCGGGCCGCTCGTAGTCGATGAAATGCGCCGCCCACATCTGATGCTGACCCACACCCGCGGCGAAGATCGTGCCCTCCGGCGCGAGCTTCCCGATGCGCTGGATGACCTGCTGCGGCGACAGGCTGCCGTCCTCCGGCAGGTCATAGCCCAGCGGGTAGGTCTCGCGCCAGCGGTTCAGATCACTCCACCAGGCGGTGTAGTCGCCCTTGTTGCCCTCGCTGTGCTCGGCCTGCACCGCCTGAACCAGATCGGCGATCACCTCACGCGCGTCACCCACGATCGGAACGTCCGCGGCACGGTTCTTCCCGATCTCCGCCGGGTCGATGTCCGCGTGGACGATCTTCGCGTACGGGGCGAAGCTGTCCAGCCTGCCCGTGACGCGGTCGTCGAAGCGGGCTCCGAGGGCGACGATCAGGTCGGCCTTCTGCAGCGCGGTCACCGCGGTGACCGCACCGTGCATGCCCGGCATCCCCACATGCAGCGGATGACTGTCGGGGAACGCGCCCAGCGCCATCAGGGTCGTCGTCACCGGCGCGCCGGTCAGCTCCGCCAGGACCTTCAGCTCGGCGGTGGCGCCGGCCTTCAACACGCCGCCGCCGACGTAGAGGACGGGCCGCTTCGCGGCCGTGATCAGCTTCGCCGCCTCGCGGATCTGCTTGGCGTGCGGCTTGGTCACCGGACGGTAGCCGGGCAGGTCGGTCTGCGGCGGCCAACTGAACGTCGTCCTCGCCTGCAGGGCGTCCTTGGCGATGTCGACCAGGACGGGCCCGGGCCGGCCGGTGGAGGCGATGTGGAACGCCTCCGCGATCGTCCGCGGAATGTCCTCGGCCTTCGTCACCAGGAAGTTGTGCTTGGTGATCGGCATCGTGATCCCGCAGATGTCCGCCTCCTGGAAGGCGTCCGTACCGATCGCCTTCGACGCGACCTG
>NZ_JBEXQW010000123.1:0-1135 GCF_040612775.1 Streptomyces sp. NPDC006339
CACCTGCTGACAGGCCGGCTGTCCGTGACCGTCGCCTCCGGCACCCGCATCCCCTATGCCGAGGTGCGGAAGCTGGAGGACGCCGGCCTGGTCGTCCGGGATACCGGCCACCCCTTGCACGCCGGCCAGCCGGTCGCTCTGACCGACGCCGGCCGCGCCGCGCTGTTCGCCGCCCGCCGGCCGCCCACCACCACGCAGGTGCCGAAGCCCCCGGCCCGGCCTGGGGCATGGCCGTCCACCCCGGTTCGGCGGCGCTGAATCCCACCGAAAGGCTCTTGTTGTCCTCCACCGAACCGGCGCCTGGCCGGAAGTCCATCCCCGTCGTTGATTTCGGCCTGGACGACTTCGACGCCGACGACGAGGTTCTCCTCGACTTCGATCGCCAGGTCGGAGTCGGGGACATGCTCACCCCGCTCGCCGAGCACCACTCAGCCGATGGCGTGCACAGCTACTACGTGTTGTTCGACGGCTCGGTCACATGGGGAATTCCCGGTATGCCGCAGCTGATGGCCCTGCACCTTCAACGCGACCGGGAAAAGCGGACGTTCACCTTCGAGGGGAAACGGCTGCCGCTGCCCTCGATGGCGCAGTCGTGGCTCATCCACCGTGGCTGCCCACCCGAAGCCATCGTCCTCGACCCCGAGCTGGGGCCACCGGCGGCGGACGAGACGACGCGCGCACTGGAACGCCGCCTCGCCGGCGACGGCGACCACTACGCCATGGGCTACTCCTACACCCGCGACGACCCGGACGACATGGTCACCGTCGTCGCGCTGCGCGCCCTGGACGAGCGGGCCCCCAGCCCGTTCCGCGTCCTGGTCGACGAGGTCGACACCGACGCATGGACCCACACCCTGCGCGAGGGCGGCTTCGCCACCCAAGCCGAGGCCCTGCGCTGGTGCGACGACCGACTCACCGGTAAGGCCGCGCCCCTCCCGCCGGTCCGCCCAGCAGCCGCAGCCACCCGCCCGGCCGGCTTGCCCAAGGCCCCTGCCGCACCCCCGCCCGGCCGCTCGCGCTGAGCACCACCGCCGACCAGAGCGGCGAAACATAGCCGACGATCGCCGGTTAGCCAAACCGGCGATTCTCCGGACTCTTATATAGCCGCCGGGTCAAAGCCCGGTTCCTTTCCACG
>NZ_JBEXQW010000124.1:0-1094 GCF_040612775.1 Streptomyces sp. NPDC006339
AGCGACAGCGCGTGGGCATGGCCCTGGCTGCCGTAACCGATCACCGCGACCTTACGGCCCTGGATGATCGAAAGGTCGGCGTCGTCGTCGTAGAACAGCTCGGCCACTGGGAATCTCCTTGAGGTGCTGGTGTTGCGTCCCACCGTACGGCGGGGTGCGGGAGGAAGGTTGTCGGGTCTCGCCAGGCGGACCGCCGGATGGACCGGCGGCCTGCCCTTCTCGACCTCGGGGGTGTCAGGCGCTGCGGTCGAGGGCCCGCAGGGACCGGTCCGTGATGGACCGGGAGCCACGCCCTATGGCGATGGTGCCGGACTGGACGAGCTCCTTGATGCCGAACTGCTCCAGCATCTTCAGCATCGCCTCGAGCTTGTCACTCGAACCGGTGGCCTCGATGGTGACGGCCTCCGGCGAGACGTCCACAGTCTTGGCGCGGAACAACTGGACGATCTCGACGATCTGGGAGCGGGTCTCGTTGTCGGCGCGGACCTTCACCAGGACGAGCTCGCGCTGGATCGCGGCGCCGGGCTCGAGTTCGACGATCTTCAGGACGTTGACCAGCTTGTTGAGCTGCTTGGTCACCTGCTCCAGGGGCAGGTCCTCGACATTGACCACGATGGTGATGCGGGAGATGTCGGGGTGCTCGGTGACACCGACGGCGAGCGAGTCGATGTTGAAGCCGCGGCGGGAGAACAGGGCGGCGATCCGGGCGAGGATGCCGGGCGTGTTCTCGACCAGGACGGAGAGCGTGTGCTTGGTGGACATGATGTGGGTCTCTTCCTTCGCTCTGCGCTTCAGTCGTCTTCGCCGTCGCCGAAGTCGGGGCGGACGCCCCGGGCGGCCATGACCTCGTCGTTGGAGGTGCCGGCCGCGACCATCGGCCAGACCTGGGCGTCCTCGTGGACAATGAAATCGATCACGACCGGACGGTCGTTGATCGCGTTGGCCTCGGCGATGACCTTGTCCAGGTCCGCCGGGTCCTCACACCGCAGCGCCACACACCCCATCGCCTCGGACAGCTTCACGAAGTCCGGGATACGCGTGCCCCGCGCCTCCGGATTGACATCGTCCGGACCCGAGTGCAGCACCGTGTTGGA